>DXBY01000224.1 GCA_019116305.1 Candidatus Ruania gallistercoris | reverse complement strand
TACCGACTTGGCTCGTCCGGGACCCAGCGAAGACCTCTGCAGGAGGTTTTCGTAGGTGAGCCCCCTTAGCTCAGGGGATAGAGCACCGCTCTCCTAAAGCGGGTGTCGCAGGTTCGAATCCTGCAGGGGGCACCAGAGCGTCGTTGTTCAAACCAGCGACGTTCCCGGTTTGATCCGCCCCGTTTCCGCCTGCTGTCTGGCGGGCGAGGGCGGTGGCCTGGACCTCGGGGTTGAACAGGGTGTCGAAGGGCACGCCTGGTTCGGCGTCGATGGCGTCGTCGTCGGTGACGGTGAGACGGTCGAAGAAGGCCTGGTTGGCGATCCGACGGAGTGAGTCGTCGATGCTCATGTAGATCGCGTGGGCGTTGCCTGCCAGGGCCAGGCAGTCATCGAGATGGGCGCGGGCCCGGTCGTACTCGATCTCGCTGGCCTCGATCCGTGAGTCGAGAAACGCGATCTGTCGGGCGATGCGGTCCTGTTCGGTCCCCAGCAGGTCAAGTGGCACGGCCCCGGCGTAGTGGGCCTGGAGCAGCTTGGTGCGCTCGTCGTAGAGGCGGTCGCGTTCGGCGACCTGTGCTTTGCGTTCGGTCTTGGCGGTGGCGAAGAGCCGGTCGAACTCGCTGGTGATCAGCTCGCGCAGCGCGGTGACGATGTGGGCGGGTATCTGCACGCGGCGGTAGTAGTCCTCGACCGCGGCCTCCACGTCGGGCACGAACATCGACTTACGGTCACAGTTGGTGCGCTTGGAGTGTCGGCCGGCGCAGATGAAGTACGGGTAGATCACTCCGCTGCGGCTGCGGGCGTTGGACAGGATCAGCCGGGAGCCGCAGGTGCCGCAGAACACGGTGCCTTTGAGGTAGTGCTCGTGGGCTTGGGTCTTCTCTCCGGAGGCCTGGTGGGCGGCGAGGACCGTCTGGACCCGGTACCAGACCTCGGGGGCGACCAGGGGTTCGTGCAGGCCGTCGTAGGTCGCGCCTTTGAACTGCACGTTGCCCTTGTAGTAGGGGCTGGCCAGCATCCGGTGGATCGAGGACAACGCGGGAGGCTTGGCTGGCCGCTTCGGTGTCGCCACGGTGGTCAGGCCGCGGTCGATGAGTTCATCGCGCAGGGTCGCCACCGAGTAGTTCCCGGTGGCGTAGGCCTCGAAGGCCCACCGGATGATCGGGCCGCGGTGCGGGTCGATGTCGATGGTGCGGATCTCGCGGCCGAGTTCGTCGCGCCGGGTGACGTTGAGGTAGCCCATCGGGGCCTTGCCGTTGGTGCCGCCGGTGACGGCTTTCTGGTTCATGCCCTTGGAGACCTCGTTGGCGAGGTTGCGGGAGTAGAACTCCGCGATGGTGGACATGATCCCGTGCAACAGCATCCCCGAGGGCGTCTCGTCGATGTTCTCGGTCGCCGAGACCAGCAGGACGCCTGCTTCTTTGAGCGCGAGGTGGATGGCGACGTCGTCGGCGCGGTTGCGCGCGAGCCGGTCGACCTTGTGGACGATGCAGTAGGCCACCGGGTGGGTCTTGACGTACTCGATCATCTGCATCAGCGCGGGCCGGTCGGCCTGGCGAGCGGACTCGCCGGCGTCGACGAACTCCTCGACGATGACCGCGTTGACCTCCTGGGCCTTGCGCAGGTTCGCCTGACGTTGAGCAGGGATGGAGAACCCTTCGTCTTGGCCGCCTTTGGATGCCTGCTCCTTGGTCGAGACGCGCAGGTAGGTCACCGCCAGCGTCGTGGTCGCACCGATCTGATCGGGCGCCGTCGCCAATGGAGATGGAGGGTGTGTGGTGCTCATGGGTCGTGTTTCCTTCCCCAACAGATGGGGCCAACACGAGAGCGCGGGACTGCTCGTGCGGTGCGACGTAGGAAACAAACACGACCCGTGCCGTCCGCTTGTAGACGGGCTGGGTAGGCCACGAGGGCTAATGAACAAGACGCCACACCACGACCACCTGGGTGGCCGCTGGCATGCGTACGCTTACGATTCTACGCCCTGGCCACCAGGGGGCTCAGGAGGACTTTCCTGCCCGGCGTTCTCCTGGTGTTCTTGGCGGGCGCGGGCCTGGGCCATCCCGATGAACACCTGGGCGAGCTTTTGCAGGTCGGGGCTGGGACGCAACTCGGCCTCGACGCGGTAGTCGCGCATCCGCTCCGGCGGAGCACTCGGGCTTTCGGCTCCTGTGGTCATGGCAGCTCTCCGGTGTCGAGATCGAGTCCGGCGAAGAACGCGTCCTCGGCTTCACGGCGGGTCTGAACCTGCTCGAACACGTACTGCACGAAATCCTCGCCACGGTTGGTGATCGTGGCGTCCTCGATCGCGGGTGCGGGTTCCTCGCCGGGCCAGACCGTCTGCCGGGTCGGCCGGTCGTGATCGAGGCGGGTGCCCGAGGCGGCCACCCAGTCGCGCAGTCGAGCGCGAGCGTCGGCGAAGTCACGGTGCCAGCCGATCGCGGCCGAGGCGTTCTGCTCGGGGTCGTAGGCGCCCAGCCAGTGCAGATGCAGCGCTGACAGCTCCCACACCAGCTCGGGATGGCGGTGCCAGAACGGCGGCAGCACGCTGACGGGCAGCCCGTAGGTGCGGCGCAGCCACGCGACCCAGTCGTTGAGTGCCAGCCACTCGGCTTCCAGGTCGTCAGCGCTCAGCAGGTTCCAGTTCACCGGATGCGGCACCGTCGGCGTGTCGGCGTCGTCGAAGCCGTCCACGTCATCGGTGTCCGGCGTCTCGTCAGCGTCAGCCCTGTTCTCGATGTCGTGGAAGTCCTCATCGGACGTGTGCTCGTTCGGAGTGTCGTCGTTCATGCTCGTGTCTCCTCTTGGGTCACAGGCCGATGTGTGGCGTGGCGTGCTGGGACTGCGGTGCTCGCCGCTGAGCCTGTTCGATCTGCGGCGCCCCCGCACTGGCGGCCTCCCGGCTCTGGGACTGGCGTTCGAGAGTCCTGCGAGGGGCGCGCCCGGCAGTGTTCTTCGACGGCGGAGTCGCGGGCAGGAACCGGGTGGCCTCGAACTGCTCCTCGCGCTCACTGGTGTGCTTGTTGGTGTACTCGCGCAGCGAGCCTTGGGCGATGAACCGGTCCTTCTCGCGCAGGTGCTCAATGCCGAACTGGGCAGCACCCTTGAATGCAACGACGTCGTGGAAGGTGGTCGGCTGGTTCTGCCATCCGGCCTCGGGGTCGAAGTGGCGGTGGCGTTGGCCGGCCTTGAAGTACAGGCGGGCATCGCCGTTCTCGGTGTAGGTCAGTTGCGGCTTGGAAGCCACGAAGGCGTAGATGCTGTCCTTCAGCTCCAGTCCAGTCGTCGAATCGGTACTCATCGCACGTACTCCTGCTCACGCAGCCACCGGAGCGGTGACCGCTGGGACAGGTAGGTGCACGCGCGCACCACCACGACCGAAGGCGGCCGGCTCAGCGCTGGAGCAACGCCTCGACCTCAGCCCGGTCGGTCGTCAACTGCTCACCGTCGGGCCGTGCGGGCCAGGGGCGCAGATCGGTCACGATCGGCGGCGCTGAACGAAGAAGGGTGACACCCGTACCGAACGGCAGGGTGCGAATGCGATCGGGCGGCAGGATCGGGATGCGGCGGATGGAGCGTTGATTCGATCGTGTGCCGTGGTCACCCAGGGTCACGCTGTCGGTGTACTCGTCCCGCTCGCCGATCAGCGTGGACAGGTCTTGGAGGTCGCGGGAGTTGGAGGCACCACCGAGGATGACCTTGACGATAGAGGCGTCCCAGATGGCTCCGGCGGCGTTGTCGGACCACTTCTCCCGCGCCTGCGCCAACGACTGCAACACCGGCAGGGTCGTGATCCCCGTGCCACCGCCCTCGGCCATCAACGTCGGCAGGGAGGGCAAGGGGGCGAGGTTGCCGATCTCATCCAGGGCCAGCAGCAGCGGCGGGTCGAGGCGGGCACCCGGTGAGCGTGCGGCGATCCGGCGGGCGGTCTCGATGAGGTCTTCGACGAACGCCGCCACCAACGCTGCGGAGGCGCCAGCTCCGGCTCCGGTGGCGAGCAGATATAGCGTGCCGCGCTTTCGGATGAAGCTCTCGGGGTCGAACTCCTCACCCGGCCCCGGCGACACCGCGTCCAGCACGCGAGGATCGGCCAGGGCACCGAGAGCGAGTGCGACGCCTTGCCAGATGGAGTCCCTTGTCTTGGGGTCCGAATCGATCATCGCCCCGAGCGAGTCCGCCCACCCCGTCGCCGCGGCCGGGGTGTTGGTGAGGATGGCGACGGCCTCGCCGGCCGCGGTGGGGTCGAGGGTCCAGCGGAACAACTCCGATGGCGGGCGTCCGTCGAGGGCTGCGGCGTGGAGCAGGGCTTGCAGGGCGGTGCGGGTTTTGCCTTCCCAAAACCCGCCGGACTCCACCCCACCCGCACTGAGGCCGGTGGCTGCGGCGAGGCCGGTGGCGCGGATCATCGCCGTGAGCGGGTCGTGGCAGCCGCGGATGGGTGACCAGCGCATCCCGGCGGGGATGCCTTCTGCGAGGTGCTGGGGGTCGAACACCGCCACCGGCCGCCCGTCACGCTGTCGGGCGCGGAGGGTGGCGGTGAGGTTGTCCGGCCGGGTGCTGGTGGTGACCACGGCGCCGGGCGCGTCGAGGATGGCGTTGATGACCACGTGCAGGCCTTTGCCGGACCTCGGGGGTCCGATGAGCAGGATCGAGTCCTCCACCGAGGCCCACACCTGCTTGCCGCGCGAACGACCCAACAGGTAGCCCACATCGGAGGCCGTGGGCTCGTCGAGCGACGGACGCAGCGTCGGGGCGCGGCGCAGCAGCCCTTTGGCGGAGGCGGTCTGGGTGACCTCGTGGGCTGTGGCGGTGCCGGCCAGGCGCCGTGGGTCGGTCTCGGCCTTCCGTGAGTGACGGCGCAGCCGCACCCACACCCACCCGCCAGCCGTCGCGAGGCCACCAAGCAGGATCGCGGTGACGATCCAGTAGACGACCGGGTTCAGCCCCTCGGCATCCAGCGCAGCGGCGGGGTCGGTGGGGTTGAACAGCACCCCGAGCCCGGACGCTGGTCCGGCGGCGGGTTGGGGTGTGCCGGTGAGGAACGCCGCCACGCTCCCGGCGGCGCGTAGGACGAGCGCGAAGCCGCAGGCACCGATCAGGGCGATGATGGCGGCGTTGGTCAGCTCACCGCCCATGCTCCCGGTCTGTCGCTGTCCGGTCATCGTGGGAGCCGCCGGATGTGCAGGGTGCCTGAGACCCGTCCCAGCAGCACGACCTCGCCGGCGCCGTTGTCGAGAAGATCAGCGAGGTGAGTGGTGTCGATCAGGGTGCGGGCGTGGCCGGTGCCGGTGGCGTCGGTGTGAGCGACGACGACGGCGACCGCGACGTCCTCACCGGGCACGAACCCCTCGCCGGTTACCTCCACCAGCTCCGGCATGTGCTTGGTCTTGGTGTGCTTGCCACGCCGTTCCTGCGGCTTGGTCTCTGCGGGTTCTGTCAGGGTGGGTTTGCGGGCGCGGATGAGGTCGGTGAACACGGACCCGTCGCTCTCTCGGACCTCGACCCGCACGGCGATAGTCCGGTCGGAGGTGACGGCATCCATCAGCTCGCCGAAGGTGCTGCGCGTCCACGCGGAATCCTGCTGTGGGGGCGGGAACGGTGCGCCGTCGACGGTGACGTCCAAGATTCCGTTCTCGGCGACCGTGACGACGACGTGTGGCAGCAGCACCGGGGTCTCGGCGGGGTCCTGCCCGGTGGTGCGGCGTGGCTTCTTCGACGCCATCACGTCACTCCCTGCGTGAGCCGGGAGCTGGTGTCGAACAGTCCCAGCTCGGCGGGGTGGAGCTGGTGCTGGGTCACGAAGGAGCGATCCTTGATCCGCCATAGCCCCTGCCCGACCCCCAGCGACGGGAGCAGCTTCTGCTCGGTGCCGGTGAGCCCGAGCGCGGTCGCGGTAGGTCCGAGCTGGTCGGACTCTTGGCGGTAGACAATCCGGGTCTCCGCGTTCGCGAGCAGGCTGTTGGCGAGCGAGCGCATGGCTGAGCCGTGGTCGCCGACATTGTCGAGGTCGGAGAGCTTGTGGAAGATCAGCATGTTCGCGATCCCGAAGTGCCTCGCCAACCTCCAGTGCGCATCCATCCGCTTCAACAGCGCCGGGTGGGACATCAGCCGCCAGGCCTCGTCGTAGATCACCCACCGCTGCCCACCGGCCGGGTCCAACAGCGCCGACTCCATCCACGCGCTGGAGCACGTCATCAACACGCTGATCAGCGTGGAGTTCTCCGTCACTCGGGACAGGTCGAGGCTGATCATCGGCAATGACGGCTCGAACGCCACCGTCGATGGGCCATCGAAGAGCCCCTGAAGGTCGCCAGCCACAAGCCGACGCAGCGCGTGGCCGACGAGCCGACCATCCTCAGCCAGGCGACCGTCGGTGTCGTCGGTGGGGTTGAGGATGTGCTCGACGACCATCGGCAGGATCGGCACCGTGTTCTCCCGCACCGTGGTGGTGAGGGCGAGGTCGATGGCGGTGTGTTCCAACGGCGTCAACCCCCGCGCCAGCACGGTCTCGGCCAGAGCGCCGATCAGGTCCCGGCGGCGCGAGGCCACGGTCGTCGTCCACTGCCCATCGGTGAGACCACCGGGGCGGTGTCCTTCGTCGAGAGGGTTCAGACGGGTGTCCAGTCCGTGGCCCAGGACGATCGCGCGTCCGCCGACGGCTTCGGCGACCGCGGTGTGTTCCCCCTTCGGGTCGCCGGGGACGTAGACCCTGCGGCCGAACGGCAAGCTGCGGGTGTAGAGCGATTTCGCCAGGGAGGACTTGCCGGAGCCCACGATCCCGGCCAGCACCACGTTGGGAGCGGTGATGACCCCACGGGCATACAGCACCCAGGGGTCGTAGACGAAGGACCCGCCCGAGTAGAGGTCTTGCCCGACGAACACACCGTCGGAGCCGAGACCGCCTTCGGCGACGAACGGATACACCCCCGCCAACGTTGCACTGGTGTCCTGATGTCTGGGGAGCCGAAACCGGCCCGGCGACCTGAGCGCCGCGGGGCCGGGCTCACCGGCCGCGGGCAGGTAGGTGGTGGCGCGGCGTTCGGCCCGCTCGGCCTCGGCCTTCGCCCGCGCAGCGTGCTTCTCGGCAGCGCGTTGCTCGGCCTGGAGTCTCGTCGCTGCCTGGCGACGTTGCTTGCGCAGTCGGCGGCGCTCCTTGGCCGGTGCGACCAGGACCGAGGTGTGCAGCCGCTCGGGCTCGGTGCTGCTCATAGCGACAACCCCCGCCCTGAACCAGCCGAGCTGCGGGAGGGGGAAGTGAACCAGTCGCGGTCCGCGACCAACGCCGCACGACCCCCGTGCGCCGGCGCTGCCTGCTGGGCATCACGCGACAGTTCTGTCCTGATGCTGTTGGTCTCGGGAGCAGGCGGATCAACGAGGAGTGCTGGGTCGGGTGCAGTGTCGAATTGCCGGTAGAGACCGACTTGGCCGAGCGCGTGGTTGTAAGTCACCGTGTACCCCGCGACGGTGACGGTCCGGTCGATGCCGCTCGTCGGCGGCTGATCGTCGTAGACGTAGCCGTTCTCCAACGCCGCATCGGTGGTCTCGTCGCCGTAGTCCCATCCCTTCAGGTGTTCGATGGCAGCGTCGGTGCCGTTGCGGTCGATCAGGTCGAGCACCGCATCGGCCTCCTCGCCTTGGAGGAACACCACGCTGATCCATCGTTGTGAGACCTCGTCAGGTCGGATGGGGCCGTGCTCACTCAGTTCGGCCAGGGCGTCGGTGTTGGTGCGGGCGGCCTCGGCCACCCACGCCGGGAATAGGCCCTCGTGGTCGGGCTCGCTGTCGGGGTGATCGAGGGCGTACTGGCGGGCCTCACCGGCGGCTCCGAGGAAGGTGGCGAGGTCGCGGATCGCATGGTCGGGGTCGACGGGTTGCCCTGCGCCGGTGAACAGGTCCCGGCCCTCCAGTTCCTGCCCGGTGGTGGTGTCGGTGATCCGGTAGGCGTAGCGCTGATGCTCACCAACCGGCGCATCCGGCCACACCACCAGCGCCAGCGACCCGGCCTGCACGGTCGTGGTCGCTGGGTCACCGTCGAGCCGGGCGGCCACGCGTTCCCGGGCGGCGTCTCGGTCGACGACCGGTTCGGGGTGCCAGGCGATCCGCCCGGAGTGCGAGAACGCCGCGTCGAGCCGGTCGTAGGCCTGATCCAGCAGCGTGCCGGCCTGGTGCAGCTCATCGGCCGCGGCCAGCGCGGACGCCGCACCCGCGGCCGGGTCGCCGTCATCGTCGAACGCCCGATCCTGGGCGTTCAGGTGGGTAGCGGCGAGCTGGTCGAGGACTTGGCGCAGCGACCGCACCCCCGCCACGAGGTCACCGAACACGGTGTAGGTGTCCGCCGGGTCATCGAAGACTCGGGAGGCATGGGCGAGACCGCGCAGCGCCTCGGAGGCTTCGGCCGCATCGGCGAGCGGGTCGTGGAACGTGGGCATCACAGCCTCCAAGACGGTGGGCGAACAGAGAGGGGCGAGCCCGTGGTTCGGGCTCACCCCTCAGGTGCACGCACCACGCCACCACCATCACTGGGCCGGGGGCCGGCGACTGTGCGCGATCAGACGCGGCGGCACAGCGGCAGTGCGGCGGCGGTGAACGCCGCAGCCTGCTGGCCCACCAGGAGCCGGGTCTCGCAGGAGGCTTGGATGGCGGCCTGCTCGATCGCTGCCACCCCGGCCTCGAGTTCTTCGTCCGTGGGCGCGGACACCGAGATGAGGCCGGTGTATCTGAGGACGCCGTGGCCGGCGGTCAGGTCGGCTTCCTGCTGGAGCACGTCCTGATACTCCGCAGTCTGGGAGGCGTCTTCGATCTGCCCGATCTTCGCCCGCTGCGCGGCATCGGAGATGTGCTCGACCTTCTTCTTGCGGATATCCCGTGCGGCCTGGTCGGAGCGCATCGGGGTGCAGATCAGCGAGAACGACCGTTGGATACCGGTGGAGAGCAGGACCGGGGACAGGAAGCCGGGATAGACCAGCGACCGGGGCCATTCGGAGACCCAGAGCACGGCGTGGTGGGCGGAGTCGGTGCGCAGCCGGGTCCAGGATTCGTTCACCGCCACCGGTCCGGCGGTGGCGAGGGACTGGCCGAGTTCTCCGTGCCGCTCCAGGGTGGCGGCGATCGCCGGGTCATACGCGGATCGGAGGATGACGGCGACCTCGCCGGGACTCAGCCATCCCGAGGGCGTTAGATCAGCCGACCGCAGAGCGGCCACGAGGGTGGACATCTCTTGACGCAGGACGGCGGCCGCACCGCGGATGCCGCCGCCGGCGGTTCTGATCTGCCGGGCACTGGTCTTCATGTCTAGCGACAAGCTCAGCGTCGTGGCATGTCTCTCACCCGCGGGTCCGGCCCGGTCGATCAACTCCGCATAGGTGGTCGCGGCCCAGGTGTCGTCTTCGGTGCCGTGGGCTTCCCACCATTCGGCCAGCCCGGTGCCCGAGTCCGGCAGGGTGCGTTCCAGGATTTGGAGGGTGGCGATGCGGCCGGAGCGGCAGACGGTGGCCAGGACACGGCCCCAGGAGGTGACGCGTCGTTCCTGCTCACCCGGGTCCAACAGGACGAACGCCGGGTGGGAGACCTCGCAGACCACGGTGAGGGTCTGGGCGTGGGGGTCGTGGATCATCCCCGCCCCGGTGTCGGGGTCGGTGTACTCGCGCAGCCTGGCCATGTCACCCGGCAGCGCAAGCGTCCCGACCGGTCGCGGCGTGACGATCCGGCGCCGATAGAGGAGTTGTCCGCCGGTCGAACGCCAGAGCCACCAGAACGCGACCGGCAGCCACTCCACCGCGGGCCGGCCCGCGATCGGTATCCACGTCAAGGTGGCGGCAACCACCCAGACCGGTGCGGTGTATGCCAGGAGGATGCCGCCACCGGCATACAGCGCACCTACCACCGACAGGATGCCGATGGCGAGGGTGATGAGCTGCGACAGGGACAGTCCGAGGAGGATGCCGCGCCGGGTGAGGCGGGAGAACTTCACCGGCACCAACTCCGAAGACGTAGCGCGGTCGTTCTGCTTCGTGGCCATGACCGGTTCACTCCTTCCCGGTGGGCTTGGGAGCCGGCGGCGGGGGCTGTTTCGATGGACGCGCTTCCGACTGCGACGGCCCGCCGGTGGGTGTCTTCGGTGCCGGTGTCGACGGCGGGGGCGCCTGCGCGGACGGTGGTGGTGTGCTGCCGGTCTGTCCGGCCGAATCGGCGGCGGCCTCGCCCTGGTTGCCGAGGGCCGTGCCGGCCTTGGGTCCGGCGGTCGCGGCGTCCTTGGCGACTTTCGCCGCCACCACGGCCGCGGCGCCAGCACCGGCACCGGCGCCTGCTCCACCGCTTGCCCCGGCACCGGCGCCGCTACTCGCGGCCGCCTTCCCACCACCAGCTCCGGCTGAGCCAGCAGTGCCACTGGATGCCTGCGGCTTCGGATTCTTCGGCTCCGGCGGCTTCTTCCCACCACCACCGCCGTTGTCGCCCTTGCCCCCGCCACTGTCGTCGAGAACCTTCTTAGGCTCCGCCCCGCCCTGCGGCTTCGACGGAGTGGGCACGGGCCTGTTGAGGGCGCTCTTGGCGTCCTGCTCCGACCCGATGGCGTGGTACATGTCGAACCCGACGAAGTTCAGGAACTTGTAGGTCATGTACGGCGCGAAGGCAGCCATTGCCATGAGCACGATCCCGGCGATCGGGTCCGCCACCGAGGACAGGTCGCCGTCGATCGGTGCGGAGACTTGGGTGATGGCGACCAGGAACATCACGACCAGGACGAGCTTGGAGACGATCAGGGCGATGACGAACATCGCCCACTTGCTGATCCACCCCTTCGTGGCATCCCACGACGCCCCGGAGAACGCCAATGGTGCGAGCACGATCGCGACCAGCAGCAGCGCCTTGCGCACCAGCAGGGACAGCCACACGATCGCCGCCGCGCTGATGGCGAGCCCAGCGAGGAAGATCGTGATGATGGCCCCCACCCCGGGCGCGGCGATGTTGATCCCGACCAGCCCGGCGGCGAGCAGGGTGATCTTGTCGCCCATCGACTCGGTGGTCTCCCCGGCGGCCTGGATGATCCCGATGCAGAGCTGATCGACGATCTCCAACAGCAACGCGGTCAGGGTGATGACCACGAACGACCCCAGCACCGATTTCGCGAGGCCGAGGGCGGCACGGGAGAGTGCGGTGGGGTCGCGTCTGATGAGTCCGGTGATGAGCTGGAGGCAGAAGAACAGGAGCATCACGAACACGGCGATGCCGAAGAGGATGTTGTAGACCGCCACGTACTCGTCGCTGGTGACGTCGACGAGGGTGGTGGTGTCGAACACCGACCAGACGGCCTCGAACAGCCAGCCCGCGGCGGCGCCCATCGCTCCGGCGAGCCAGTCGAACGGAGCCGAGACCAGCGAGGCGGCGGCCTCGCCGGCGGTGTCGCAGACGGTCGAGACGAGGGGGATATCGCACACACCCACCGCAGATCACTCCTTCATGAAGGGGTCGAGAAGGTTGGTGGGCGGGGGTCAGACCTGCTGGCCGACGTCCCAGAAGAAGTTGATCAACGTCACCGACGCGCCGCAGATCACGGCGGCGCCACAGCTCACGAGGACGCCGATCTTTCCCCGGCCCGCCAGGTGAGGGTTGGAGGAGTTGGCGCCGAAGCCCCACACGATCGCCGAAATGATCAGCGCGAGCACGGAGAGGATGAGGCCGATCGTCATGACCGCGCCGACGATGGTGCGGAGCTGGCTGATGCCGGGCAGTCCGGAGTCGTTGGGGTCGATATTGATGTCCATCGGCACCAGGCCGGCCACAGTGGTCGTGGCGGCGGTCGCGGTGTCGGCGAGCAGGATCAGTGTGTTCATGGCAGGTGTGCTCCTTCACGAGCGAGAGAGGGTTCTCGTCGGTCAGGTGCACGGGATGTCCCGCAAGCCACAGGTACATGCGGATCGCATATACTTGGGGTATGAGTGCCCACGAGGAGACACAGCGGGCCGTGGCCCGCTGGCATGAGATCGTCAACGCCGCCGACCTGGACGCCGCACGGGAAGCGGTGTCCGATCCGATCGTGGTCAACGGGCCTAAGGGCGCCGGACCGGTCAGCCCGGCCGAGTTCGCCGAGTGGATCACCCGCTCGGGCATCCACTTGTCGCCGCGGTCCTATCACCCGGTCAGCGAGCATGTCCTGGTCGTGGAGCAGGATGCCCGCTGGCCCCAGGACGGCGCCGCGACGCGCGTGGCGACGGTGTTTCGTGCGCACGGGGGCCGGGTGTCGGCGGCGCTGCGGTTCCCAACGCTCGCCGAGGCGCTGGAGTTCGCGTTCCTGTACCGGGAGCTGGCCGTTACCGAACCCGGCACGGCGGCATGACCGGTCCTGATCCGGCGCAGGGCGGGCCGGGCAGGGCGCTGTTCCGATTCGTGCGGCACTGGTCACGCCGGGCGACCTCCGGTGACACGGCCGCTGGTGCGCACGGACGGGACGTGTGGGTCACCGAGGCCGTGCACGCCCTGGCCAAGGACGGACGACCTGAGGTGACGGTCAACGACGTCGCGGCCGAGCTGGGTATCGATCAGTCCGGTGCCAGTCGCATGCTGACCGACGCCACAAGTCACGGCTACCTCGACATCGCCCCCTCGCTCGTCGATGGGCGACGACGCGCCACGGCGCTCACCCCGGTCGGCCGGGAGCTGTTGGAGAGCGCGCATGCCTGGCAGGAACAGGTCTTCACCCGGCTCACCCAAGACTGGACCGAGCGCGAGCGGGCCGAGTTCCACCGCGGCATGCTCCGCCTCATCGCCGCATCACACGACGATGCGGCGGGCTGACCTACAACGTCGAGCCCACGTCGAGCAGCCAGTTCAGCCAGGCCACGCCGCCGCCGGCCAGGACCGCGGCGCCCAGGGCGGTCCAGGCGCCGATCCTTGCTTTGGTGGCGGCGGCGTGGTGACCGTTCGCGGTCGCCAGCGCCCACACGATGGCGCAGACGATCAGCATCAGCACCGCGCTGATGAGCACGAAGGTCAGTAGGGCGCCGATGACCTCGCGCAGGTCACCGATCCCGCCAAGACCGTCGAAGTCGGGGAACACGTCCATGTCTGATCAGCTCCCGGCCCGGACGGTGACGTGCAGGTGATCGAAGTGTCCGCCGGTCGCATCGTCGGGGTCGTGCATGCCGCCGCCGTCGTAGGGGCGCCAGCCTTCGGCGTCGCGGGCGGCCGACCAGATGAGGCCGTCCCAGATCAGATACTCCACCCCGAGGGTCTCGGCGTGGTCCTTCATCCAGTTCGTGACCTCCCACCCCAGTTCGCGCTGCTCGGGCGTCGGGTGCTCGCCGATGGCGTTACCGAACGTTCCGTCACAAGCCCGGCCGAGGGGGTGTTCGGAGCTGGCGCCGGGCCTGGGTGAGTAGCAGGCCCAGGAGGTGTCGGGGAACGCAGCGATGGTCTGCGTGTAGAGGTGCAGCATCCGTGCGGTGATCTGCCCATCCGAGGTCGGGTCGTCCACCATGCGGTCGGGGTCGCCGTCGAGGGGGTCCGGCTCACCACCCGGTGTGCCGTCGCTGGTGTCGCAGTCGCCGCCTGGCGCTCCAGTCTCGGGTTCGGGGAGGTCGGCGGCATTGTGGGCATTCAGCCAGGCGGCGGGGTCGGTGTGCTCACCGTCGGTGCCGCCGAGGCGGACCTCGAAGTGCAGATGCGGCCCGGTGGAGTTGCCGGAGCTGCCGGTGTCGCCGATGTGCTGCCCAGCCGTCACGGTGTCACCGACCTGGACGTGGATGCCGTGCTCCCACATGTGCGCATACGCCGTGGCCACCGTGGCGCCGTCGATCTGATGCTCGATGACGATGAGGCCGCCGTACCCGCCGGAGAACTCCGCCACCGTCACCGTGCCGTCCGCAGCGGCGAGGAGGGGTGTGCCGTCGGGTGCGGCGAAGTCGGTGCCGGTGTGGAAGGAGTCCTCGCCGGTGATCGGATGCACCCGCGGCCCGTACTCGCTGGTGAGCACCCAGGTGCCCTCGGGCATCGGGAACACCACCCGCGACGACCCCACCGCCGCCACTTGCTGTGCAGCCGGGACCACGGCATCGCCGGCGGACGCGCCCGCCCCGGCCGTCGTTGTGGTCGACGTGAGTGCGGTGAGGATGGTTTCGGCGACGGGCTCGTAGTTGCGGTACCGGTCCGGATACGCGCTGACTTCGACGGCTTGGGCGGCCTCGCCCTTGTCCATCTCCTCCCACCCGGGAATGTCCAGCAGACCCCGGGGTGAGGGGTGGTTGGGTCCGGTGGGGCCGCCGAAGAACGCCTCAGCTTGGTAGACGGGGTCCATCAGCTCCGCGACCGTGCCCCACCCCGACTGCGGCCGCATCTGAAACAAGCCCAGGGAGTCGTGGTCGGAGCCGTCGCCGTCGTTCGGGTAGTCCGCGGACTCCGGGTAGGCGCCGGTGTTCGCGAGCATCCGCACGGTGCTCTCGGTCAGTGCCGCCATGAGCGCGATCACCAGACCGTCGCGGGTGATCCCGTCGATGCTGTTGCCGGTCTCGATGATCGTGGCCGCATGGGTGAGCTGGGTCCGGTTCAGGGTGAACTTCTCCCCGTTCGCCGTCGTCACGGTCAGTTCGTCGGGGACGTCGCCGACGGTGACGTTCGAGCCGCCGGGGATGGTGCAGGAGCCGGTGGCCGTCAGGGCCGGGTTCATCAACACGCCGATCCCGATCAACACCAGCGACGGCGCGAGGAAGACGAGGGCGAGGGCGGCGACGACGAGCTTCTTCAACACGACATGTCACCGACCTATCGGAGGGGGTTGTCGAGCTGGGACAGCCGCAGCAGATGACAGGTCTCGTAGGTCGGCCCGGAGACCACGAACACCGTGAACGCCACCGCGTGCTCGGAGGTCACCTGCTCGTCGTTCCACAGGCCATCGCGGTGGCGGGTGCCCTCGATCGTGACCGCGACAGTGCCCTCGGCAAGCTGCCCGGGTTGCGCCTGCTCGACCGCGGTCGCCCACGCGTCGGGGACGAACGTGTTGTCGATGGCGAGGTGCTGGGCAGTGGCGTACTGCCGCAACTCCAGCCAGGCATCCCGGGACGGGAGGTAGGCGGCGATGTCGGAGGCGAGCCCGGCCTGCTCTTCGCCGGTGGGGTCGCCGACGTCGAGGACCACGCTGGTGTAGTCCAGGGGCATGAACCCCGACGCGGTGTCCCACTCGAACAACACGGTGGCGACGTTGCGGGCGAAGGTCCCTGGATCATCCGACGCCCGCACGACCGGCAGCCGCGGCGTGGTCGCGGGCACCGGATCGAACGGCGCGGTGACACTCGGCTCAGGGCGGTCGCCGTCATCGTCCCGGTCCGGGCTGGGTGGACCGACCAAGAGGCCGTAGACGCCCACACCGGCGAGCACGAGGACGACGACCGCCGCGGCGAGGGCGGCGATGAGCCGGTGGCGGGTCCGAGGTTCGGAGAGATCGGGAGTCTTCATACCCACCAGGTGCACGCCCGCCATCAACCGAGCCAGAGGGAGGGTGGCCGTCAGAGGGCGCGCAGATGTGCGCGCGCCGGCACCGGCTCATCGTCAGCGGTGTCGCGGTCGCGCAGGGTGCGCAGTTCCTCGGCGAAGCGGCTGGTGCCCTCGGCGGTGGTCAGGAACGAGTCGATCTGCTCATCGGTCAACTCGGCGGCGAGGTGTTCGGCGTCGTAGTGGGTCCACCAGCCGGCTAGCTCGCCCCAGGTGAGCACGAATGCCCGCACCGGGTACCGGGCAGGCTCGCCCTCGTCGTCGGGGACCGGTCGGGGGCGTGGTGTGCGGGTCTTCTTGGCGTCCTTGGCGCGGGCGAGGGCGTCGGCGGCGAGCTGATGCAGGTCGGTCTCACGTTCGGCCTGCGCGTTCTGGGCGGCGGCGTGGATCGCCTCAAAGATCGGATGCACGGCAGCCCCGGCGTCGATGCGCTCCAGCTCAGCGCTGACTCGTGCTCTTAGTTCGGCGGGTTGGGCGGGGTCTTCGGCGAGCTTCTGGAGGTAGCCGACCTGTTCGAGTCGCTTGTAGGAGGCGGTGCCGGTGACCATGCGGGCGGCCTGCTCACGCGCTTCTCCGAGTCGTCCTGACGGTTCCGGCGATTCGCCGGGACCGTCGTTTCCTGGCTGTCGTTCCCGGCTGAACTGCGTCGCGGCCCTCCTGCGCTCAGCGTCCTCGGCCATCAGCGCCTTCAGTTCCCGATACAGAGCCGCGGCCTCGGTCTGGGTCAGCGGCTTGTGGAGCACGTTGTCGTCCTGTTCGGCGAGCAGGTGTCCGAGGCGGTCGGAGATACCGGAGCGGACCCAGACGTTGACCTTGCGCCAGCCGAGCTTCTTGATCGCCGCCAACCGGCGTGCCCCGCACACCAGCACCCCGTCGGGGGTGATGGTGATGGGCTGCAACAGCCCGTCGCGGTTGATCGAGGTGGCGAGTTCGTCGATGTTGCCGAACGCGGTCCGGTGTCGGCGCCCGACGCGGATGGAGTCGACGGTGCGCTCCAACTCGATGTACCCGGTTGGCGCGGTCACGACCGATCACCACCAGGCTCGTCGTGGTGGCCAGGTGCGGCCAGGGAGATGGTCAGGATGAGGTCGTCATCGCGCAGCAGCACCGGCAGGGTCTCGCCGATCAGCAGCCGCAGCAGCACACCCCGCCCCGCGGTCGTGGCGGCGTACGCGGGATGCGGGTTGCCCAACAAGGCGCGCAGCAGCGCGGTCCACGAGGAACGTGGGATGTCCAGCAGCGCGCGGGCGTGCTTGTCCCGCCGCAGCGCCTCGTAGGCGGCCTGGCGGGTGCCGGTCTTGGTCAGCGCCCCGCAGACATGCTCCACCCCAGCCCTGGTGGTGGCCGGGTCCCAGCCCAACAGCGTGAACAGCGCGATGGCGTCCTCGGCCGCCGACCCCGCGGACATGCACGCCCGATCCGAGCCGCGCCCACCATCATCGG
Source organism: Candidatus Ruania gallistercoris (assembly GCA_019116305.1). Taxonomy (GTDB): domain Bacteria; phylum Actinomycetota; class Actinomycetes; order Actinomycetales; family Beutenbergiaceae; genus Ruania; species Ruania gallistercoris. The sequence goes on along the minus strand of DXBY01000224.1, from coordinate 5,400 downwards.
AGCCTGCCCCGGCAGCGTCCGTCTCCGCGTCGTCGCCGTCGTCGTGGTTGTGGGGGTCGGTGATGTGGAAGGCCGGGTGATAGTCCACCAGCGCGTTCTCCCGGTCGGAGAACCGTTCCGGGTCGTGGAACGCCGAGACGTGCGGGCGGCGGGCCTGATGCACCGAGCAGAGCAGGCCTTGGGCGCGTTCTTCGAAGATGCAGGTGATCCGCACCGCGTGCGTGATCACCGCCCACGGGTCGCGTGCTTCTCGGGCGGCGCGGGTGATCATCACCTTGAACGCCGCCGACGCTGCCTCCCACGGGTCCAGGCCGTGCTTCCTGGCGAGGGGTTCGTACTTGGTCGCGGTGTAGGCCATCAGCTCCGCGGCCACCGGATCACCGCTCCACGAGCCCGCTCCCGCGGCGTGGAGCCGGGTCAGCAGCGTCCGCAGCCCGTCGCTGGTGGTGAAGTCCTCGCTCCCTGGGGCCTGTCGGTCGTGCAGGTTGGTGGTCATGGTCGGGCACCTCCTGACAGGTAGGTGCACGCACGTCCCCACACCACCGACTGCCAGGGCGACGTGATGATGGGAGTGCGCATGTCAGGTCACCCCAGCCCGATCCCCGAACGGGACACCCACGACTGGTGCCGGTTCCCGCGGCCGAACTCCGAGACATCCGGCAGCCGCCGCGCCCGCTCACTGATCACCGTCGCGGCCTTGCCGAGACCGCGGCCGCCGGCCCGCGTAACGTGGGCGGTGACCTTACGGGTGCGACGGGCCAACTCGACCTCGAAGTCGATACCACGCCCCGCCACCGTCGCCGACCGCCGGGCGAGCAGATCGGTGGGCCGCACCCACTCCACACCCCGCGCCCGCCGCGCGCTATCCGCGATCGTGGCCTTGCCGGAACGGTTGCGTTGGGCGACCCTGGCGGCCTGCACCGCCTCCGGCGTCCCCGCCTTCTCCGGGTCCTCTTGGACCGAGTGGTCCTTGGTCGGCTCGGGTGCGTTCAGCCGGCGCTCGTGCTGATGGCGGGCAGGGTCTGTGGTGTTCATGGTGTCTTCGCCTCCTCGACGGTTTGCTTGTCGGGAAGGTGCGCGTGCGTGAACCAGCGGCCCACCGTGGACGGGTGCACGCCGAGTTCACGGGCGATGCGCTTGTTCGACCACCCCTGCTCACGCAGCTTCGCGGCGCGCTCACGCCGATCCGAGCGCGTGACGCCGGCCCGCGTGTGCCGGGTACTTTCGACCACCGGCGGCGGGGCAACTGGCGCGCTGTCCCCATCTGCGGCGGGCTCCGCCGACGCTGGCACCGGGAGCAGACTCGGTTCCGGCGCTTCGACGGGCGCGGACGGCTGCGTCGGCTGCTCCACGAGCGCGACCCGGTCAAGGGCGACCATGCCCGTGTCGGTGTCGGTGTCGGGGTCGGTGGCTGTTGGGAGTGGTCGGGTGAGGATGACGGTCAGGTGGGTGATCGCCAGCAGCACCACCGGCGGCACCGCCGCCACGGCTGCGGCCAGCACGCCGGGCACATCAGCATCGGCGGCGACCACGGCATGGATGGCGTTGGCGGTCACCGAGACCGCGGCGCCGCCGATCAGCAGCACCCACGGATACCAGGCCGACTTGTGGCGGGCGAGGGCGACGACGGCGACGGTGGCCACGACGATGATGCCGTCCACGATCAGCGGCCACGCCCACGCCTGCCCGGCACCGATCCCGCTTCTGGCGGCGAGGTCTGCCAGCGCGGTGAAGGAGAGCCAGAAGGCGCCGGCGGCGATGAACACTGTCCCGGACACCGCCGTCACCACCGCCCAGCGGCGCCCGGCCGCCCTGCTTGCGACCGTGTTGCTGGTGACTGGGGTGGTCATCACAGCCCCCGCGCCCTCGACGGCCCTGCCGACGGGCGGGTGCTGGTGTTGCGGTCGAACCAGCCGTCCGCGGCCAGAAACGAGGCCCTCCGTGCCGGGGACGAGGGTTCGAGGAGGGCGGGTGTGGGGTGGACGGTGCGGTAGGCGGAGCGGACTGTGGCGGTGATCTCGCGCTCGGCGAGTCCGGCGTGCCCGGCGGCTGCGGTGAGCACATCGAGCGTATGCGAGGCCGGGAGCCCGTTCTCCGCGAGTCGGCACGCTGCCCAGAACAGGCCGCGGTTCCGCTCTCCTTCGCCACGGGCCGCGACCCACGCTGCCAGCCGCGACACATCGACACCACGATCCAGACCCGCGGCTGTGGCTCGGGGTGTGGGGCGGGGGTCGAGGAAGTCCCGCAACCGCTGCGCGTCCAGCGTGCTGGCGGGGCCGGTGTTGACTTCCTCGACTTGGTAGCCGACTGTGGTGCCTTCGATGGAGCGGGCCGAGGGTGGGACGATGATGTAGCCGCCGTCGCCGCGGAAGTCGATCCCCGCGCGGGCCGCCTGCCACGACCGCTGCTCTGTGCCGGGTGTGGCCGGGTAGTAGGCGTGCATCCCGCCAGTGGGTGTGCGGACCAGCAGTTCCCATCCGTCCACCAGCCCGGCGCGGGCGGCGCGGTCGAAACCGGTCCGCCCGTCGACTTGGCCGTGCACGTCGACGTCCACCACGACCGCGCCCGAGGCGGCGCCGGTCGGGACGCCGATGTTCGCGCCCGGTGACTGCCGCCACCACGCCTCGACCTGATCCAGGTTCGTGGTGGCGTCGTGGAACCCGTGCTCGGTGGCCGGCCGCTTCCCCCACGGTGTACAGGGGAAGACCGGCACCCCCGCGGACGCGAGCTCTCGTGCGGCGGCCGACAGCGGCCATGCCGCGTTCATCCGCAGCAGGACCGAGGAGACCGCGCCGTGCTCGGCCATCACAGCCCTCGCCCCTCGACCGCCGTCACCGGTACGGGTCTGGCGGCCGGTTCAAGCGATGGGGTCGCCCGCAGTGGCGAAGCCGGCTCCGGCACCGGCGATGCCGGTGCGGGTGCGTCGCGGCGGGTCGCGTCCCGGTCCAGACCTGGCGGGGTGCCGTCACCGACCTGGGTCGTGTCGAGCTGGTCCAGGATCGCCAGGGCGGTCTTGCGGACCCGCTCCCCGGTGGCCTTGACCACCTCCACCGGCTCTTTCCCGTCGACGCGGGCCGCCCAGGTGGAGACGTACGGGATCGTGTACCCGGAGGTGTCCAACCCGTGAGCGGCGCCGACCATCAGGGCCACGGACTCGGCTTCGACCTCGCCGATGCCGCGATGCTGACGGGCCTCGTCGGCGTCGGGTCCGTGCAGGAGGACGTGTCCGAGTTCGTGGGCGAGGGTCTTGACCTGCGCGGCGGGGTCCATGTTCTCGCGCACCGCCACGGTGTTCGCGGTGTAGTCGGTCATCCCGTTCGCACCGTGGATCATCCCCTCGTGCGGCACCCGCACCACCGAGAAACCCGCCGTCTCGACCTGCGCGGCCAGGCCGTCCCACAGCCCAGCCGGGGCCTGGCCCTCCAGCAGCTTCGGCGCGGGCGGTTCGGGGATCGGGTCGCCGGCGGTCTGCGAGGCGTCCCACACGTAAGCCGGACGGACGCCGACCATCTTGGAACGTACGACCTCACCGGCACGGGGCTTCTCGCCCTTGCTCAGGCGCCGCCACGACTCCGCATCGGCCGGGGTGGCGGTGGCGAAGCGGCCGGTGACCGGGGCGAGAATCTGATACCCCGGCTGACCCTTCTGCACCTGCCGACCGAGACCCTGCCACTGTCGGTAACCGGCCACATACGACGGGAACGGCTCCGGTACGTGACCGGACTCGAACGCCGCCTGGTGCTGCTCCCAGATCAGCAGGGTGTTGGAGAATGATCTGGTCCTGAACCGAGCCGCGAACGCGAGCGCCCGCGCCCAGTCCTCACCGGAGACGAGCTGTTCGACTGCGCCGGTCAGGCGCTCGTGCAGCTCGTCGAGCTTCGCCTCCCGCGCGGCTTTGGCTTGCTCCCGTGTCGTGGCCATCGTCGTGTCCTCCCGATACCCTGAGCACCGGGCCGAACTGGGCCTCGGTGACCATCAGGTGCGCCGAGATCACCAGCAAGACGAGACGGACAACGGACGATGTGACCGTCAGGTGTGTGGTGAACCCGACGAGTCCGTACCGGACTATCAGCCCCTCAGCAGTCCCGGGCGCCGAGGCCGGCGATGATGCGGATACCTGTATCGGCGTTGCGGCGATCTGTATCGCCGCCGCCCTGGCCCTGCTCAGGCGGCAGTCTTCTGTCGGCTCAGTTCCCGGTAGCGCGTCGGGGTGACACCCACGGCTTGGCGGAACATCCGAGCAGCGTGACCTCGGCTGTACCAGCCGACACGTCGCATCGCCTCCTCGATCGGCAGGTCGGTCTCACGCAACAACCGAGCGAGCTGCTCCGCGCGGACGGTCACCAGGTAGGTCATCGGTGTCTTGCCGTAGGCATGGACGAAGACCCGGCCGAGCTGTGAGGGCGATAGATGCACAGCATCGGCGATGCTCTGGAGCGTCCATCGCTCAGCGGGCTCACGACGCAAGAGTTCGATGGCCTGTCGCGCTTCAACTCGCAACGGCGCGAACTCACGATGGCGCGGAGGACTCGGATGCACTGCCCGGCGCTGCGTCACTGATCGACGTACCGCGGTCGTCTTCACGTAGGGCGTGATCACATCGACGACTGCGAACAACAGCGCTTGCATCCGGTAGAACCGCTCCGGTGTGGGCCCGTCCAGGCTCAGAGCCACCAGCTCGTCGAGCCAGGGCATGAGCATCCCGGCACGATCCTCACCGAGGTGGAGCACTTGCGCGGGCTCGGAGTACAGCTCCTCGGCAAAGTCTTGGGCGTGCAGCCGGTCGGCGAGGAACGCAGCGTGCTGCCAGAACACCTGATCGATCACATAGTCACGGTCCAAGTAGAGGGTCGTGACCGTGATCGACCCCTCGGGCTCGCTCCCACACAGCGTGTTCGCCCCGAGCGCCACGACGTCACCGACCGTGACCGGCTTCTCGCCGAACTCGCTCAGCAGAATCGCCGAACCGTTGCGGACGAAGATGAGTCTCACGCAGTCATAGGCGACCGGCGCAGTTGGGGTGTGGATTGTGCGGCTGCGCGCGAGGATTGGATGGAAGTCGTGCCGCGATGCCGGTTGTTGTCGAGTTGGTGCTCGCGTTTTGGAGGGCATGATGCCGGACCCGGTCCGAGGCCGTGGGAGACTCGGCCTGGACGTGACGCGGCGACGACCCCGTCGTCTTGGTGGGGCCGTCGCCGCGATCTGTGGGGTGGTCAGCGCTGCATCGTCTGCGGCGTCAGGACCTGACGGCCCCGATATTGGCCGCAGTTAGAGCACGCCCGGTGTGGCAGCGTGGGCTTTCCGCACGCAGGGTTGGGGCAGGTCGTGGTCTGCGGCGGGGTTGCCTTCCACTGCGAGCGGCGTGATCTGGTGCGCGAGCGTGACTTCCGCCGGAATCCC
>DXBY01000223.1 GCA_019116305.1 Candidatus Ruania gallistercoris | reverse complement strand
TCTCGGAGTCAGCGACCAGCGCCTGGATGCTCTGGTGTCCGCGGCCCGCGCCGCCGGCTCCGCCGGTGCCAAGCTCACCGGTGGTGGCCAGGGCGGCTGCATCATCGCCCTCGCCGACGATGCCGAGCACGCCGAGGAGCTCGGCCGTGCCCTGCGCGGCGCAGGCGCCCCGCGCACCTGGACCACCACGGTGCCCGCGTCATGACCGGCAGCCCCCCGCCGAGCGGCACTCACGCCACACCACCGACTGCCCCCGGCACTGCGGCCGGGCGTGCCCCCACCGACTCCGCCACTGCCCGGGCGTACCCGAACCTGGCGCTGGTGAAGTATTGGGGTAAGCGGGACGAGGAGCTCATCCTCCCGGTCGCCGGCAGTCTCTCCCTGACGCTGGACGCCTTCGCCACCACCACCACGGTGCAGCTGGACCCGGGCGCCGGCGAGGATCGGTTCGAGCTGAACGGCCACCTGGTCACCGGTACCGCCTCCGACCGGGTACGTGCGTTTCTGGACCTGGTCCGCAGCCGCGCCGGATCGGCGGACCACGCCAGCGTCCGTTCGGTGAACGAAGCGCCCACCGGTGCCGGGCTGGCCTCCTCGGCCGCCGGGTTCGCCGCGCTGGCCACGGCCGCGAGCGCCGCCTACGGCCTCGACCTGGACGCGCCCGCGCTGAGCCGGCTGGCCCGCCGCGGCTCCGGCTCCGCCGCCCGCTCGGTCATCGGGAACGTGGCGCTCTGGCACGCCGGCACCGATGACGCCACCTCGTTCGCCGAGGAGGTACCGGCCCCTGAGCTCGCGATGGTGGTGACGACCGTGGACTCGGCCGCCAAAGCGGTCTCCAGCCGGGAGGCGATGCGCCGTACTGCCCGCACATCGCCGTACTTCATCGCCTGGATCACCAGCACCGAAACATCCCTGACCGAGATGGTCGCCGCCTGCCGCGCCGGCGATTTCGCCCGGATCGGGGAGATCACCGAGTCCCACGCGCTGCGGATGCACGCGCTGATCGCGTCGACCGAACCGCCGATCCGGTACCTGCAACCGCGCAGTATCGAGGTCCTGGACGCTGTCGTCGCGCTGCGCGAGGCCGGTATCGAGGCATACTCCACCGCCGACGCCGGGCCGAACGTCGCCGTACTGACCCGACCCGCCGATGCCGCACGAGTCGCCTCCCGACTGGGCGAGATCGTCGGCGAAAGCCGCGTGCGGGTAGTCGGTCCCGGTCCGGGGGCGCACCTGGTCGATGATGCGGTCCCGCCCGTCGGCGAGGCCTCCTCGTGATCTCTGCCCAGGCGCCCGGCAAGCTGTACATCGCTGGGGAGTACGCCGTGGTCGAGCCCGGCGAGTCGGCTGTGCTGGTGGCGGTCGACCGGTACCTGACCGTGCACCTGGACCTCGGGGACCAGGCGGCCGACGTCGGCCGGGTGCACTCCAATGCCTACGAACGCGGACTCCTGGTCTGGGCGAGGGAACAGAGCACCGGGCGGATCGTCGTCGAGCATGATCCGCGGGACTACGTGATCTCGGCGCTGCGTACCGTGGATCGGCTCCGCGCCGAACGCGGTCTGGCACCACAGTACTTCGACGTGCGGATCGTCTCCGATCTGGAGGACAGCACCGGACGCAAGTTCGGACTCGGCTCCTCGGCCGCGGTCACGGTCGCCCTGATCACCGCACTGGACGAGTTCTACGGGCTGGGGCTGACCCGTCTGGAACGGTTCCGGTTGGCCCTGCTCGCCACTATCGCCGTCTCACCGAGGGCCTCCGGCGGCGATCTTGCCGCGATCACCTTCGGCGGCTGGATCACCTACACCTCACCGGACCGGACCGCACTGCTCGAGCACCTGAACAGCCACGGCGTGACCTCCGCCCTGACCGCCCCCGGCTGGCAGCCGCTGCGGATCACGCGCCTACCCGCGCCGCACGACCTGCAGCTGCTGGTGGGCTGGACCGGCACCCCGGCTGCCACCGAGATCCTGGTGGCCGGTGTGCAGCACACGGGCGAGCCGTACACGGACTTCCTCTCCGGCAGCCGCCAGTGCGTGCAGGACCTGGTGGCCGCCCTGCAGACCGACCCGACCTCCGCCGTCGACGTGGTACGCCGGGCACGCCGGCTGCTGCACCGGCTGCAGCAGCACTCCGGGATCCTCATCGAGACCGAGATGCTGCGCGACCTGTGTGAGATCGCCGAACGGCACGGCGCCGCCGGTAAGCCCTCCGGAGCCGGTGGCGGCGACTGTGGCATCGTGCTCGCCCCGCCCACAGCGTCGGCGACCGGTATCCTCGCCGAGTGGGAGGCCCACGACATCCGACATCTGGGACTAGTGGTCCATCCAGCGGAAGGAGGCGCCGATGAGTGCTGATATCCACCGCGCCACGCGCAAGGACGATCACGTGCGCCTGGCTGAGCAGCAACAGGACGAAGCGCCGCCGCGCACCGACTTTGACGACCTCGAGTTCGTCCACCACGCGCTGGCTGGCATCAGTCCCGATCGGGTGGACGTCTCCGTCCAGGTGGACCGGTGGCGTTGGCCCACCCCGTTCTACGTCAACGGGATGACCGGCGGCACCGAGAAGACCGCCCGGATCAACACCGAGCTCGCCGTCGCCGCCCGGGAGACCGGCCTGCCGATCGCCTGCGGCTCGATCTCCGTGGCACTGGACGATCCGAGCACGGCCGCCGGCTTCACCGTGCTCCGCAAGGAGCACCCGGATGGGTTCGTGATGGCGAACCTTGGCGCGGGCCGCAGCGCCGAGGATGCGGTCCGGGCCGTGGACCTGCTCCAGGCGGACGCCCTGCAGCTGCACCTGAACGCGGTGCAGGAGACCGCGATGCCGGAGGGCAGCCGAGACTTCTCCGCTTGGGCAGGGTCGGTGGAGCAGATCGTGGCGGCCTGTCCGGTGCCCGTGATCGTCAAGGAGGTCGGGTTCGGTCTGAGCCGGCGGACGCTGAGCACACTGGCCGACCTCGGGGTCCGGGTCGCCGACGTCAGCGGCAAGGGCGGCACCGACTTCCTCCGGATCGAGAACAGCCGCCGCACCGATGAGGCGATCGTGGACTACTCGATCCTGACCGGGTACGGCCAGTCCGCCCTCGCCTGCCTGCTGGACGCACCTGCGGACGCACCCGTGCTGCTCGCCTCCGGCGGCGTGCGCAACCCCTACGACGTGGTCAAGGCCCTCGCCGCTGGGGCACACGCCGTCGGCGTAGCGGGAGTGTTCCTCAAGGCGGTACTCACCGGAGGTGCGGACGCGCTGGTCCCGCTCGTGCGCGGCTGGTTGGAGCAGACGACGGCGCTGCTCGCCCTGCTCGGGGCGGCCAGTCCCGCTGAGCTCACCCGCACGGACCTGCTGGTGCGCGGCAGCCTGGGCGAGTTCTGCCGGCTGCGCGGTATCGACCTCATCCGCCTTGCACACCGATCCGAGATCCACCCGTGAGACGACAGGTAGAAGGCGCCGTGAACTCCGCCGAGAGTCCCAGTACCGAGATCCCGACCCGCTGGGTCGGCCCGCTCCGGGTGAGCGGGAACGCCGTCGAGGGCGATGTCGACGTTCCGCTGGCCACGTACGAGACCCCGCTCTGGCCCTCGGTCGGTCGCGGCGCCCGGGTCTCGCAGAAGGTCGACGGCGGCATCCACGCCGTGGTGGTCGACGAACGGATGACCCGGTCGGTGCTGTTCACCGCCGACGGCGCGGCCACCGCCCACCGGGCCGCCACCGAGATCCAGGCCCGGTTCGCTGAGCTGGCCGAGGTGGTCACCGCCAGCAGCCGGTTCGCCCAGCTGCTCGAGGCCCACCCGGAGATCGTCGGGAACCTGCTGTTCATCCGGTTCGCGTTCTCCACCGGGGACGCTTCCGGGCACAACATGGCCACCGCCGCGGCGGAATCCCTGATGGAGCGGATCGCCTCCTGGGACCTCGGGCTGGAGTATGGCTCGATCTCCGGGAACTACTGCTCGGACAAGAAGGCGACAGCGGTCAACGGGGTGCTCGGCCGGGGCCGGAACGTGATCGCGGAGATCCTCGTGCCGGATGAGGTGGTGCGCACCACGCTGCGCTCGGACGCGCAGCGGATCACCGACCTGGTGGTGCGCAAGAACCTGGTCGGGTCCACGATCGCCGGGGCACTGCGGTCGGCGAACGCGCACTACGCAAACATGCTGCTGGCGTTCTACCTGGCCACCGGCCAGGATGCGGCGAATATCGTGGAGGGCTCGCAGGGGATCACCTACGCGGAGGTGCGCGAGGGGGGGCTGTACTTCTCCTGCACAGTGCCGCACCTGATCGTCGGCACGGTCGGTAACGGCAAGCACCTGCCCCATGTGGAATATGCCCTGGAACGTCTCGGTTGCAGACTGGGGCGGGAGCCGGGCGAGGACTCGCGCCGGCTCGCGGCGCTGATGGCTGCCACCGTGCTGTGCGGGGAGCTGTCGCTGCTCGCCGCCCAGACCAATCCCGGAGAGCTCATGACGGCGCACCGGCGCCTGGAGCGGAATGAAGTAGCGCGTTGATGACACCGATCGGTATCCATGACCTCGAGCTGGCCACGGCTCACCACGTGCTCGACCTCGGGCTGCTCGCTGAGTACAACGGCACCGACCCGAACAAGTACCGGGTCGGCATCGGCCAGGACGAGATGAGCATGCCCGCCCCGGACGAGGATGTCGTGACCATGGGGGCCTCGGCGGCGCTGCCGCTGCTGCAGCGGCACGGGGCGGACGGGATCCGCACGCTGCTCTTCGCGACCGAGACCGGGCTGGACCAGTCCAAGGCGGCCGGGGTGTGGGTGCATCAGCTGCTCGGGCTGCCGGCCCATGTGCGGACCGTGGAGCTGAAGCAGGCCTGCTACTCCGCGACCGCGGCCCTGCAGGCCGCGATCGGGATGATCGCCCGCTCCCCGGAGGAGAAGGTGCTGGTGATCGCCAGCGACGTGGCCCGCTACGAGCTGGACAGCGGCGGAGAGCCCACCCAAGGGGCGGGCGCTGTGGCGATGCTGGTGACGGCGAACCCTGCGTTGATCGAGATCGAACCGATCTCCGGGGTGCACACCGCCGATGTGGACGACTTCTGGCGGCCGAACGACTCGAGTACGGCGGTGGTGGACGGTGCACTGTCGGTACGCGCCTACCTGGACGCACTCACGGGTGCCTGGGACGATCTTGCGGCCCGCGGCGGTCCGGAGCTGACGGCGATCGACCGCGTGGTCTACCACCAGCCGTTCACGAAGATGGCGAAGAAGGCGCAGCACCGGCTGTCCGCCCACGGTGGCGCCGATCTTGGTGATCGCGGCCTGCAGACCGGTTCGGTGTACAACCGCCGACTGGGCAATACCTACACCGCATCGCTGTATGCCTCTCTGGCTGCGCTGCTGGACCACGAGCAGGATCTGGCCGGCAAGCGGGTCGGCCTGTTCAGCTACGGGTCAGGGTCGGTGAGCGAGCTGCTCACCGGGATCGTCCGGCCCGGGTACACCTCGACCGACCGGGCACGCCGGGTGCTTGCCGCACTGGACGCCCGGGTGCCGCTGGAGGTGGCCGAGTACCGGGAGCTGCA
>DXBY01000222.1 GCA_019116305.1 Candidatus Ruania gallistercoris | reverse complement strand
CCCCGAAATCACGAAGAAAACATCAACCCCCACAAACCCCCCAGGCACCACCTCCACCACCTCAGCGTGATAAACCAGCACCAACCCAATCGCAACCGCCCGCAACCCCTCAATATCAGGCCGAAACCCCCCGCTCCCACGGCTCTTTCCCGGCGTCGCCGACCCCTCGCGACCGGCACTGGGCAGCCTGGGCTCGCTCGTCCGCCGCGCCTGGGTCACCCTGGTGTCCTCCGAAGTCCGTTGGTGGTGGTGGCCGTACCGGCACAAGAGGGCGCACGGCCGGTAACGGAGTGTAACGACCGATGCTGGCCCTCGCGGTAGCGTGGAGCCGACCAGCGTGGCGGACGATTCTCGGGCGGGGTGGGCACAGCATGGGCGATGAGCTGCCGGCGCTGCCACCCGATACCGTGCTGGCCTCGATCGGACGCTTCGCCACCCGGTACCCCGACGGTCGCTGGCTCGATGCCTTGGCCCGTCGGGCGAGCCAGGGCGCCCTGGATGCTGCCGACGTCCTCCGCCGGGTCCGGCAGGGACGCGCCGAGGGCCTCGACCCTCGCGACCTGGCCTGGCTGGGCTTTCTCGTTGCTGCCGATCCGCGTTCGGCCCTGCAGGACGTGGTCGCGGTCCTCGACCACGCCCTCGCTCCCCCGGACCCGCCGGAGGTCGGCGCCCGAGTCTGGTCGCTGTACCTGCAGGCGCTCTATGGCGCCTCCGGGCCGGATGCGCTCGGTCAGTTCGGTCCCGATCGCCTCGAGCTCGTCGATCCGCACTGTCGGTGGGGCGTCGAGACGGATTCGATGAACCCGTTCCTGGGTGCCGACGCGTCGCCTGCCGCCTGGTTGGCAGCTCTCAGCCGTCCGTTCACCGAGAGCGGCGCCGCCCCGCTCGAGCTCAGCGGCACCGACAGCGCACCCTTCGACCGGCTGGCCGCAGGCGAGGGTGCACCGCTCGACGGTGATCTGGTCAGCGTCATCATGCCGGTGTACAACCCGGACCAGAGCCTGCTCACCGCGGCCCGCAGTGTCCTCGCTCAGACGTGGCACAACCTCGAGCTCCTGCTCTGCGACGACGGGACCACCTCCGGGCGAGCGATCATCGAGCAGGCCGCCGCGCTGGACGACCGGGTGCGCGTGCTCCGCTCCGATCGCAACGCCGGCGCCTACAGCGCACAGAACCGGGGCCTGGCTGCTGCCCGCGGACGCTACGTGACGATCCACGGCGCCGATGACTTCTCCCATCCGGAACGGATCGAACGGCACATCGCTGCCCTGACTGAGCGGCGCTCGGCCGTGGCCACGCTGAGCCACTGCGTCCGCGCCAGCGCGCAGCTGGAGCTCACCGCCCTCGGACGCTCGCCACGGCGGGTGAACCTGTCCTCGCTGCTGTTCGAACGCGAGGTGGTCCTCCCAGCGCTCGGTGGCTTCGACTCCGTCCGCCGGGCTGCCGACACGGAGTTCATCCGACGGATCGAGGCGCAGTTCTCCCCGGAAAGCGTCCTGACGTTGCCCGAACCACTCGCCGTCATCCAGACCACACCCGATTCCCTCTCCCGGAACGACTTCGGCATGCTCCGCCGGAGCCCGGCGCGGGAGGCGTACCGGACCGCGTTCGATGGCTGGCACACCCGGATCGCCGACGGCACCGCGTCCGCGCTTCTCCGCCCATCGGCCCGGGGCCCGTTCCCGGCCCCCGCCCACATCACCGGGGTAGCCGGTCCTGTGCCGGAGGGTTTCGACCTGGTGTTCCTCGCGAACCCGATGGCGGGTGCACCGGTCGACCTGGGCAGCATCGTCGAGGTGTGTGCCGACGCCGGCCTGCGGGTGGCCATCGTGGAGTTCCTCGGCGCCGAGGATGCCCGGCGCCCACCACGACCGGCCAGCGCCGCGGTGGCCCGTGCGGTGGCCGATGGCAGTGCACACCTGGTGCTCCCCGGGGAGACGGTCAGCGCACCGGCGGCCGTGCTCCTGGACGCGGATGCTGCCCTGCTGATGCCGGGTAACCGGCTCCGCGAGGTTCACGTCGACCAGCTCTACGTCGCCGCCCAGCGGACCTGTGCCCTGGCGCCGGCCCAGCTCCGCGCCCAGGTGGAGGCGTTCGCAACCGGCCCGGTGCACTGGCTCCCGGCGGATGCCGGGATCGCCGACGATCTGCAGGCACGGGACCCCGCGGCCAAGGTCCGCACACCGGTGCAGTGGCATCTCCCGCCGGTGTCCGACCACCCGCATCGTCGGCCCCCGTCGGGCATTCGGCCACCGGTGGTGGGCATGGTGCCGGCGCGCGGGCTCTCCCCCGGCGCTCGGCGGGACTGGCTCCGGGCGCTGGTGCCGCGCCACGCCGGGATCCAGCTGCGCCGGTTCGGGCGCGGGCCGGGCACAGTCCGCCAGCGCCCGGTCTCACCGGTGGCCACCGAGATCGGCCAGACCGCGTTCCTCGACCAGCTGGACTACCTGCTCGCTCCGGCACTGCCCCGTCCGCAGCTCACCGAGCTGGTGGTGGCCGCCTGGGCCCGTGGTGTGGTGGTGCTCGCCGAGAACGCGATGGCGCCGCACCTCGCGGACGCCGCACTCTACCCCGACGGTGAGCCGGACGAGCTGATCGCCGCTCTGCAGGAGGATCCGGAGCGGTACCGGCGCACCCAGCAGGTTGCGGCAACCTGGGTGCGTGAGCACGCGACACCGGGCGCCCTCAGCCGCTCGGTGCGCTCGCTGGCGTCCCGATCGGCCAGCTGACGAGGCCAGCATCGGCCGCTGCGGCGCCCGACCGCTGCTGAAGGCGCTCAGGGCAGGGAATCGATCGCCTGCACGATCCGGGCACAGTTGCTGTGGTCCTCGTGGGTGAACACGCGCTCGACCCGCTCGTCGTAACGGTGCTCGCGGACGAAACCGTTCCCCGCATAGTGCTCGAGCCTGGCGACCACACCAGCAACGGTGGTCTCGGTCGGCCCGAACCCGTCGGTACCGGTGTCGAACCAGGAGGTGCCGCCGTGGCCGGCGGCGTACTCCTCCCGGTCGAACTGGGCGTACAGCACCGGTGCCCCGAGGTAGGCGACGTCGAACTGCACCGAGGAGTAGTCGGTGAGCAACATCGCACAGCTACGCAGCAGGCCAGGGATGTCGGCGCTGGCACCATCCAGCAGCGAGATCCGCTCGCTGGCCAGATGCTCCGGGCGCAGCAGCCCGGTGAGGTTGTAGTGCGGGACGACGGCCAGCCGAAGATCGTGGCGCTCGAGCACAGCGGCGAGATCGTCGCTGTCCAACAGACCGTGCACGAACTCCTGGTAGGCGGAACCCGCGTAGGGCACGAGCGCGGCGTCCTCACCCCCGAACAGCCGGGGCACGAGGTAGCGCCGCCAGGTCGGCATGAACAGCACTGTGCGGCTGTGACCGGCCCGAACGAGGTTGTCGTACCGTGCTAGTCCGGTCTGGCACAGCTGGGCTGAGGAGTACCCGGACGTCGCCGCCAGGGCCTCGGTCTCCTGCGGTCCCACGGTCACGACCAGGTCGTATCCGCTGCTGGCCCGTTTGACGGCATCTGGGCTCAGGTGCACACCGTGCTTGAGATAGACCCGCCGCGCGCCGACCCGCCAGGCGAACTGGTTCATGTATGCGCCGGGGCGCCACCTGCTCGGGAGCATGTGCTTGATCGAATACGCGTTGGCCAGCACGTGCGCATGCAACATCAGGATCCGGTGCCGTAGTGAGGAGTGCCAGACCACGTGGCCCAGCCGCGCTACCTCACCGGCCATCGAACTGTCCTTGGCGATCACGTAGTACACCGGGGCGCCAGGCCGGTGCCGGCGCAGGTGGGCGAACAAGGCGAACCCGTTGTCCCGCGCGGTCTCCGGTCGTTCTCCGATCAACCAGATCTGGCCCCGGGGTACGAGCGGGCGGGTGAGCACACGGAGCGGGCGGACCCAGGTGAAGCGGCGTCCGTGTGCGGCGAAGGCGAGCTCTCTGGTCCAGTCCCGGATCCGCCAGCCGAGCTGGGCCGGGGGCGTCCAGGAGGAGATCCGCAGCCAGACCTGGGAGCGGCGTGCTCCGGGCAGCACCTGCAGCTGGCGCTCACCCCAGGGCACACGCCGTGCACCAGCCAGCAGCCCCGGTGAGGTACCCACCGGTATCCAGGTCCGGTCCCCGACCCGGGCGAGCTCGAGCTGGTACGCACCGGCGGCCAACTCTTCGCTGCGCACGGTGAAGTCCAGTGCGGACCGGCTGCGGCGGCCCACGCTGTCCACCCGCACGCCCACCACTGTCTCCACGACCACCGGCGGAGCGCCCCAGCGCGGGCGGAACCGCAGCTGGAACCGGTTCTGCGGCCCTTCGTCACTCCCACGCAGGTGCACCCGGATGTGCAGCTGCCTCGCGTTGCGGTCGACGAACTCACACACCGGGCTCAGACTCATAGCGGACTTACCTTACGAGAAGATGACCGCGCCGTGTCTGATACACATCGGCACGGTAAACGACTAAGGTCGCTCCGGCAGTTCGAAGCTGAACCAGAAAGGCATACCGGATGTCCGATCGCCCTGTGGTGATCCTGATGACCAGCAACGGTGTGGGGATGGGGCATCTCTCACGCCAGCTCACCGTGGCCCTCAGCGGTGCGCACCGTTTCGACGCGGTCATCCTCACCCTCTCCCGTGCCCTCCCTCGGGTGATCGAGGCGGCACACAGCGGTGAGCTCCCGGATGCCACGGACCGAGGGGTACGGTTCGAGTACGCACCCAGCTGGGAGTCCGGGTGGCTCCCGACCGGCTGGCGAGCACCGCTCCGCCGGAAGTACCGCTCCTACCGGTGGGCGCCCTATCTGCGGGACCGGATCCGCGCACTCGCCGTCGAGACCGGGGCACAAGCGCTGGTCTTCGACGGCGTCGCACCGTACCCCGGTCTGATCGGAGCTCGCCAGCAGCTCCCCGAGCTGAAGTTCGCCTGGCTGCGCCGTGGCCTGTGGCGCCGTGGCGCTCCGGCGGCCCGGCTGGACCTGTCCCGATACTTCGACCTGACGATCGAACCCGGTGACGTGGCGAGCCAGTGGGATCGCGGCCCCACCCGGGGCCGTACCGACGTCGAACGACTCCCCGGCGCGGTGAGCCTGACCGACGTGCTCAGTCCGTACTCCCGCGAGGAGGCCCGACGTCGGCTGCACCTGCCGGCCGACCGGCCGATCCTGCTCCTCACCCCGGGCTCGGGCGCCCTGGCCTCTGTGGACGCGACCGCTGCCGAGGTGCTGGCAGCGGTCCGGGCTGCACACCCGGACTGGCTGGTGGCGGTCACCCGGCAGTCGATCGCCCGGCATTCGATCCAGGAGGACGCCGGCCGGGTGATCGTGCTCGACGACGTGTTCCCGCTGGTGCGCTACCTCTCAGCCTTCGATGCCGCAGTGGGAGTGGGCGGGTACAACGGCGTGCACGAGCTGCTCAGCGCAGGTATCCCCACACTGTTGATCCCGAGCCTGCACCACGCCACCGACGACCAGCCCGCCCGCACCGGCGGCGCGGCCCGACGTGGTGCCGCGCTGACAGTGCAGAGCAGTATCGCCTCTGCGATCGATCGGTTGCTCACCCCGGCGGTCCAGGACGAGCTTCGGGCGGTGATGCGCACCCTCGAACCCGCATCCGCCGGACTCCTGATCGCCGACCGGGTGGCCGAGCTGGCCGGGGCCGGCACACCAGCCACCACCTGGCCGAATGTCACCCCCTACGCCCCGCTTCCGGATCTGCGTACGCAGGCGCGTCGGGGCACACCGACCGAGGTGCGCTGGACCCACCAGCTGGACCGGGCGATGCTCGAGGACGTCCGCCCGGTGGAGCATGTGCTCCCGGGTACCTCCCAGCGGTACGCCGCTGAACGCCGTCAGATCGCCAACTGGCTGTACCGGACGAGGTGAGCGGCTTACCCGCCGGCGTGCTGTCGGCGCTGCCGGGCCAGGGCACGGGTGCGGCGGATCCGCCCGAGCACGGCACGCACCGAGGTGGTCGCGCGTCCGGTTCCCAGACGCAGTCCGGCGACCAACGAGGAGCCCTTCGGCCGATCGACGCCAGAGCCGATGGGGGTGATCCCCACCTCGTCGCCGCGCACCCAGGCGCGGGCCTGCGGGTCGTCGCCAGGCAGGTGCCGGCGATCGAAGTCCAGCCCGTACTCGGCGATCCGGTGCAGGTCGACGTCCTGGCGGCGCAGCCAGGCGGCCGACCACAGCGCGATGTCAGTGGGCTCACCACCGGGAAGCAGCACCCGGGTAACGATGCGCCCCGGCGCGCTCGCGAACCGGAGCAACGCGCGCACCCCACCGGGGGCGAACACCACCGGGCTGGTCACCACCAGCAGGTCGCTGTGTTCGACCGTGCCACCTGCGTCGACCTCGAGGGCGGAGACCTGACGACGCAGGCTGGCGGTCACCGCACGCTGCACCGGAGGCGACCAGCCGTCCTGGACCACCACGGCCTGCACACTCCGGGTACTCGTTGCCCGCATGGTCCGATCGTAGGGCACCGCGGTGCCGATGGTTGTCGGCCCACAGTGGGCCGGCGTTCCTATACTCTCCGGGTGGACATCGCGAGCGACAATCCGGTGGGGCGTGTTCCGGACACCCGGGCGACCCGGCGCGCCGAGCTTCGCGTGACGGCGTCCGGCTGGCAGCTGGGGCGCCACCACGGCGACTTCTCCGGCGCCGCCGTGGAGCGGCTGCTCACCCGGTTGGACACCGTGCACGCCGCGCACTGGACCGGCGCGGTCCTTCCCGCCCAGGCCGAGCAGTTCGCCGGGTTCATCCAGCGGGCGGTGGCTCGCGGCACCCACGTCAGCGGTGTGCTGGACTCGCAGGTGCGGTCCTCCCTGCCCCCGCAGCTCGCCGCACGTATCGCCCCAGCACCGCCTCCGGGTGAGGTGGGTGAGCTGTCCTGGGACGTGGCCGCTGTGCAGCAGCGACGTGCCGCCCTGGTGCCTCTGCTCCCCTCACCGCCACCGATCAGCGTGGTGCTGGTGAGCCGTCGTTCGGACCTGATCGCCCCGATGGTGCGCCGGATCGCGGCACAGCACTACCCCGAGCTGGAGATCGTGGTGGGCGCGCACGGGGTGCCGCTGCCGCGTGGACTGGAGCAGGCGGCGGGCGCGCGCCCCCTGGTCGCCCGTGAGCTGGATGCCGGACTGGTCTTCGGTGATGCGCTGAACGCAGCGTTCTCCTGCGCATCCGGAACGCTGGTGAACAAGTCCGACGACGACGACTACATCAGCGAGCACCACATCTGGGACCTTGCCGCCGCGCACGTCTACTCCCGGGCGACACTCGTGGGCAAGACCACCACGGTGGTGCACCTGGAAGAGCTCGACACCACGGTACGGCGGGTGTTCGGTGCCAGAGAGGCCTTCACCCACCGCGTGGCCGGCAGCACGATGACCATGGCTGCAGCGGATCTCCGCGCGGTCGGCGGATGGCCGTCGGTGCCCCGGGCGGTCGACACCGAGCTGCTCAAGTCCGTCCAACGCCACCGGGGCACCGTCTACCAGCCGCATGACATCGGGTACCTGTACGTCCGCGGGCACGACCCGACGGCGCACACCTGGGCGGCCGATGTCGGCCACTTCCTGCGCAACGTCCGCGAACAGTGGGTGGGGCTGCTGCAGCACCCGGAGTTCGGCACGACCAGCACAGCTGATGGAGTACATGCTCGATGACATTCTTCGGTGACACGACCCTGGTGCTGACCGTGGGCGGCCCTAGGCAGGCGACCCTGCGCTGGCTCGAACAGCTGCGCAGCGACGAGGAGCTGGCGGCAGTGCAGCTGATCGTCGCGCACCATCCACATGCCGACCCGATCCTGAGCCAGATGCGGGTGCTGGCCCCCGAGGCGGAGTTCGTCCCGCTCCCGCTCGACGAGGGCCAGGACCGTCTCGCCACCGCCCAGGCCTACGAACAGATCTTCGCCGCAGTGCGCACCACCTACGTGGCGCTCGCCGAGTGCCGCAGGCGGTCACGCCACCCCCTGGACACCCTCCGGGACCAGCTGGTGCGCAGCCACGCCCGCGTCACCTCGATCGAGCTGTCCATGACTGCGGCCTGCCTGCTCTACACCAAGCTGGACCGCTCCACCCCCACCCGCGCCTACATCCGCTTCGTCCTGGGTCGAGGTGAGAGTGGCCAACCGCTCACCGACTACCTCGGTTACTTGGCCCTCATGACCGGCACGAACAGCCTCGAAGGCGTCGACCCGGCGAGTGCGGAGACTGCCATCGACATCCAGGCCCGGGTGGCGATCGGCCGCTTCAACTCCGCTGCTGCGCCGCCGTGGCGGTACCGGGTGGCGATCGCCGGACGCCGGGGAGTGGTGCACGAGCAGGCGGCCGCACAGGTGCGGGAACGGGTCAGCAACCAGGGGGTGCTGCGGTGGGAGAATCTCCGCGCGCGCCTGCCCCTCGACGCCGTTCCGGAAGGCAACCACCTCATCCTGGTCGGGTTGGACACCGAGTACGAGGCGTTGCGCGTGTTGCGCCCGCTCCGGCCCCGCCCGGGGGCGCTGGCCGCGGCCCGGACGATGCTGCTGGCCGACGCCTCCAGTCAGCAGCAGACCCGCTACCTGGTGCACACGATCCGCAGCGCCGCACAGACCTGGATCACCGTCCAGCACGGTGTTGGCACCGAGGCACGCCGCCGCTGGTACCGGACGATGGTGCGCAAGGACCTGCGTGCGGTGCTCCGCAGCCGCAGTGCCGGGAAGCGGATGCGGCTGGCCCGGCTGGTGCGGCTGGTCACCGCTGGGCTGATGCGGCGGCGCGACATCTGGTTGATCGGCGAGCGGGCGGACACCGCTCAGGACAACGGCTACCACCTCTTCCGTCACCTGCGCACCACCCACCCGGAGCGGGAGGTGTACTACATCATCGACAAGTCCAGTCCGCACTATCGGCGGGTGCGCGAGCTGGGGCACGTGGTGCGGCACTCCTCGCTGCGGCACCAGTTCCTGATGCTGCACGCGAACATGCTCGCCAATGCCTACTCGATCAAGCACATGATCCCGCAGCAGTGGAACCCCGCCGGGTACAGCCGGCACCTGGCCTGGCGGGTCGGTGCCGTCCGGGTGTACCTCAAGCATGGGGTGCACGTGTCGGCGAACGCGGTCAAGCGCGGTACCGGAGGATATGACCTCTACCTGACCGTGAACCCGATGGAGACCGCAGCCCTGCGGGAGAGCTCTGGCTACGACCGTCAGGTCGTGGAGACCGGGATGCCCCGCTACGACGCCCTGGTGCCCGGGCCCCGCACCCGGACGGTGTGGTTCATGCCGACCTGGCGCCGCTACCTGGTGCCGAAGTTGTTCAGCGGGATGGACGCGGCGCTGGTGCCGTTCGAGGGCTCCACCTACGAGACGTTCTTGCGATCGTTCCTCGGCAGCCCTCGGCTGCACGAGCTCCTGGAACGCTATGACTACCGGCTGCAGTTCCTCCCGCACTACAACCTGCGCGAGTTGCTGACCTCGTTCCCGCTGACCAGCCCCCGCACGACGATCGCGGACACCGACCGGACCCCGTTCCAGGATCTGATCCGTGGCTGCGACCTCTTCGTCACCGACCACTCCTCGGTCCACTTCGATGTCGCCTACGTCGGCACGCCGATCATCTACACCCACTTCGATGCCGACGAGTATGCCGAAGGGCATGCCTCGAAGTCCTGGTTCGAGCATGTCCGGGACGGCTTCGGCCCAGTGGTCTACACCCTGGAGGAGACGCTGGACGCCCTCGAGGAGGTGCTCGCCCGGGACTGCGCACCCGACCCGTTCTACGCGGCGCGGGTGGACGCGGCGTTCACCTATCGCGACCAGGACAACTGCAAGCGGGTGGTGCAGGTGGTTGAGGACCTGCTGCAGCGCTCCGCCGTCAATCCCTGAACGCCCGCGACGGGTCTCGCTCAGCCCTGGTCGCCGAACTCCACCCCGAGTGCGCCCTCGGCGGCCAGGTCCGCCAGCAGCCGTGCGTAGGCGCTCTCGTAGGCCGCGCCGAGCTTCTCGTCCCACTCCGGCACCAACGACGGCGGACGGCCGGGGTTCTGCGTAATCTCACCGAAGACGATGCCCCGGTCGGTCTCGTAGAAGTCGATCCGTTCCAGCGGTCGGCGGATCGCCTGGGACAGGGTCCGGCTCGCCCGGACCAGGGTCTCGAAGTCCTCCGGCGGGCTCACGTCATCACCTGCGGAGATGAGCGCGCGGACATGGTGCAGCTCGGTGCCGTCCGGGAGGAAGGTGCGTAGCTTCTGCTCGGTGTCCCGGGCGCGGGACCAGTCTCCGGTGCGTACCTCGATGAACGCCGGCTCACCGTAGAAGCAGAACACCTTGATGTCGTGCGGCATCTGCCCGGGCTCGCCCGACTTCGCCTGGAGGAACTCCTCGGCGATGTACACCGACTGCTGCTGATGCTTGTTCCAGAGCTTCTCGGTGACCTCGGTCGCGGTGACCGGCTGCTCAATCAGCCGGTCGATGAACCCGTCTGCCGTGCGCTCCAGCGGGAACACGCTGATCCCTCCGCCACCACGGCTGGACTTGAGCACGAACCGCTCCGGCAGACTGTCCCAGTCCACAGCGCCGGGATCGGGCCAACGCCCCAGCTCAGCGGGGATGTCGATCCCGTGCGCGGCCGCGAACGCGCGCCCGGCGGTCTTGGTGTACAGATCCAGGATCGGTTCGCGCAGCCCTTCCCGCAGGTTCACCCCGGTGGTGTTGGCCCGCCGATGCATTCGGGCGGCGAGGGCGTAGGAGGGTTTGCCCGGGTCGGTCTCCAGGTCACCGTCACCGCGTGCCTGACGCTCGGCCGGCGTCTTCGCCTCCTCGGTGAGGATGGCGATCTGGGCACGGAGCATGTCGTTGTCGTCCCGGCGCCGGGAGACCTTCTCCTGCAGGGTCGCCAGCTGTTCCCGAGCACGTTCGATCCGCACCGCCCGAGGCAGTGGCGCTGCCGGCTTCTCGGTGCTCATACGCCCTCCTCGTACCGGAAGATGCCGTCCGGTGCCCGGTTGGCCAGCGCGCCCACGCGGTGGGGCTGCATCAGCATCCGGGCGTGGGCGGCGTCGAACGCCTTCCCCAGGCGCGCGTCCCACTCGGCATCGAAGACCGGCACCCGGTCGGGGCTGGCGTCCACACCGGTCAGCACCGGGGTGCCGCTGCCCACGTTCCAGCCGATCTGCACGTACGGCCGTGGGAGGTGCGCGGAGAGCGTCTCGGACGCCGCGAGCAGGTCCTCGAGCGAACCCGGTACCGCAATCTCGGTGCTGTAGCGGACGCCCGGGCGCACGTCTCCGGGGTCTGTACCCTCCGGGGTCACATGCCGTACTCGCCCGCCCTCGCGGAGCTCGACCAGCGGAACGTCTCCTTTGAAGGCGTGCACGATCACATCCGGCTCAGCTTCGAACCGGACCGGACAGGTCACTCCGTGGGACCGGGCGAACGCCTCGGTGCGGGCCGCGTCGGCGAACACGGTACCGGCGCCGTCGAGCCCGGCCTGAGGATCCTCGGAGCGGGCGTGCACCCGCTGCATCATCCGGGCGCCGGCCACGAAGCTGGCCACCCCGTTGGTCTTCTCCACCTTCAGCCGAGGCAGCACCCGCTTACCGTGCTGCTCGCCGAGCCTCTGCTGCAGCGCCAGCCGCTCGGCCTTGAGCGCGGTGCGCTCCTCGTTGGCCGCCCGCAGATCCGCTCTCGCCCGGGTGACCTCCTCCCGCAGGCCACGCAACTCCTGTGCGCTTCCGGGGCGTACACCGGCGACCTCGGGTGTGCTCGCCGAATGGTTCGGCGGTGGGGCTGCCGGTGCGGGGTCCGCGCCCTGCACGGCGCGGCGTACCCGGCGGCCGATGCGGGTGACGATCCCGCGGCCCTTGTGCTGTTGCGGCATGCGGTGATCATTCCACAGAAGATCGCCGATCTCGCGGTAGGTCTCCGAGCCAGTCTCCCGCCCGCGCGAGCGGGAGACTGGCTGGTTGCGCACCGAAACCCCAGCCAGGATCGTATGCTGTCACTCGGTCCGCGACCGATGCGGACCCCATGACGAATGCACCTGCCCTAGGGAGAACGACCGTGACAGTAGACGTAGCGATCCTCGGTCTCGGGTACGTCGGACTCCCCCTCGCTCACGAAGCGGCACGTGCCGGTCTCCGGGTGCTCGGGTTCGACATCAGCTCAACCGTGGTGGACGGTCTGAACGCCGGCCGGTCGCACATCGACGACCTCTCCGATGGCCAGATCGCCGAGATGGTCGCCGCCGGGTTCCGGGCCACCACCAACGAGGCGGACCTCACCGAGGCTGATGCGCTCGTGGTGTGTGTGCCCACTCCGCTCGGTGAGGACGGTGCACCGGACCTGTCCGCGATCACCGGCGCGACCCAGACGATCGCGCGCCACCTGCGCAGCGGCCAGGTCGTGGTGTTGGAGTCCACCACCTGGCCGGGGACCACCGAGGAGATCGTCCAGCCGCTGCTGGAGGCCGGCGGCCTGCGCGTCGGCACCGACTTCCACCTGGCGTTCTCCCCCGAGCGAATCGACCCCGGTAACCCCACCTACGGTGTGAAGAACACCCCGAAGGTCGTCGGTGGGGTGACTGCCCAGTGCACCGACCGTGCGGCCGCGTTCTACCGGCGGTTCATCGACACAGTGGTCCCGGCCAAGGGCAGTCGGGAGGCGGAGACCGCCAAGCTGCTGGAGAACACCTACCGGCACATCAACATCGCCCTGGTCAACGAAATGGCCAGGTTCTGCCACGAGCTCGACATCGACCTGTGGAACGTCATCAGCCTGGCCGCGACCAAGCCGTTCGGCTTCCAGGCGTTCTACCCGGGCCCGGGCGTAGGCGGGCACTGCATCCCGATCGACCCGAACTACCTGAGCTACACCGTGCGGACCCGGCTGGGCTACCCGTTCCGGTTCGTGGAGCTGGCCCAGGAGGTGAACTCCACGATGCCGACCTACGTCACCCGCCGCGCACAGGACATCCTGAACGACGACGGGAAGGCCCTGCGCGGTTCGCAGGTGCTGCTGCTCGGCGTGACGTACAAGCGCAACATCGCTGACCAGCGGGAGTCGCCCGCCGTGCCGCTGGCCGATCACCTGCGCGCCGGTGGCGCCGAGGTCTCCTTCCACGACCCGTCGGTGGCCACCTGGCACCTGCCCGACGGCACCCTCGACCGGGTGGCCGACCTCGAGCAGGCCGTGGCCGAAGCCGACCTGGTGATCCTGGTGCAGAACCACACGGCGTACGACGTCGAGGCGCTCGCTGCCCGGTCGAAGCAGTTCTTCGACACCCGCGGGGTGACCACCTCCGAGGGCGTGCACCGGCTGTGAGGAGCGCGTGACCGAGACGGAGCCGACCGAGCGCATCCTGGCCGGGTATCCGTCGACCACCGCCGTGGCGGTGCTCGATCCCCGTGATGCCCTGATCCTCGACGAACGCGCCGACCAGACGCTCCTGCCCGGGTCCACGGTCAAGCTGATGACGGCGATCGTGGCTCTGACGGTGCTGGACGACCTGGACCAGGAGCTCACCGTGGCAGCCGAGGACCTCCGCCGTGGTTCGGGCAACAATCTGCGCGCCGGGGACACGCTGAGCTTCTGGGACGCACTGCACAACCTGCTGCTGCCCTCCTCGAACACCACCGCCGGGATGCTGGTCCGCATCGTCGGTGCGATGCTCTCGCAGCGCCGCCCGATCACGGCCTTCATCGCAGCGATGAACTACGAACGGTTCCGGCTCGGCCTGCACGACACCCGCTTCACCAACGCCACCGGCCTCTACCGACCGGGGATGCCGATCACCTCCACGGCACACGACATTGCTCGCCTGGTCCGGGCCGCCAGCAGGAACCCGGTGATCTCCGAGTTGTGGTCGAAGAAGACCTACGAGCTCACGATCGGCGGGCCGCAGGCGCGCACGGTCCCGATCGTCTCCACCATCCCCGAGCTCGGTCCCCGGGTGATCGGGGCGAAGACCGGCAGTACACCCATCGAGAACCTCTTCGGCGTCGCCTGCCTGCTGGACACCGGCCACATCGCTTCCGTGGTCGGAACAACCAAGGACGACCGCTGGGACATCCTCGCCCGGACGCTGGACCGCCTGCCCTCCCACCAGGGGTCGGATCTCCCCAGCATCACCAGCACCGAGGCGCCGGAGTGAGCGCGTCGGCCCACCAGCTGCGGCTGCACCGGCTGCGTGCCTACCGGTACCGGATGCCACTGAAGCGCCCCTACGGCACCGCCCGGGACGTGATCACCGAGAGCGTCAACTTCGTGGTGCGCCTCTACGGCAGCTTCGCCGGTCGGGAGCTCGAAGGGGTGGGTGAGTCCCAGCCGCGGCACGAGCTCACCGGCGACGGCGCACCCGACAACGCCTCCGCCTGGGCGTTCCTGCACACCGCCCTGAGCGCCCTCGACGGCGCTGAGCTGGACCTGACCACCCGGAGCACCGCCGTCGGCTCGATCCGTACCGTGATGGCAGACCTCACCCGGCTGGCCCACGCGGAGGCCGAGGAGATCCACGGCCCGAAACCGTTCCGGGGAACACTGTTGGGCATCGAGGTGGCGCTGCTGGATCTGGCCGCCCGCGGGCTGGGCCTGCGCATCTCCCAGCTGCTCACCGAGCGGCGGAACCGGGCCCGGATCTCCATCGGGACGATCTCGACGACGGCTGCCCTCGAGGAGATCGGAGACCGGGCGGCACGGCAGAGGCGGTTCCCGATCACCCGGCTCAAGGGCGCAGGGTCCGTGCAGCACAACCTGGCCGTGCTCGGCGCGGCCGCACGTGGCAACGCCGCTGCGAACCGGGTGAAACCGCTGTGGATCGACATCAACGAGGCGATGGACCTCCCCACCGCAACGGACTTCGTCCGCCAGGCTGCCGCACAGATGGCTGCCGGTGAGCTGCCCACCGAGCTGATCGTCGAGGGGCCGCTGCCGAAGAAGGACGGCGTGCAGCACGCCGACCTGCAACGGATCGCCGACGAAGCGGTCGCCGACCTCGGCTCCGGCCGCAAGCTGGACCTGCAGATCATGGCGGACGAGAACATCTGGGACGCCGACGACCTGGCCGAGCTCGAAGCACGCGGTGGCTGCCGGGCGATCAATATCAAGGCGCCCAAGGCCGGTGGTCTGCTGGCCTGCCTCGACCTCGCCGATCGCGCCGTCGCCACCGGTTCCGACATCCGACTGTGCATCGGCGGCATGCTCGGCACCAGCGAGCTGACCGCCTGGGCCCTGCACAATCTGGGCAAGTCGATGCCGCGGATCGACTACATGACCACAGTGCCGCCGCGCAACATCGAGGCGGCGATCGCAGCGCCGGCAAGCACCTACTCCGCGCGGGGCAGCAACGTGATCGCGCTCCAGCGCAAGCCGGGCCTGGGCACCAGCCTGCTCCCCGACGAGCTGGCGCCGTTCGTGGAGGCCGAGCACGACGTCGGTGCTTCCGGTGCTCCGCCGGTTCCCGGGGGCAGCCAGCCCTCCGGGCTGCCCCTGGCGGACCTGCCGGCGCTCACTGGCGGCACGTGGACCACGCCGCCACCGGACGGCGGGATGGCCGTCGGGGGCACGTTCCTCGCCGAGACGATCAAACCGGGTCAGGTGGTCGTCACGATGGAGACCGGCGGCTGGGAGGAGTCGCTGCGCCGGCGCGCCGGCCAGGCCGAACGGGAGCCGGCCGATGTCGCCAAGCGGGCCGCCGAGGCCGGCGCCGCCGCGCTGATCACCAGCACGCCGCTGACCGAGCCCACGCTCCCTGTGCTCACCGTGGACGATCCACGGCAGGCGCTGTGGGCGCTCGGGGCCGAAGCCCGACGGCGGTATGCCGGCCCGCTGGTGGCCGTCACCGGCACCGCGGGCAAGTCCACCACGACCGCGATGCTCCAGCACGTGCTCTCCGGCACCGACCGGGTGCACTACCCCACCGGAAACTGGAACACCATCGACGGTGTCTCCTACACCCTGGCCGGGCTGCTGCAACCCTCAGACCTGGCCGTGCTGGAGGCGGCACATGTCGGGTTCGTGGGGTTCGGGGACTGGTCCACGCCGGAGATGATCCGCCCGGACATCGCGATCGTGACCGCGATCGGGCAGGCGCACGCCGATCTCGATGACACCCTCGAGGGGACGGCCCGACTGAAAGCGCGGCTGTTCCGCGGGCTGCACGGCACCGGCACCGCCGTGCTCAACCTGGACACGCCGCACGCCGACATCCTGCTTGCCGAGGCGCACGAGCATGCCGGGCGGGTGATCACCTACGGGCGCCACCCGGAGGCTGACCTGCGCCTGGTGGACTACCACAGCGCTACCCGCCAGGTCACCGCCATGATCGACGGCCGCCGGATCAGCCTCCGGCTGGGAGTCTCCGGTGAGCACAACGCTCTGAACGCCCTGGCGGTGCTGGCCGTGCTGGACGCACTCGGCCGGCCGGAGCAGGACTACCTGGAGCGGTTCGCCGAGATCCGGCCGCTCCGGGGCCGGGGCCAGGTCAAGAAGGCCCGGCTGGGCGAGCGCCGGTTGACCATCGTGGACCAGTCCTACAACGCCAACCCGGCCTCGATGCAGGCCACGCTGCAGGACTTCCGGGAGCGGTATCCGAGCTCGCGGCGGGTCCTGGTCCTCGGCGACATGCTCGAGCTCGGCGATCAGTCCGAGCCGCTGCACACTGAGCTGATCGATGCGGTGCTCGCCGTCGGCCCGGCCCGCGTCTTCTGCGTCGGGGAGTTCATGTCCGGCCTGTGGGAGCGTCTCCCCACGACGCTGCGCGGCGCCCGGGTGGCTACGGCGGACGAGCTGGATGTCCACCTGCGCCGAGAGCTACGCGATGGTGACGTGCTGTTCGTCAAGTCCTCGCACGGCGTCGGGCTGCACCGGCTGGTGACCCGGCTGCAACGGCAGGAGCTGCACCGGCCGCCGGTGGCGGAGCCGGCTCGGGATGAGCCGGCAGCAGTTCCCGACCCGGAGCCGACGCCGCCCACCGGATCGCTCACCGCTCGCGTCACCGGGACCTTGCGCACGATCGCCCGAGGTGCCAAGCGCCGCCTCGACTCCCCTCCCCACCCCCATCACCGCCCCTGGGCACCTGACTGGCCGAGCACCGCCGCCCAGTTGCTGCGCGAGCATGAGGAGTCAGGCCGAAACCTCGGCTCGTTGGCGATCGCCCATGCCGCCCAGCAGCAAGGTGCCGACCTGGAGTGGCTCTCGAACCGGGAGGTGTGGGCCGTGCTGCCCGACCGGCGCGTGCCGATCGTCGGCCACATCGGTACCGAGTCGGCGATGTCGGCCAGCATCGCCAGTGACAAGGTGCTCGCCAGGCGAGTACTGGAAGCGGCGGGGGTGTTCGTCCCCGAGGGCCGGGTGGTGCGTTCGGCCGCCCAGGCCGCCCGGGCGCTGGCAGCGATCGGCGGCCCGGTCGTGGTCAAGCCTCGCTTCGGTTCGATGGGGAACGGAGTGACGGTCAATGTCGACGATGTCGACCAGGTCCAGACTGCCTACGAACTCGCTCGTCGGCACAGCAAGAGCGTCCTGGTGGAACGCTGTGTCCAGGGCGAGGAGTACCGGGCGCACGCCACCGACCAGCAGTGCGTGGGCGTCTTTCGACGCCACCTACCGAGTGTCACGGGCGACGGTTCGGCCACTGTACGCGAGCTCATCCGCGCCAAGAACGAGCAGCGCGCGGCGCACCCGATCACGCGCGAGCACCCGATCCCTGCCGATGGGGTCACCGAGCACGCGCTCGCCCACCAAGGGTTCACCTGGAGCTCGGTCCCTGCCGCGAGTCAGCGCGTCGTCGTCCGCCACACCAACGGCATCACCAGCGGAGGCGACGCTGAGGAGTGCCTGGCGGAGGCGGGACCCGATCTGAAGGCGACCGCCGCGCGAGCGGTCGCCGCCATCCCCGGGATGGACTGGGGCGGTGTCGACCTGCTCGTCGAGGAAGGTACCGGCACCGCGTACGTGCTCGAGGTGAACACGGATGCAGCAATCAACGGGTCCGCCTACCCTGTCGCCGGGACGCCCCGTGATCTCGGCCGGGCCCTCTGGGAGCGGCTCTACGAGAAGTCCGTCCCCGAACCCTCGCGCACCCACGCAGCTGCGCCCCCACCGATAAGGGAGCCTCGGACCCTCGCCCCCACCGAGGAGGCGACCGGACCGATCTCGCTCAAGGATCTGCTCCAGGAGCACCTACGCGAGCACGGCTGGGACGTCACAGCACACAGTCCACGGATCTGGACGGCCACCGACGGCGGCGGCCGGACCGCGTGGTTCAGCCATGTGCTCAGCGCAACGGACACCGCCCTGAGCACGTTCCCCCTGCGCAGGCAGCTGGTGCTGCAACGAGTCCTGGCCCGGCAGAAGGTGCCGCAGCTGACCGGGCGGCGGGTCCGCGGCATCGATGAGCTGGCTGCCTTCCGGGACAAGCACCAGTCCGCAGTGCTGCTGCGTCCCACCAAGGCAGCAACGACCGACGCGTCCGCATCGATCGGACCCACCGGCCCGATCGATCCAAGCGTGTTCCAGCGGCGCACTGACTGGTTTGCGCGGCCCTATCCGACGGGAACGCGCCTGCGGCTCGTCGCAACGCGGGACGACGTACTCACGATCCTCGCCCCCGACGGCCAGCCGCGGCCCGATGCAGACAGCACCGCCCGCGCGAGCGCGCTCGCCGTTCAAGCGGTCCGCGCCGTCCCCCAGCTCCGGTGGGCGGTCGTGGACGTCCTCGTCCGAGCCGGACGGTTCGGACGTCGGCACGCACTCGTGGAGAGCATGACGCTCCAGCCCGTGTTCAGCACCCTCGACGCGATCGTCGCGGGCGACCTACAGGCGGTGTTCGCGATGCTGCTGGACGGAGCCGGTGACATACCTGCGCCGAGCACCACGTAGCGCCCGGTAACGTGCCACGCTCTTGCGCGCAGATGCCGGCTCAACAGCCTACGATGGTGTCCTCCGACCCGACTCGACACCGCGTCCGCCGGAGGTGGAGACGTGCATATCCCGGGCTCCGACCGCGACGCTGTCCTGCGCCAGGTCCAGGACGGCGTCAATCTGGGTACGGCCATGCTGAGCATGGCGGCAGAACGCGACGGTGCCACCGTCGAGCGTCTCACCTCCCGGCTCGCCCTGGCCCGCTCGGGCGAACGCACCGTCATCATCGACGGATGCTTCTGCACCGAGACCTCCGTGGGTACCCAGATCATCAAGGACAAGCTCCTTGCCAAGGAGTACCTGCTCGCCGAGGGCATCAGGACACCACGCGGTGCGGTGGCGGACAGCGCCGAGGAGGCCGTCGCGATCGCTGCGTCCCTGGGCGGAAACGTCGTGGTCAAGCCACGACGAGGACTCAAGGGTTTGGGCGTCAGTGCAGACCTCTCCACGGAGCAGGAGATCCGAAAGGCATACAGGCACGCCAGGACGCACGGCACCGATGTGCTCGTCGAGGAGCACATCGACATCCAGGAAGAACTGCGGTGCCTCACCAGCGATACCCACTGCGACGGGGTGGTGCGGCGGGTCCTCCCCTCGGTGACTGGCGACGGCATCTCCTCCATCCGGACGCTGATCGCCCACGAGAATGCTGCCCGCGACAAGAACCCGGCCCTCTACCGCCGCTACACCCCGATCGACCACGCCACCGAGTCCCATCTCGCCCGGATCGGCCTGACACCGGACGATGTGCTCGACGCAGGACGAACCGTCACTGTCCGCAACATCGGCGGCATCAGCAGTGGCGGGGTCCCCGACCAGGTCCGCGAAGAGGTCACTGACGAGGTCATCCGGACCGCGACCCGCGCAGTAGCCGCCATCCCCGGGCTCACCTGGGCAGGTGTCGACGTGGCCATCGATCAGAGCTCCGGCGCCCCCTACGTGCTCGAGCTCAATGCCGACGCAGGCTTCGGAGCCGCGACCTACCCGCACACGGGAGTGCCGCGAGACGTCGCGGCCACCATGTGGACGCTGATGAAGGGGATCTCCACCCCGACCGACCCCTCGACGGCTGTCCCACCCACTCTGCTGACCGAACCACGACGCCTGGACGCCGATGTGCCGTACCTCTCGGAGACGTCCGGTCGCCTGGGCGACCTGCTGAGAGATCATGCTCGGACTCGCGGTCACGAGATTCTCGATATCGGTTCCGGGATGATCCAGATCTCGACCGATAGCGGTACCCGCCTCTTCACCCGCTTTGGTACCAGCGAACGCGACCTTGTCACGGCGGTCCGATCCGTGCGGCGCTTTGGGTGGCAACGAAAGCTCCTCACTCATGCCAACATTCCGCGGCCCGGCGGACGCCTGGTGCGGACCCCCGCTGCGCTACGCAGCTTCCTCGACGGGCCGCGGCGCCCCGTCACGCTCCTTCCTGCAGACAAGCCGTGGACCAGCAGCGCCAAGATCTATGGCATGTCTGACGATCCGAACCTGATAGACAGTCTGGCCGGGGCCCCGGAATGGTTCGTCCAAAACAGGCCGCAAGGACCGCGGCTGGCGCTAGTGGCCGCACCGGACCGCGTGTTCTTCGCGACCATCACCGGCGATTCCACTCCTCCCACCAGCGCGCAGTTCGACGACGCCAGCACAGCGGCCGTTCGTGCCGTGGCAGCCGTACCCGGTCTTCGCTGGGCGGCCGTCGATGTCTGCATCCAGGTCGGTCGCAACGGGTGGCGCGGCAGAGTCGAGGGGATGACGATCGCCCCCCGGTTCCGCTCGACGGATCAGGTGATCGCCGGTCGGCCCCTCGACTTCCTGGACTGGCTGATCGACTCGACCGGCTGACGACCTGGCGGGTGCAGAAGCACCGATCCGGGCACCGTCGCCGTGTAGGGTTCCGAAGGTGCCGACCACACCGCCGACCAGCCTGACGATCGATACCGCCAGCATCTGCGAATACTTCACCTCCGGCCCACTCTCCCTCGCTCGGCAACGTACTGCCCGGGCGAACCTCGCCATCAGGATCGACTGCCAGGTGGGCGACGCGACCCTGACCGGCAGCAGTGAATGCGTCATCCGAGCCGACTCGGCAGCCGAGCGGGCGCGTGCGTTGCGCTACGTGGAGCGCGGGCTCGGTCACCTGGTCGGCACCACCGCCACTGTCGATGCCAGTGCATCCGACCTCAGCACTGCCCTGGCGCCACTCGTGCAGGGGCTCCACCTCCCCGAGCACGGGGCGTTGTCCCCCATGAATCAGCGGCGTGCCAACCTCGGGCTCGAGTCCGCGCTGCTCGAGCTCGTTGCCGCGAGCGGACGCCTGGGCGCCGAACCACCACACCCGGCGCAGACGGCCACGACGGACGCTGCCGCTGCGAGCACCGCACCGGTGACCTACCTGCGTTCCACCGGCGATCTCAGCACGGATCGCCAGGTGCTGAAGCAGACCGGACCGCTGACGGGCACCTACATCCTCGACCTGCCGCACCCCACACCAGAGGACGAGCTCGACCGCCATGTTGCGGCACTCTCGCGTCTGCTCAAGGGACAACCGAAGGCTCGAATCGTGCTGGACTGCCGAATGCGGGTGCGTGATCTCGATCGCGTCGAAGCACTCCAGGCGATCGCTGACGATGCGAGGACCGGCTGGTTCACCAGGCGCACCGGTGAGGTGCTGATCATGGCCGGTTACGGCGTCCGAACCCTGGAGCGGCTGCGAGCGCTCACGACCCGGAACATCCGAGCGGTCCACCTGCGTCCCACACACGTCGGCTCCCTGCTCGGTCTGAACCGGCTGGCGACTCAAGCCCGGACCGACAAGCCCGGGCTGTTCATTGCGATGAGCGCTCCCGGGGGCGGCAGTCAGCTCAGCGCTGTGCCCTGTCAACGGGCTGCTGTGCTCACGAGCGCTGTCGACGTGT
Source organism: Candidatus Ruania gallistercoris (assembly GCA_019116305.1). Lineage (GTDB taxonomy): Bacteria > Actinomycetota > Actinomycetes > Actinomycetales > Beutenbergiaceae > Ruania > Ruania gallistercoris. The sequence continues at coordinate 5,319 of DXBY01000222.1, read as the reverse complement.
TCCTCCCGAGTCTGGAACCCGCCGCCAGCTCCGCTGCCGTCGCTGATGACTCGGGTCGGAGCGGCACGGGGGCACAGCCCACACCGGTCCGCATCCGGTATGACGAACTGGTTCCGCTCGCCGGCACCTATGCGCACCTGTCCGCTGCCGACGCCACTGACAGCGTCGCCCCACACGTCTACAGCGATGAGGCCGACTCCCTCGGTCTGTCCCACGATGCGTTGCGCAGCAGCCTCGTCCAACGCTCCGCGATCGCTCACAGTTTCCGGACGACCCGCTATTCGAGCACGACGTTCACGGCCACCGAGGGGGCCGACGGTCCAGCACTGCTCTTCGGGGCAAGTGCACGATCGCCAGTCTCCAGCCACTCGGCCTATGTCATCGCCGACGGGCACAAAGGTGCCGCGCAGGCACTCCTCGAACGTGCAGGTGCACCGGTCCCGCAGGGCCGGATCTTCGGTATCGCCGACACCGCGGGAGCGCTCGCCTACGCACGCAGGGTCGGATACCCGCTGGTGACGAAGCCGGCAAGCGGGACTGGTGGAACCGGCGTCACCCTGAACATCCAGGACGAGGCCCAGCTCCGTGCTGCGTTCGAGACCATTCGGGGCTACCCGCGGTATGCGAACGGCGACGTGCTGATCCAGCGACACGTTCCAGGTGACATCTACCGCATCGTTGTCGGCGATCAGCGTGTCCTTGCAGCTATCCGGAGACGGCGCCCCCTCGTCGTCGGTGACGGCCGGAGAACGATCGCTGAACTGGTCATCGCGACCAACAGCCCGCGCCGCCTCAATCCCAGGCTCCGCAACGCACCCATCACGATCGAGGCTGCTGCAGCCTTCCTCGAGCACCATGACCGCACCGTCCACGATGTCCCCCGCCCGGGCGAACAGGTCTACCTCGGCACGAACGCCGACGGCGCCATGCGGGGTGACTCCCTCGACGTCTCCGACGAGTTGCATCCGTCGATCGCCGCGGCGATGGTGAAAGCGGTCTCGGCCATACCGGGGTTGCGGTTCTGCGGCGTCGACGTGCTCATCGAAGATCATCGCCGACCACTGGACGAGCAGCAGGTGGGAATCTGCGAGCTCAACTCCTGTCCGGAGCTGACCACGCCCGAGTTCCCGGTGTACGGCAGCGGATCGGCAGCAGCGGACGTGGTGTTCCAGGGCGCGGCCCAGCGCCGCGGCGTTCGGACCGGGGACTCGACCACCACGCCACGGGTGCGACTGTCCGCCTCAGACGTCTCCCATCCGGACCGCTTCGTGGCGTGGCTGACGAAGCTGGCTGCGGCCAGAGGCGTCCAGCTCGATGCCCTCGAGCAGCAGGGCCGCGGGGTACAGGCCCACCTTGCTGGCAGTCTGGTCGCCGTCACGTCCTTGGCCAGTCTTGCCATCAGGGGTCCGCAGCGAACCACGGTCGGCCGCGTCGAGACCTCCCCGCTGCCGGGGACGGTCGAGACCCCGGCGGGAGAGTCGGCGTGAGAACGGCGCGACGGGACAGCACAGCACTCCTCAACACCGCAGCGCTCCGCGCTCAGTTGAACACCACCCTGCTGGCGAACGAGATCCTCCTCGCCACCTCGCCCGAGGACGACCTAACCCTCTCCTTCGCACGGTGCATCCCGGGCAGCACCGACCAAGGAACGACTGCGCTGCTCAGCGAACGTGACCTGACCCGGGAGCTGCTGCGTGATGCGGGTGTCATGGTCGGCGACTTCGCCTCCTTCGCGTTCAAGTCCGACCGCGGCGCGGCGTTGGAATGGGCGGACCAGATCGGCTATCCCGTGGCGGTCTCACCGGCGTGGATGGTGCACATAAGGCCGCCGGCACTGAACGCTGAGATGCTCGGGAGTGAGATCGAGCGAATCGCCCGGATGACCGCCACACGGTCGCTCGGGCCGAGCCATCCTCGTGGGCGCTACCTCGTGGAGAAGGTGACCGGAGGTCATCGCATCGAGCTGGGCATCGCCCACGGTGAGGTGCTCTATCGGCTGGTCGACGGCGAGGTGGTGGACGGGACTCGGGTGCACCCAGGGCTCGAGGAGCGCGCGCGACAAGCGGTCACACACATTCCGGGGCTGAGCGTCGCGCGAGTCTGGCTCACTGCAGAGGATCCGGCTCAGCCGCCGGACGGACAGCTGTGCCGCACCCTCGACGTGAGTCCGAGGGCGACCTTCGACGATCTGCTGCGCCTCGACCCGGCAGCAGCCGAGCGTGCGGCACTGCGGCTGATGCACGGTGAGGCCGATGCTCAGGGGCTGTCGATCACCGGCCAGTCAGCACACTCCGGGGCGGTGCTGACCATCGGTGGCGTCGCTCTGCCTGAACGCGCCGCCGACCAGATCGCAGAGTTCTGCACCGACCGCCTCCCGGACCTGAGCGTGAGGAGCACCCCGTCCGCCGAGATCCTGGTGGAGTCCCCGGGCGATGCAGGCGATATCGACACGCTGCAGCGGACGTTGATGTATGGCTTGCTCGAGGGTGTGCGGCCGCTGTACGTCTCTGCCGAGTGGCGGCCCTAGCGGGACGAGGTGGTCTCGGGGAACATCGCATCGATGATCGCCCGGGCAGCATCCACGGGCTGACCTTCCCAGGGGAAGTGGTGCATCGATACCAGCGGTGCCCCGTTCATCTCGATGATGCCGATCTCATCGTGCCCGCTGCCGCGAGGAACCAGGGCGTCGATGCCGAGCAACCGTGCCCCCGGAATGGCCCGGGCAGCGCGCTCCATCACCTGCACCTCCTGGTCGGTGACGGCGCTGCGCGCCTCAACGGCGTCACCACCGAAGTGCAGGTTCAGCTCCTTCCGGAGAAAGACCCGCTGCCCCGCGTCGGGAACACTGGACGCCCGCAGCCCCTGGGCAGTCAGGGTGCGCAGCTCCGGATCACCGAGCTGGAGTTTCCTGTGGATCCGGCCACGATCGATGTTCTTGGCCCGAACCAGAGCGTCGACGGAAGCATGCCCGTCACCCAGGACGCTCGCAGGCCGGCGCTCCATCACACCCACCAGGCCGCCGTCGACGAGCAGGAACCGATACTCCCGCCCGCTCTGGTACTTCTCCACCAGCACCGAGCCGTAGGTCTCGGCCACCCGGCGATAGGCCCGGAGAAAGGCGCCCCGGGTGCGCAGGTCCACGTGCACGCCAGCCCCTCGCTTGGCGTCATGCGGTTTGATCACCGATGAGCCCAGCGTTTCGGCCCAGTGCCAGGCACGCTCGGCCTCATGAGGGGCGAAGATCGCGTTCTCCAGTGCGGGCAGGCCCTGGGCACGCAGCAGATGGCTTGCGACATCCTTGTGCCCGAGCACCCGTTTGACCAGCCGGCTGTTCAGCGAGGTGATGCTGTTCCGCCACCGGTGCGTGCGCCGACCGTGGGTGAGCAGCACCCCACCTTGCTCGCCGAGCCGGGTCACCTCGATATCGCGGCGCAGCGCTTCGGCAACGATCACCCGGGTGTTCCAGGCGTTCACGCTCATGCCCAGGCCAGCCAGGACCATCCCGGCCCGTTCCAGCTCACTGGTCACGGTCTGCTCCTGTTCCGCTCCTGGACCGCCGGTCGGCGAGACGATGCCGGTCCGAGCGTTCAGGTGGCGTGGTTCGTGCTCGTGATCACCACGAGCATCACCCGCTGCTTGTCGATCGACCCGTTCAGCATGTCGTTGGTCAGGTGTGCCACCGTAGCGGCATCGCCTGCCAACCGCGCCCGGACCGTACCCTCGGTCTGGTCCACATCGGTCACCTCGGCCTGCAGACCCGCAGCCGTGGCGGCTGCGACGATCGCGCGTCCACCCTCATCGGCATCGGGCAGCGCGTGCGCCTCGATCGCCACCTCAACCTCGGCGTGCGGCTCGCCGAGGCGGTGTCCCTCGGCAGCGGCATAGCGGCGGACCAGGTCCTCGCTCAGCCGGTCGGCCAGTGCCGGGTCCACCATGGCCTGCACCCACAGGGCGGGACGCTCGGAGAACTCGACCACGCCGAGCTCCTGCTCCTCGACCGGGCGGGTCGGGTCTTCGAGCACCACGTCCAGGGCCGCTAGGCCCAGTCCCGGAATGGCCCGCACTGCCTGCACCGCCAGGGCGGTCAGGCTCGGGTGCACCTGGTCGGTGATGTCGCTGCCGCCGGTCAGGCTGCCGTCGGTGGGCACCCCTTCGCACCGGATCACCGAGCGCACTTCACCGTCGCTGACCAAGATCCGCAGGTAGGTCCCGGCCAGCTGCTGTTCGATCATGAACATGTAGCCGGGGGGAACCACGATCCGGCCGTTCTCCTCCCCTGGTTCGCGCAGCTCCGTCAGGCCGTAGGAGGCACGGCTGAATCCGGCGCGATGTGCCGGCGGAGTGCGCAGGTAGTCCAGGGCCTGGTCGATCCCGGTGGGGTCGACAAGGTCGCGGAAGGTCTCGATCCCGTTGTCCCCGACCGCCGGTTTGACCAGCACCGGGTAGCCCACCCGACTGGCGAACCGTTTCGCACCACTGATCCCGCGGCCCATGGTGAACGTGGCACTGTGCGGCACCGGGACGCCGGCACGCTCCAGCAGTCCGCGCTGCATCCGCTTGTCCTGGGCATAGGTGACCGGACCGAGCCCGCTCGTACCTGGGATGCCGTGCACGAAGGAGAGCTCTGCTCCTTCGCCCGCCGGAATATAGGCCACCTGGCGCGGGTAGACCTCGACGTCCAGGCCGGCTCGGAGCAGGGCGCGTAGCGCCAGGACTCCGTCGAACTCTTCGTGGGCGGCGGTCAGGCGGGTGAGGGGTTCAGCGGACACTGGCGAGCTCCTGAGGTGGGCGCTTGACGATAGTGAAGCCGGTGACGGCGGGCCGCTCGACGTGCTCAGTGGTCACCGAGGTGGGCCGAGCGCGGGTGGGGCCGAGCACGGCGGCCGCAGCGAGCGCACTGGCCGCCACGGTCTCCCCCGCGATCACCACCTCCACACTCCGCCGGCCCCGGTTGCGGACCCAGCCGTCCAGCCCGTAGTTGCGGGCGTGCCGCCGCAGCCACTCCCGGTAGCCGACGCCCGTGACGCGGCCCCGCACGACCAGCCGCAGCGAGAGCGCCTCGGCGGGTGTGTCCCAGACGTTCAGGTCATACCGCTGGATGCAGGCGTCCATAAACGTGCGGGCCACCTGACGAGGAGCACCGTAGGTGGGGTACTCGCAGTTGCCGATCGCGGCGTGCGCATTCAGTTCACAGATCCCGGCCTCCTGCTCGGCCAACGGTTTGCGGTGGTCCTCCAGCAGGAAGTCCACCCCGCAGAACGCGAGACCGGGGATCGCCTTCACGGCCGCCACACTGGCCTCCAGGATGCTCGGGTGCAG
>DXBY01000221.1 GCA_019116305.1 Candidatus Ruania gallistercoris | reverse complement strand
TCGATCCGGTCCGCACCCAGGTGCCGCAGGTAGCCGGCGGCCATCTGGGACCGGCCGGCGTTGTGCACGCAGACGAACAGGACGGCAGGTTTCTGGGCGGTCATGGGGCGGCTCCGGAACGGTGGGTGGTCGTCGGCAAGGAGTCGAGCAAGGTTCGTACGCGCGCGGCGATGTCGTCGCGGATTGCCGCGACGCCTGCTGCCGAAGCGAGGGCGGGATCGGCCACGGCCCAGTCCTCGTAGCGCACGCCCGGGATGATCGGGCACACGTCGCCGCAGCCCATCGTGATCACCACGTCCGCTGCGCGGACCGCCTCGTCGGTGAGCGGTTTCGGGAACGCCGTCTGCCCACTTCCGTCGATCTCCTCGATCAGAGTCCGCACCTGCGGATGGATGTCAGCGGCAGGCGTCGAGCCGGCGGAACGAGCGCGGACCTGACCCTGGGAGAGGTGGTGGGTCAGCGCAGCGGCGAGCTGGGACCGGCCGGCATTGGCCACACACACGAACAGCACCTGCGGGCGGGTGGGGTCGTGCTCGCGGACCAGATCGGCCAGGCGTTGCTTCGCAAACCGCTCCGTGAGCGGTATCAGATGCCGGGTGATCCTCGCGGACCTGGCCAGCGCGACATAGGAGTCCCGCACCAACCGGCGCACTGTCTCCCCATCCAGGCCGGTGGTGGTCTCGGCGAGCTCGTCGGCCAGGTGGTCCACCCGGGTATCCAGCTCTGCCGCGTCTGCTTCCGCGGCCTCTGTTCCCGTTCCCGGCGCGCCACCCGGACTGCTGATCGCGGCCGGGGCGAACGCATCGAGGAACGTGGTCATCGCGGCACGGCGGTGGGCCGTGATCCGGTACCAGACCCAGGTGCCACGGCGCTCCGACTCGAGGACGCCCTCCTCTTTGAGGACCTTCAGGTGATGGGAGATCGTCGGCTGAGACACTGGTGCCAGCCCGGTCAGGTCACAGACACAGGATTCGCCCCGCGGATCTGCCGCGATCGCGGAGAGGATCCGCAACCGCAACGGATCCGCCAATGCTTTCAACGTGGCCGCCAGCGCCCTGGCCGGACCGGTGTCCATGGCTTGTGCCGCGGACGGCGTGCAGTCCGGCTGTGTGAGGATCGTCTCGGTCATCGGATCTGCTCCTTCACCGGGGTGGGGATGGTGTGCGGATCGGTGTGGAACCATGTGCGCGCCGCCCAGAGGGAGACGTACACCAGCCCGACCAGCACCGGTACCTCGATTAGCGGGCCGACCACGCCAGCCAGCGCTTGCCCACTGGTGGCGCCGAACGTGCCGATGGCCACGGCAATCGCGAGCTCAAAGTTGTTGCCCGCTGCGGTGAACGCCAACGTCGTGGAGCGGGCATACCCGAGTCCGAGCGCCTTGCCGAGAATGAGCCCGGCGCCCCACATCACGGCGAAGTAGACCAGCAGCGGTACCGCGATCCGCACGACGTCCAGCGGGTTGGAGGTGATTGCCTCACCCTGCAGCGCGAACAGCAGCACGATGGTGAACAACAACCCGTACAGTGCCCAGGGTCCGACCGTGGGCAGGAAGCGCTCCTCGTACCACGCCCGGCCTCGACGCTTCTCCCCGAACCAGCGTGAGGCGAACCCCGCGATCAGCGGTATACCGAGGAAGACGAGGACGTTGAGCGCGATCTGCCCGACCGAAACCTCCAAGCCCTGGCTGTCCAGGCCGAGCCAGCCCGGAAGGACGGTGAGATAGAACCAGCCCAGGAACGAGAAGGCGACCACCTGGAACAGCGAGTTGATCGCCACCAGCACCGCCGTCGCCTCCCGGTCCCCGCAGGCGAGGTCGTTCCAGATCACCACCATCGCGATACAGCGAGCCAATCCCACGATGATCAGCCCGGTCCGGAACTCCGGGAGATCCGGCAGGAACAGCCACGCCAGCGCGAACATCACCGCCGGTCCGGCGATCCAGTTCAGCCCGAGCGAAGAGAGCAGGAGCCTGCGGTCACCGGTGACCGCGGCGACCTTGTCGTAGCGAACCTTCGCCAGCACCGGATACATCATCACCAGCAGGCCCAGCGCGATCGGCACCGAGATGCCTGCGACCTCCAGTCGCACCAGTAGGTCGGAGATCGCCGGCACCAGCCGACCCAGTAGCAGCCCGGCGGCCATCGCGAGCCCGATCCAGAGTGGCAGCCACTTGTCCAGCGTGGACAGTCGGCGGGCGGCCACCGGCCGGGCGGACGCTCCTTGGTTCGACATGTATCTATATTGATGGATGTCGAATCAAGGGCGCAAGTCCTCCAGCAGGCTGCTGCGACGGCCGTCGCCTCCGGGCGAGAGTCGGCACGGCGAGAACTGGCAGCGCCAGCCGATTGAAACCGACCCTGCCCGTCAGCCCGTCAGCCCGCCTCGGTCCCCGTCCCGAGCAGGTCCTCGGCATCCGGGATCGAGTACGCGTAGCCCTGCTCGGCGAGGAATCGCTGCCGGTGGGCGGCGAAGTCCTGGTCCACGGTGTCCCGGGTGACCACAGCGTAGAAGTGCGCGGTGCGACCGTCGGCCTTGGGTCGCGTCCATCTCGGCGCCCAGACCCGTCGAGGAGTGGCGCCGGTCGGTTGTCCACAGGGCAGCGCCGCCGCGTTACGACTTGCACAGTGACAATCTATGTTGTCAGTATGGAGGTTCGGGACGGAGCGCGGAAACACGGCGTCTCTGATGACGACATGAGGCACGCGGTGCGACATGCCATTCGGTCTCGTGAGCTTGATGACAACACGACATTGCTGATCGGTGCAGATACCGGGGGCCGACTGCTCGAAGTGGTTGTGGCCGACATCGACTCCGCGCAGTCTCGCATCATCCATGCGATGGCTCTGCGGCCATCGTTCTACCGGTTGCTCTGAGGAGGTGGCTAGCCATGAATGAGACCGAGCACGCAGAGAGGTTGCTGGAAGCACTCGACCCCGACCCGTCGCAGATCGACAACACGGAGGATCTTCGGGAGGTCGCAGCAGCTGCTGACGCCGTCGCCGCGGGCGAGGCGCGCTTAATGGAGGCCGTTCGGGTCGCTCGGGCTCAGGGTCGCAGCTGGACTCGCATCGGCATCGCGTTGGGGGTCTCCCGGCAGGCAGCCAGGCAGCGGTTCGGGGACCGGACGGCTGTGTGATCGCTCAGCCTGCCTGACCGTTCCAGCGCGCTGGCTACCAGCGGTTGGCCGGCCACAAGTCCCCAGTAGCGCGCTTCTCGGCCCAGCAATCGCTGCCGGTTCGCCCGGGTTCGAGTTGGGCCGTCCAGCCTCGGCGTTCAGACGTGGCGCGGGGTGGTCTCCGGCTACGTTCGAGTCGATCGTGATCCGATCAAGGTGGCTGACCGAGGGAGTCATGGTTCGAGGATGCTCCGGGGGCTCGCCAGGAACCCGGGGGCGCAGATCGGCCGCGCTCTTCCACCGCTGGTCCAAGCCTGCGCCTTCAGCCCGCCTCGGTCCCCGTCCCGAGCAGGTCCTCGGCATCCAGGATCGAGTACGCGTAGCCCTGCTCGGCGAGGAATCGCTGCCGGTGGGCGGCGAAGTCCTGGTCCACGGTGTCCCGAGTGACCACGGCGTAGAAGTGCGCGGTGCGCCCGTCGGCCTTGGGTCGCATCAGCCGGCCGAGCCGTTGGGCCTCCTCCTGCCGGGAACCGAACGAGCCGGAGATTTGCACCGCCACCGCGGCCTCGGGCAGGTCGATGGAGAAGTTCGCCACCTTGCTCACCACCAGCGTGGTCAGCTCCCCGCTGCGGAACGCCTCGAACAGCCGCTGGCGTTCGGGCACTGTGGTGGCCCCGGTGATCACCGGGGCATCGATGTGCTCGCCGAGCTCGGTGAGCTGGTCCAGGTACTGCCCGATCACCAGGGTCTGCTCCCCGGCGTGCCGGGCGAGGATCTGCTCCACCACCGCCTGCTTGCCCGGGGCGGTGGCGGCGAGCCGGTACCGGTCCTCCGGTTCGGCCACCGCGTAGGTCATCCGGTCGCTGTGCGAGAGGTCCAGGCGCACTTCCACACACTCCGCCGGCGCGATGTAGCCCTGCGCCTCGATGTCCTTCCACGGCGCGTCGTACCTCTTCGGACCGATCAGGGAGAACACCTCGTCCTCCCGGCCGTCTTCCCGCACCAGCGTGGCGGTCAACCCGAGGCGCCTACGCGCCTGGAGATCCGCCGTCATCCGGAAGATCGGTGCGGGTAGCAGGTGCACCTCGTCGTAGACGATCAGGCCCCAGTCCCGGGCATCGAGCAGCTCCAGGTGCGGGTAGACGCCCTTCCGCTTGGTGGTCAGCACCTGGTAGGTGGCGATCGTGACCGGGCGCACCTCCTTGCGCGAGCCGGAGTATTCCCCGATCTCCTCCGGGGTCAGGCTGGTGCGCTTGACCAGCTCGTCCCGCCACTGCCGGGCGCTGACCGTGTTCGTCACCAGGATCAGGGTGGTGGTTCCGGACCGGGCCATCGCACCCGCGCCCACCAGGGTCTTGCCCGCCCCACAGGGGAGCACGACGACGCCGCTCCCGCCGTGCCAGAAGCCCTCCACTGCCTCGTTCTGGTAGGGGCGTAGCGACCAGTCGGTGGTGTCCAGGTCGATCGAGTGCGCCTCACCGTCCACGTAGCCGGCGAGGTCCTCGGCGGGCCAGCCGAGCTTGACCAGCACCTGTTTCAGGTGGCCGCGCTCGCTGGGGTGCACGATCACGGTGTCGTCGTCGATCTTCTCGCCGAGCAGTCCCTGGGTGCGCTTGGAGCGCATCACCTCGGCGAGCACCGGAGCATCCAGGGCATGCAGCAGCAACCCGTGGGTGGGATGGGTGATCAGCTGCAGCCGCCCGTACCGGGACATCGTCTCGGCAATGTCCACCAGCAGCGCATGCGGCACCGGGTAGCGGGAGTAGGTGATCAGCGCATCGACCACCTGCTCGGCATCGTGACCCGCAGCGCGGGCATTCCACAGGCCCAGCGGGGTGAGCCGGTAGGTGTGCACATGCTCGGGGGCGCGTTCCAGCTCGGCGAACGGGGCGATCGCGCGGCGGCACTCGGCCGCCTGGTCGTGGTCGACCTCGAGCAGGAGAGACTTGTCGGACTGGACGATCAACGGGCCGTTGGGCATCCGACCATTCTCCCACGCGGGGCGCGGATGACTCGGGTGGCTTCGGTCACCGGCCGTGCGCGGCCGAGGGCTGGGCGCGCGACCGCCCGCGGCCCGCCGTCGCCCGCCGTCCACTCGCCGGCGGATCTGTGGACGCCGCTGCGAATCGGGGTGTACCGTCGACCCCAGAAGTAAACGATTACCACCGGTGGTCGAAGACTAGGGCGTCTGGCAAGGGAGTGATCCGATGGCGGAGCCGCTGCTGTCGCTCGAGGGCGTGTCCAAAGGGTTCCCGGGAGTCCAGGCCCTCGATGACATGCACCTGCAGGTGTACCCGGGTGAGGTGCTGGCCCTGGTGGGGGAGAACGGCGCCGGGAAGTCCACGCTGATGAAGCTGCTCTCCGGCATCTACACCCCGGACTCGGGCAGGTTCTCCCTCGACGGCGAGCCGTACACGCCCTCGGGGCCCAAGCATGCCGAAGAGCTGGGCATCGGCATCATCCATCAGGAGTTTCATCTGATGCCGGACCTGACCGTGGCGCAGAACATCTACATCGGCCGGGAGCCCAAGCGCGCCGGGGTGTTCACCGACGACCGCGAGCTGAACCGGCGCACAGCCGAGCTGCTCGCCAGGCTCGGCCTCGATCTGCACCCACGCACCGTCGTCGGCACGCTCACCGTGGCCAAGCAGCAGATGGTGGAGATCGCCAAGGCGCTCAGCAACGACGCCACCAAGGTGCTGATCATGGACGAGCCGACCGCGGCGCTGAACGACGCCGAGGTGGCCACCCTGCACGACCTGATCCGTCGGTTCCTCACCCCGGAGACCGCCGTCATCTACATCTCGCACCGGATGGATGAGCTGCGGGCGATCTCCGACCGGATCACCGTGATCCGGGACGGGAGGTACATCGACACAGTCACCACCGCCGGGACCACGATGGCCGAGGTCATCTCCCGGATGGTCGGGCGGGAGATCGACACCAGCGTCGGCCCGCAGAACGTGCGCGAGGACCGGGACGTGGTGCTCACCGTGACGGACCTGTCCACCAAGGACTTGCTCCGGGACATCTCCTTCGAGCTGCGCAGGGGCGAGATCCTCGGGTTCGCCGGTCTGATGGGCGCCGGACGCACCGAGGTGGCCCGCGCGATCGTCGGAGCGGACCCGATCACCTCCGGCACGATCACTGTGCACGGGCGGCAGGTGCGGATCCCGCACCCGGCCCGGGCGAACGAGTACGGCATCGGCTACCTGTCCGAGGACCGGAAGCGCTACGGGCTGCTGCTCAACCTCAGCGTGGCGGACAACATCGCCCTGTCCTCACTGCGGGAGAAGTTCACCACCGGCGGGTTCGTGCGCACCACCTCGATCGCGCAGGCGGCCCGGGAGCGGGTGCAGGCGCTGGGGATCCGCACCCCCTCGGTGCGGCAGGAGGTCAACAACCTCTCCGGTGGGAACCAGCAGAAGGTGGTGATTGCCAAATGGCTCACCAAGGACTGCGACATCCTCATCTTCGACGAACCCACCCGCGGGATCGACGTGGGCGCCAAGGACGAGATCTACACGCTCCTGAACGAGCTCGCCGCGGCCGGCAAGTCGATCATCATGATCTCCTCCGAGCTGCCCGAGGTGCTCCGGATGGCGCACCGGGTGGTGGTGATGAGCGAGGGGCGGATCACCGGTGAGCTGGACCACGGCCACACCACCCAGGAGAACGTCATGGAGCTGGCCACGCTGCGGCCGGACTCCACACCCACTGTGACCGACGAAGCGGACCACCTATGAGCACCTCGACCACCGGCACCTCGACCGACGCCCCGCAGGGGCTGACCCGGCACCTGCGCGCGGGCCTGCAACAGCTGCTCGCCTTCGCCGGCCTGATCGTGATCATGATCGTGTTCTCGCTGGCCTCCCCGGTGTTCTTCACCTTCGGCAACCTCGTGGGGAACATGCTGTTCTCGACGGTGGTGATCGGCACGCTCGCGCTGGGCACCACGTTCGTGATCATCACTGCCGGGATCGACCTGTCCATCGGCACCGGGATGGCGCTGTGCGCGGTGATGGCCGGCAACTTCATCACCACGATGGGTCTGCCCTGGCAGCTCGGCGTGGTGCTCGCGATCGCGTTCGGGGGCGTGGTCGGGCTGGTGAACGGCATCCTGGTGGCAGTGGCGAAGCTGCCGCCGTTCATCGCCACGCTGGCGATGATGATGGTGGCCGAGGGCCTGGCGCTGGTGCTGTCCAACAGTGCTCCGATCTACATCGACGCCGAGAGTGCCGGCGGGTTCATGCAGCTCTCCACCGGAACCCTGATCCCCAAGGTGCCGAACGCCGTCCTGGTGTTCATCGTGGTGGCGGTGATCGCCGCCATCGTGCTGAACCGCACGATCCTCGGTCGCTACACCTACGCCCTCGGCTCGAACGAGGAGGCCACGGCCATCTCCGGGGTGAACGTGACCAAGTGGAAGCTGATCATCTACGCCTTCGCCGGGCTGTTCACCGGGCTGGCCGGGGTGCTGATCGCGGCCCGGCTGGGCTCGGCGCAACCGGCGATCGGGATGGGCTACGAGCTGCAGGCGATCGCCGCCGTGGTGATCGGGGGGACCTCGCTGATGGGCGGGCGCGGCTCGATCATCGGCACGGTGATCGGTGCGCTGATCATCGCGGTGATCAACAACGGCCTGCAGCTGATGTCCGTGCCCCAGGAGTGGCAGAACGTGATCCTCGGCGCCGTGATCGTCGTCTCGGTGCTGATCGACACCGTGCGCAAGCGCGCCGCCACCACGACTTGACCCCTACCAGGCCCCATCGGGGCACCTCACGAAGGAGTACTTACCATGCGCAGACGGACACTGTTGATCGGCACTGCTGCCGGCGCCGGCACCGCCCTGCTGGTCGGTTGTTCGGACGACGGCGGAACTTCAGGTGGCGGCGGTGACGGCGAGCTGCCGGATATCGCGATCGTCTCTAAAGGCTTCCAGCACCAGTTCTGGCAAGCGGTGAAGACCGGTGCCGAGCAGGGCGCCGAGGGCAAAGCCACGATCACGTTCGAAGGTCCCGCAACGGAGACCGACGTGGAGGAGCAGATCAACATGCTGCAGAGCGCGATCGCGCGGAGCCCCGATGCCATTGCGTTGGCAGCGCTGGACTCCCGAGCCGCTGAGGGGCTGCTGCAGCAGGCGAAGAGCCAGCAGATCCCGGTGATCGCGTTCGACTCCGGGGTGGACTCGGAGGTGCCGCTGACCACGGTCTCCACCGACAACACCGCTGCCGCCGCCGCAGCAGCCGAGCACATGGCCGAGCTGATCGGGGGCGAGGGCACGGTGGCGATGGTGATCCACGACCAGACCTCCGGCTCCGGCCAGGCCCGCCGGGACGGGTTCATCGAGTGGATGGAGCAGAATGCCCCGGACATCGAGCTTCTCGAGCCGCAGTACGGCGACGGCGACCAGAACGCCTCGGCGAACATCACCAAGTCCATCCTCACCTCCAACCCGGACCTTGCCGGTATCTACGGTTCGAACGAGGGCTCGGCGATCGGGGTGATCAAGGGTGTGCAGGAGTCCGGGATGGACGGCGAGGTGGTGATCGTCGGCTTTGACTCCGGGCAGGCGCAGATCGATGCGATCGAATCCGG
>DXBY01000031.1 GCA_019116305.1 Candidatus Ruania gallistercoris | reverse complement strand
ATCCGCACACGGTCACCGAGGTGGCGCTGGACGGGATCGACCCCGGGTACGTGAGCATCGGGGTGCGCTCCGATCAGCCGGTGACCGGAGCAGTGCAGGTCTCCCGCACCGGTGAGCCGGGCGAGCTGGATCCGGACCAGCCGGTCCTCGACCGCGCTTGGGTCCCGGCGACGGTGCCCGCCGAGCACGGCCTGCTGCCCCTGGTGGGCCTGGGGTCGATGGTGGACCGGGCAGCCGTGGCGGTGAGCAATCCTGGTGACGGTCCGGTGCAGGTGAGCGTGCGCCCGGTGGGCCCCGACGGCGAACGCGGCGAGGCCACCGAGGTGGAGGTCCCCGCCGGCGCGACAGTGGCCGTGGGCAACGACGAAGAGCTGGCCCTGGGTGAGGCCAGCGCCGTGGAGATCACCGGCGGTCCGGTGCTGGCCAGCCTGACGATGTCCGCTGACGCCGGGGACGGCGACCTGGTGGGGGTGCTGCCGCTGACCCCGGATGCCGACCGGGACCAGAGCGTGCCGGTGCGGCTGAGCACCTACTGACGCTGAGCACCTACTGACCGGGTGCCGGCACGGCGATCCCGGCGCCCATCAGCCCAGGTAGTCCGGATCGATGTCTTCCGGGCTGCGGCTGAGCAGGTGCGCGATCTGTTCCACGAGCACGTCGCGCACCAGCAGGGCGATCTCCTCCGGGGTCTGGGCGCGGGCGATCACCGGGTGCCGGTAGACCACGATCCGGTCGCTGAGCCCGGCGGCAGGGCTGGCCGGAAAGTACCTCCCTAGTGGCACGGCACCCACCTCCCACGGTGCTGGGTCCGAGGGCGGTACGGCCTCGACCGCGAACTCGACACCGTCCAGCTCCGGCCCGACGTGCCGCTCCAACCGTTCCACCACGGCCAGCACCAGCTCGTCGAAGCGCTCCGCGCGGGTGCGCCAGCCGGGCAGCGTGGGCGGAAGCAACGGGCCGCGCAGGCCACGCCCGTGCCGGTCGCGGCGGCGCTTGCGCTGCGAGCTCTCGAGCGGGACGCGGGTCACAGTGCCAGCCTGCCAGAGTCCCCGGCGTGGTAGGTACAGATCACCGGTGCGGCGGAGTACGGTGAACTCCTGTGAGAGCGACTCGAGGCTGCACCCGATCTGCGTGCCAGGAAGCTGCCGTGGCGACGCTCACCTATGTCTACTCCGACCAGACGGCGGTGCTCGGACCGTTGGCCACTCACGCGGAGCCGCACACCTACGACCTGTGCATCGAGCACGCCGAACGGCTCACTGTGCCCCGTGGGTGGGACGTGGTGCGCCTGGCCGCCGAGTTCGAGCCGGCACCGCCGAGTCCGGACGACCTGCTCGCACTCGCCGATGCGGTGCGGGAGGCTTCCCGCACCCCACCGCCCACCGCCGTCCCGGCCGCACGAGGCGACTTTCCGGGCCCGGCCGCACCGGTCACCGCACCCCGGCCGACGCCGGAGGTCGGCCGCCGCGGGCACCTGCGGGTGATTCGCGGTGAGGGGGAATAGCCGGCTCTACGGTCTGAATCCGCCGCAGGGCGCGCGGCGAAATCACACCGGAAGTGACAGCCACAGCGCTGTAGGCTCTGGCTGTGTCTGATCTCGATGCGATCGTCAAGGCCTACGACATCCGCGGTGTGGTGCCCCAGGAGTGGGACGCCCAGGTGGCCAGGGCCCTCGGTGGCGCCTTCGCCGACGTGGTGGCGGCCGCTGCCGGCGCGATCGTGATCGGCCACGACATGCGGGAGTCCTCACCCGGGCTTGCCCAAGCTTTCGCCGAGGGGGCCGCCTGGCGGGGCGTGGACGTGACCATGATCGGCCTGTGCTCCACCGACGGGCTGTACTTCGCCTCCGGCTCCCGGGACGTCCCCGGCGCCATGTTCACCGCCAGCCACAACCCGGCCCGGTACAACGGCATCAAGATGTGCCAGAGCGGGGCGCGGCCCGTGGGCCAGGACACTGGACTGACCGATGTGCACCGGCTCGCCACGCAGTACCTGGAGGAGGGCATTCCGGCCGCCGGGGACGGCGGCACGATCACCGAGGCCGACCTGCTCGCCGACTATGCCGAGCATCTGCACGCGCTGGTGCCGCTGGCCGGGATCCGGCCGCTGAAGGTCGTCGTGGACGCCGGTAACGGGATGGCCGGCCTGACCGTTCCCGCCGTGCTCGGCCCGGAGTCCGGACAGCCCGACGTCGGCATGGAGATCGTGCCGCTGTTCTTCGAGCTCGACGGGACCTTCCCGAACCACGAGGCGAACCCGCTGGACCCGGCGAACCTGATGGACCTGCAGACCGCCGTCATCGCCGAACAGGCCGATCTAGGCCTCGCCTTCGATGGTGACGCGGACAGGTGCTTCGTGGTGGACGAACGCGGGGTGCCGGTCAGCCCGTCCGCGGTGACCGCGCTGGTCGGCCTGCGCGAGCTGTTCAACGAGCAGGGCGCCGGGCGGGAGGCAACCATCATCCACAACCACATCACCTCCCGGGCGGTGCCCGAGCTGGTGGAGGGGTCCGGCGGTCGAGCGGTCCGCACCCGGGTGGGGCACTCCTTCATCAAGGCGCAGATGGCTGAGGCCGGTGCCGTGTTCGGTGGTGAGCACAGCGGGCACTACTACTTCCGGGACTTCTGGTTCGCCGACACCGGGATGCTCGCTGCGCTGCACGTGCTGCGTGCCCTCGGGGAAGGCACGTCCCGGCTGTCCGAGCTGGCGGAGATCTACACCCCGTACTTCGCTTCGGGGGAGATCAACTCCCGGGTGGCGGACGTGGCCTCCGCCCAGGACCGGGTCCGGCAGGCGTTCGAGGACGACATCGATGCCGGCACCGTGGAGGTGGAGGAGTTCGACGGCCTCACCTACAGCCACTGGGACAGTACGCCCCGGTGGTGGTTCAACCTGCGGTCCTCGAACACTGAACCGCTGTTGCGACTGAACGTCGAGGCCCAGGACGAGGACATCATGGTCAAGATCCGCGACGGCGTACTCGCCCTGGTCCGGGACGGTGAAGAGGGCGAGGGAGAGGACTGAGCGATGGCATCAGGGGGCGGCACGAAGGCCGTGATCGCGGCGCTGCTGGCGAACAGCGGGATCGCGGTGACCAAGTTCATCGCCTACCTGCTCACCCAGTCCAGCTCGATGCTGGCCGAGGCCGTGCACTCAGTAGCCGATGCCGGCAACCAGGTGCTGCTGCTGGTGGGCGGGAAGCGGGCCAAGCGCCAGGCCTCCGAGACGCACCAGTTTGGCTATGGCCGCACCCGGTACGTGTACGGCTTCATCGTCTCCATCATCTTGTTCACCCTCGGTGGCTGCTTCGCGCTGTACGAGGCCTGGCACAAGTTCTCCGAACCGCACCCGATCACCTCCTGGCACTGGGTACCGGTCGCCGTACTGGTCATCGCGATCGTGATGGAGTCCTTCTCGCTGCGCACCGCTGTCGTGGAGGCGAACCACGTCCGCGGGCAGACGCCGCTCACGACGTTCGTGCGCCGGTCCCGCTCCCCGGAGCTGCCGGTGATCCTGCTCGAGGACATCGGAGCGCTCCTTGGCCTCGTGCTGGCGCTGTTCGGTGTGTCGATGACCCTGATCACCGGTGACGGTCGGTGGGACGCGATCGGCTCGGCGTCGATCGGTGTGCTGCTGGTGGTGATCGCGACCTTCCTGGCGATCGAGATGAACTCCATGCTGCTCGGGGAGTCGGCGCTGCCGGAGCACCAGGACTCCATCGAGGCTGCAGTGCCGGGTGAGGGCATCGGTTCGGTGATCCACATGCGCACGATGCACCTGGGCCCGGACCGGGTGCTGGTGGCGGCCAAGGTCGCCGTGCCCCAGGGTGCCGATGCCGCCGAGGTGGCGCGGGCCATCGACGCAGCGGAGGTCCGTATCCGCAAGAGCGTGCCGCTGGAGCTGGTGATCTACCTGGAGCCGGACCTGGCCCGCGCACACGGTGTGCCGCGCACCCTCCCGACCGACGGGGGGTCAGGGGCAGGCGGCTAGAGTCCGTTCGGCGGACGGTGGGCCCCTGCTGGCGTGCGCGTGTCCAGGTGAGCGTACGGTGAACTGGAGTGTTCTACTAGGGGCCTGGATCTGCGATGGCAGGGGGCCGCAGCCTCAGG
>DXBY01000220.1 GCA_019116305.1 Candidatus Ruania gallistercoris | reverse complement strand
CTCCTCGATCCGGTCCAGGACGGCGGAGGTCACCTCCACCGGGGAGAGGTCACCGGCGCCATAGGCGGTGACGAGTTCGACGGCGGTCATCTCAGTGGGTTCCACGTCAGCTCCCTGGTACGTATCCCATGGTCTTGTCCACAACGTTGTGCAGGTCTTCTCCGGCTTGCCAGCGGGCAAGGTTCTCGGCGAAGAGCTCCACCAGGGCGCGCCGCCAGCCGATGAAGTCGCCGGAGTTGTGCGGGGTGATCAGCGCCGTCGGCAGGTGCCAGAGCGGATGCCCGGCCGGGAGCGGCTCCGGGTCCATCACATCCAGGGCGGCACCGGCGATCACCCCTTCGCGCAGGGCGCCGACCAGGTCGTCGGTGCGGACCAGCTCACCGCGACCGACGTTGATCAGCCGGGCAGTGGGACGCATCGCGGCCAGCGCGTCGGCATCGATCATCCCCCGGGTGGCGTCGGTCAGCGGGGCAGCGAGCACCACCCAGTCCGCCTGGGCGAGCTCGGCCGGCAGGTCCTGCTGGGCGGCCACCACCCCGAAGTCCGGATCATCCTCGCGGGCACGGCGCCCGGAACCGCGCACCCGGAGGCCGGCCGCGCGGAGCAGGCGGGCGATCGTCCGACCGATCGGGCCGGTGCCCACCACGAGCGCGCGGGTGCCGGCGACCCGCTCGGACTCCCGGTGCTCCCAGCGCCCCTCCTGCTGCCGCCGCCAGGACCCGGGCAGGTCCTTGGCGAATGCGAGCACCTGGCCGAGCACGTACTCCGCGATCGGCTCGTCGAACACCCCCCGGGAGTTGGTCACCAGCACCTCGGAGGTGCGGACCTCCTCGGTCATGAACGGGTCCACTCCGGCGGCCGCGACGTGCAGCCAGCGCAGCGAGTCGGCGGCGTGCCACGCCGCCGGAAGCGCGGCCGAGGTGAAGTGATAGGCGAACAGCACCTCCGCCCCCGGAAGTGCTTCGGCCAACCCCGCTTCGTCGGTGTAGTACACCTGGGTGAGTCGCTCGAGCGGTGCCATCGTCTCGGGGCTGGGCACCTCGCCGTCGTGCAGCACGACAACAGGCCGATCTCGCATATTGACAACGTATGAGCCGCTCCTACTATTGTCAACAATCAGATGATCCGCCGATGCAAAGGTGAGACATGTGGAAGTGAGCGGCGCGGAGTTCGAAGGCCCCCTGGCCCAACGCGGCATCGGCATCATCGCACCCTTCGACCTGGCGTTGGAGCGTGAGCTGTGGCGCTGGGCACCGCTGGAGGTGAGCCTGCACCTGGCCCGCACCCCCTACGAGCAGGTGCCGGTGAGCCTGGAGATGGCCGAGCTGGTCTCGGCCACCGACCACCTGCAGCACGCCACCCGGGATGTGCTCGGGGTGGAACCGGAGGTGGTCGCGTTCCTGTGCAGCTCCGGCAGCTTCGTGCACGGCCTCGCCTACGAGGCAGCGCTGTGCGCAGCGATCGAGGCGGCCGGCGCACCTGCCGGGCTGACCACCTCCGGCGCCCTCGCCGAGGCGGTCCGCGAGCTCGGACTGACCTCGATCTCGGTGGTCACCCCCTACGACGAGCCGCTCACCCGACGCCTCGAGGAGTTCCTCGGCGAGCTCGACGTCAGCGTGGTGCGCTCGCAGTACCTGGGCCTGGGCGGCGGGATCTGGAAGGTGAACTACCGCACAGTGGCCGAACTGGTGATGGCGGCCGACGATCCGGCTGCGGAGGCGATCTTCGTCTCCTGTACCAATCTGCCCACCTACGACATCATCACTCCACTGGAACGGGACCTCGGCAAACCGGTGCTCACCGCGAACCAGCTCACCGTCTGGGCCTGCCTGGGCCGGATGGGCCTGCCGATGGTCGGACCCGGCAGCTGGCTGCGCGGCGTGTTCCAGGAGAACGTCGACCCGCCGCCGCTGCCGGAGATCGAGCAGCCGTCCGAGGAGATCACGGAGGACGCCTCATGAGGCCGCCAGCCACTGTCGGGTTCATCTACCCCGACCACGCCGCCGAGGATGACTATCCGATGGCCGCCGGCTGGCTGGGCGTCGACCTGCCGGTGGCGCACATCTACGGCACGGACCTGCACGCCGTGGCCGAGCTGCTCGACCTGGGTAGCCCGGAGCGGCTTGCCGAGGGAGCCCGGCAGCTGGCGCCGCACCGACCGGCTGCGGTGGTGTGGGCGTGCACCTCGGGCAGTTTCGTCTACGGGCCGGAGGGGGCCGAGGACCAGGTGGCCCGGCTCGAGCAGATCACCGGAGTGCCCACCTCCAGCACCAGCCGCGCCTACCTGGCCGCACTCGCGGCGCTGGATCTGACCCGGGTCGCCGTGGCCGCGAGCTATCCCGACGACGTCGCTCAGCTGTTCGTGGACTACCTCGCCGCCGCGGGGGTGGAGGTGGTCTCCTTCTCCAGTGCCGGGATCGACACGGCCGCCGAGGTGGGCCGGCTCTCCCCTGCCGAAGTCACCGCACTGGCCTCGGGGAACGATCACCCGGACGCTCAGGCGCTGCTCGTACCGGACACCGCGATGCGCACCCTCTCCGTGCTGCCGGACCTGGAGGCCCGGCTGGGCAAACCGGTGCTCACCGCCAACCAGGTCACCATCTGGGAGGGACTCCGGCTGGCGGCCCAGTCCCGGTACAGTGCCCGGCTCGGAGCACTGTTCGCAGAGGGGAGGGTCGATGCCGGTCGGTGAGCTGAAACCTCCGAAGCGTCAGTCGACGGTGGAGTACGTGGCCGAGCAGCTGCGTGGGGCGATCATGGCCGGGCGGTTGGAACAGGGTGAACAGCTCGGTGAGACCGAGCTGGCCGAACGGCTCGACGTCTCCCGCGGCCCGCTGCGGGAGGCGATGCAACGTCTGGTGGCCGAGGGGCTGCTGCACGCGATCCGGAACCGCGGGGTGTTCGTCACCGAGCTCTCCACCGACGATGTGGAAGACATCTACCGGACCCGGTCGGCGATCGAGCGCGGTGCCCTGGAGCTGGTCATGGCCGAGCGCCGGGAGGAGACCGTACGGGCGCTGGAGCCGAGCATCACCTCGATGCGTGCTGCGGCCCGCCGCGGCAGTGCGTCGGGCGTCTCCGACGCTGATCACGCCTTCCACGAGAAGTTGGTGGCCTGTTCGCAGAGTCCGCGGCTGATCCGGGCGATGCGCACCCTGGTGGTGGAGACGCGGATGTGTCTAGGTGAGCTGCAGACCACCTACCCGGATCTGAGTACTCAGGTGCGGGAGCACGAGGAGCTGACCGAGGCGATCGCCGCTGGCACGCTGACCGAGGCGAAGGACCTCCTGGTGGCGCACATGGACGACGCCGTGGCGCGGCTGGTCTCCAAGCGCACGCCATCGGCGTCCTGACTCCCGCACTGCAGCCGAGCTCTGACCAGAGCGCGGCACCGGCTCGAGGGCGCAGGGGGTGAAAGTACTTGCCCACACACGTGCGCATGGGCCAGGCTCATGCGGTGCGCGAGTTCGAGGACCTGGTGGCCGAGGCGGCCGCGGCGGACATCACCGGGTGGGACTTCACCTGGTTGGCCGGCCGGGCTACGGAGGAGCGCCCGCCGTGGGGATACCTGCGGCGTCTCAGCTCGGCACTCGGCACTGTCACCTCCGCCGTCGACCTGGACACCGGCGGGGGTGAGGTGATCGCGCAGGTGCCGCACCTGCCCCCCTCGACGTACGTGACCGAAGGCTGGCCGCCGAACGCGGCCCGAGCCCGGGAGCTGCTCGGCCCGCGGGGTGTGCAGGTGCTGGAGACTGAGCCCGGTGCGCCGGTGCCGTTGCCGGACAGTGCGGTGGAGCTGGTCACCGCCCGGCACCCGGTCTCCCCGCAGTGGCTGGAGATCGCCCGGCTGCTCGCTCCGGGCGGGCACTACCTCGCCCAGCACGTGGGCCCGGCGTCCGCGTTCGAGCTGATCGAGCACTTCCTCGGCCCACTGCCCCGGCAGCGGCACTCCCGGGATCCGGACGCGGAGGCCGCTGCGGCACAACGCGCCGGCCTGGCCGTGGTCGAGCTGCGCACGGCGCGCTGCCGGATGGAGTTCTTCGACGTGGGTGCGGTGGTGTGGATCCTGCGCAAGTGCCCGTGGTGGGTGCCAGACTTCACCGTGGACCGCTACCGCGACCGGCTGCACGTCCTCGATTCCCAGATCCGCGCCGACGGCGTGTTCGTGGCGCACTCCACCCGCCACCTGATCCGAGCATGTCCCCGCTGACTGAGAGAATCACCGCCCATGAGTGAGACGATTCCCCCACTGCCCGCCCCGTCCGCGCAATCCGAGGTCCCGCTGGACGACGAAGGCCGGGTCGACCCGCCGCTGGCCGTGGACGAGTGGCACACCCTGACGAGCTTCTTGGACTTCCAGCGCGGCACCTTGCACTGGAAGTGCTCCGGGCTGGATGCCGCCGGGCTGAACGTGCGGGTGGCCGCTTCGACGATGACCCTCGGCGGCATCCTCAAGCACATGGCCTGGGTGGAGGAGCACTGGTTCACCGAGATGTTCCTCGGCCAGGACATGCCCGCACTCTGGCAGAGCGTGGACTGGAACAGCGATCCGGACTGGGAGTGGACCTCAGCCGTCGAGGACTCCCCGCACGAGTTGTTCACGCTCTGGCAGGATGCGGTGAGCCACTCCCGGGAGACCACCCGGCGCGGCCTCACCGACGGTCTGAGCACGCTCGCCATCCGCGGCTGGCCGGATGGGCAGCGGCACAGCCTGCGCTGGATCCTGGTGCACATGATCGAGGAGTACGCCCGGCACAACGGCCATGCCGACCTGATCCGGGAGGCCATCGACGGGTCGATCGGCGAGTAGCCCCGCCCGCCAGGGAAATCGGGCTGCACGGATGTCAGGGCAACAGCTGGGCCACCAGCACACCGCTCCCCCACTCCTGGCTGATCCGCACCCGGGCGTCGAAGCCGGCCGCCTGGAACGCGGCGACAGCGGTTTCGGCCTGAGCGGCGACGATCTCGGTGAGCACCCGGCCCCCGGGCGCCAACCACGCACCCGCCTGCTGCGCGAGGCGACGCTGCACGTCCAGCCCGTCCGCTCCGCCGTCGAGCGTGGCAGGAGGCTCATGTACGCGCGCCTCCGGCGGAAGTCCGGGGATCTCCCCGGTGGGGACGTACGGCGTGTTTGCCACCACCAGCGCCAGGGTGCCCCGCCACCGCAGCGGCAGCGCCTCGAGCAGGTCACCGCAGGTGACGCCCACCCGGGCCGGCAGGTTCTCCCGTGCTGCCCTCACCGCCAGGGGGTCCGCATCGGCGGCCACCAGCTGCAGGTCCGGCCGCCGGGCGGCCAGGGCCGCGGCGATGGCGCCGATACCGCAACACATGTCCGCCACAGCGGCGCCGTCCGGAGCAAGCTCGGTGGCGGTCTGCACCAGGAAGGTGGTGCGCTGACGCGGAACGAACACCCCCGGCCGCAGGTGCAACCGCAGCCCGTCGAAGTCCACCCATCCGAGCACCTGCTCCAGCGGCTCGCCGGAGGCGCGCCGGTCAGTCAGCTCGGCCAGCCGCACCGGGTCCGCGGCGGCCTCGACCAGCAGTGCGGCCTCTTCTTCGGCGAACACGCACCCAGCGGCGCGCAGCCGCGTCACCAGTTCGGCCGGCGGGCCCGAGGTCACCGCCCGGTGATCTCGTCCAGGGTGACGAGGTCGTCGGCGGTCGGTTCCCAGGACGCGGCAGCGGCGTTGGCCTGCACCTGTTCCGGCTTGGAGGCACCACTGATCACCGAGGCCACCGTCGGCTGGGCGGCCAGCCAGCCGACGGCCACTTGCAGCAGGGTCAGGTCCCGTTCCGCCGCGAATGCCTGCAGTGCTTCGATGGTGTCAAAGTCGGCATTGGCCAACCGGTCCGGCCGCCGGGTGAGCCGGGTCCCCGCCGGAGCCTCCTCGCCGCGGCGGTACTTCCCGGTGAGCAGACCCGAAGCGAGCGGGAAGAACGGCAGCAGGCCGGCGCCCACGTGCTCGACGGCGGGCACCAGCTCGGTCTCCGCGCTTCGGTGGAGCAGGTTGTACTGATTCTGTGCCGAGATCATCGGAGTGAGCCCACCGGTGCGCGCTGTCCAGTCCGCGTCGACCACCTGCCAGCCGGCGAAGTTCGAGGAACCCAGGTAGCGCACCTTGCCCTCGGCCACCAGCTCGTGCAGAGCAGCGAGCGTCTCCTCGATCGGCGTTCGGGGATCGGGGGTGTGCATCTGATAGAGGTCGATGTAGTCGGTGCCCAGCCGGCGCAGTGACCCTTCGACGGCCTTGCGGATGTAGCGGCGAGAGCCACGCACCCCCCAGTCCGGACCGTTCAGCCCGCGGGTGTCCATCCCGAACTTGGTGGCGATCACCACATCCTCCCGCTGGCTGCCCAGGGCCCGGCCGAGGAGCTGTTCACTGCGGCCACGGGAGTAGGTGTCGGCTGTGTCGAAGAAGGTGATTCCTGCCTCAATCGCCGCTCTCACCAGGCCGGGAACCTTCTCGTCCGCTACGGTGGCGCCCAGAGCATTACAGCCCAGTCCCACAGTGGACACGGTCAGCCCGGAGGCACCCAGCTGGCGGTAGGTCATCGGTGCAGTAGTCACGGCACCACTTAACCACGAGGTGTGCCCGCGACATTCACACCACCTTCACCGCCTGGGCGGAACACAACGGCCGCCGGACCCGTTGGACAGGGTGGAGACCACAAGTCACGGACAGGAGGAGTCACGATGGCTGAACGAGCACTGCGTGGCATGCGGATCGGCGCCAACAGCATGGAGACCGAAGAGGGGGTCGAGTTCGCGCCACGGGTGGAGGCCGTCTACGACTGCCCGGACGGCCGCGTGATCATCATCCCGTTCTCCGCGGACGCGGAGATCCCCCCGGTCTGGGAGGCACCCGGTGGCGGCGAGGCGCTGCTGCGGGACGCCACTCGCCCGGAGATCAAGCCCGGCAAGAAGGTGCGCACCCACTGGGACATGCTGCTGGAGCGGCGTACCGAAGCCGAGCTGCAGGAGCTGCTGGACGAACGCCTGGCGCTGCTCCGCAGCGGTCAGCTACGCCGCCGCAGCGCCTGAGACCACCACCTCCACCACTGCCTGGTGCGCCGCTCGGCGCCCCAGGCAGTGGTGCGCCAGAGGGCTTCGAGCACGATCGCCCGGCTCATCTTCGACTGCCCCTCCGCGCGTTCGGTGAACGTGATCGGTATCTCCACGATCCATCCGCCGAGCATCCGCACCCGGCGAGTCATGTCCACCTGGAAGCAGTACCCCTGGGAATTCACCCCGGCCAGGTCGATACGCCGTAGCGTCTGCGCCGGAAAAACCCGGAAACCCGCTGTGGCATCGCGTACACCGAGCCCGATCAGCACGTTCGCGTACAGGTTCGCCACGCGGCTGAGCAGCTGGCGACCTACCGGCCAGTTCTCCGTCGCCCCGCCCGGAACCCACCGGGAGCCGATCACCAGGGCTACCTCCTCGGTGCACGCCGCGAGCAGCCGCGGGAGGTCCTCGGGATGGTGCGAGGCGTCCGCATCCATCTCCACCAGGTACTGATAACCCCGGGCCAGTCCCCACGCGAAGCCATCGACGTAGGCGCGGCCGAGACCGTCCTTGCTGCTCCGGTGCAGCACGTGGACGTGCTCGTCATGACCGGCCACACCCTCGGCCCAGGTCCCGGTACCGTCCGGGCTGGCGTCGTCGACGACCAGCACGTGCGCCTCCGGTACGGCCGCGCGGGTGCGGCGCAGCGTGTCCGGCAGCGACGCCCGTTCGTTGTAGGTGGGGATGATCACCAGGGTCATGGGGCGGCCCCGACCGGTGTCTCTGTCCCCGGCCCTGGATCGCGCCCCTGCCCCACCTCGGTCCGCGGCAGCGGTGCCGGAGTGGACGTGGCCGGTGTCGGCGCCGCCGGTGCGGCCTGCTTTCCCTCTGCAGCGCCCGCACCGGACGTGGTCCCAGGTCCGCCGTTCCTTGCCCCGGGACGAGCGCGGCGTGCGCCGGGGCGGCGCTGCCGGGGGGTGCGTCCGGTGGCGATCCCCACGGCGAGGGCGAGCACAGCCAGGACGGTGATAACGATCACCGGCCAGTCGCCGAGCCGGTCGGCCACGGTCAACGTGGAGCGCAGCGGTATGTCAGCGGTGAAGGTGTCCGGGGTGAACAGCTCAGTGGTCTGTTGCACAGTCCCGTCCGGAGCGATCACCCCGGAGACCCCCACCGTGGAGATCTGCAGGGTGGTCCGGCCGTGCTCCACGGCACGCAGCCGCGACATCGCCAGCTGCTGCTCGGACTCGGCGGTGTAGCCGAAGGAGGCATTGTTCGTGGGCACCACGAGGAACTGGGCGCCCTCCTGCACGGCGGAGCGGATCAGGGCGTCGTAGGCGACCTCGAAGCAGATCACTGTGCCCACGTCCACGGTCTCACCGGTACGGGTGATCGGCACCGGCACCACACCGACCCGCTGCCCGGGAGCCATGTCCGTCTGCACCAGGTCCACGGCCGGGGAGAAGAGCCGAGCCACCTCGCGCATCGGGATGTACTCCGCGAACGCCGCGGGGATCTGCTTGGCGTAGGCGAACGTGCTGCCCTCCCCCGGCTGCCAGAGGATCATCTCGTTGTACCGGGCATCGTCGGTGTACCGGTCGGTGCCGAGCAGGATCGGTGCATCGACGGCCTGTGCGGCCGCATCGATCTCCTCGGCGGCCTCGGCGTTGACCCGCGGGTTGATGTCGGTGGCGTTCTCCGGCCAGACCACCAGGTCCAGCTGGCCCTGACCGGTCTCCTCCGCGAGCGTGTGCGTGCCGTCGGCGTGGTTGTGCAACACCTCACGGGCGTTGCTGAACGCCCCCAGGCCGGGCTCGGACACGTTGCCCTGGACAGCTCCCACCCGCAGTGTCCCGTCCTCGGCCTGGGTGCTCGGCAGCGGCAGCAGGGCGCCCAGGGCGAGCACCAGGGCACCAGCGAGCACTCGGTAGGTGGCTGCACGGACGTGGTCCCGGGTGCCGGTGTCGGCGCTCTCCGGTCCGCCACCTGTCCCCCCGTGACCGACTGTGGCGTGACCGACTGTGGCTTGACCGGCTGCGCCGTCACTGGCTGCGCCGTCATCGGCCGCTGCGCTACCGGCTCTGTCGCGGCTGGTGGGCGTGTCCCGGCTGCCGGCCGGTCCGGTGCGCGGAGCGAGCAGCAGTCGGGCCGCGTCGGCCAGGTAGTGCCCGATCAGCACCACGGCGAAGGAGACCAGCGGCGCACCCGCGATGGCGGCGAGGGAGAGCAGCGGGGAGTCACCTTGGGAGAACGCGAGCCGACCCCAGGGGAACCCGCCGAACGGCCACACCTGACGGAGCTGCTCGGCCGCCACCCAGATCACAGCGAAAGTGGGCGCGTGCAGCCAGGTGCGGTGCCGCAGCCAGGTGGCCCGCCGGGCCCACGTCCAGGCGGCCACGCCGCCGGCCAGGATGCCGGCCTCAGCCACGGAGAGCGCCACCCACGGGATCACTCCCACGGCATAGTTCGCCCACCACAGGTGCGGCAGGAAGAACGCCAGACCCCACAGCCAGGTCACCAGGGCGTTCCAGCGGGCGCTGTCCCGGCCGATCGCCCACACCAGTGCGGCCACGCCGATCAGGGCGAGCGGCCACCAGCCGCGCATCGGGAAGGCAGCGTCGGTGAGCCAGCCACCGATCACAGCAACGAGCACAGTGAGCGCTCGAGGGGTCCGGGATGCAGGCACCACAGCAGGATACGTGTCCACGGCGGCCGGTGGTGTTGCTCTCGGCCGGGTGAGCGCTCACCGCCGCCTGTCGCCGGGCGAGCGCTGCCTGGCTGCGTGGCCGGTCACCTGGGGCTGCAGCGCAGAGTCTGCGCGAGGTCGGTGTGAGGACACCCATGTCCGAGGTGATCACACCGACCGGCCCGTGCATCCTTCGGGCCGGAACCCCCTGCGCGGACGCCCCGTTTTCTAGTGAATGCACGGGCCTGGTCGGTGCCTGCTCCTGGGGTGATCCACGAGCAGTTACGAGATGCGAACATACCCGCCTTGGCCTGTTCCGCCAAGACGGGAACAGTGCAGGTCAACGGTGTCCCTGCAGGTCAGAGCGGATGGAAACGAGCAAGGTTTTTTGACTCACTCGGCGTGTCGCCTGGTGTGTCGGTCACTAAGTGTGCCGTGCGGTCAGGTGGTGCCATAGGCGACGATGCCCCGCCGGACCGCCGCCAGTGCCTGGCGCGCGGTGCGCCGCAGCTCGGCCGCGGGGGCAGCGATCGCAATCTGGTCCAGCAGGTCGATCACCTGCCGGCTCCACCGGACGAAGTCGCCGGCCGCCAGGCCACCGGCGTCCAGCACCTCGGTCAGCGAGCCGCCCTGGGCCCAGATGTACATCGGCCGGACCAGGCCGAGGTCTACCGGCTGCGCGCGGCGGACGCCGTGCTCGCGCTCCACGGAGTCCAGTCGCCGGGAGACTCGGCGAGTGGCATGGACCGCGAGAGCGAGTGGCCCATCCGCACGGCCTGGAGGCGTGGGCACCTCCTCGGTCTCCTCCGATCGGGAGGAGTAGACCACCATCGAGGTCACCGCAGCCAACCCGGCCGGGTCGAGATCGGACCAGATGCTCCCGCGCAGGCACTCGGCCAGCACCAGGTCCTTCTCGCAGTACAGGCGCCGCAGCCAGGTGCCTTGTGCGGTGACGGCGGTCTCGTCCCCGGTGCCGGTCAGGTACCCGAGCTGCGTGAGCACCTGGCAGACCCGGTCGAAGTCACGGGCGATCGAGGAGGTACGCCCCTCGATCCGGCGGAGCAGCTGCTGGTGCTCCCGGGCCAGCTTCTCCCGCCGCCGGGCCCAGCGCAGATGCTCCTCCCGGTCCGAGCAGCCGTGGCAGGGGTGGTGCCGCAGCCGGTCGCGTGCCTCGCTGAGCCCACCGTCGCTGCCGCTCGGGGCCGGTGGCCGCGGCCCGTCCTGCGGCTGCGCTGCCCCGAGAGCGTTGCGCAAGGTGGCGGCCAGGTCGCGCCGGTCCTGCGGCCGGCGCGGGTTGACGTGCTTGCCGATCTGGATCCGGCCCCACCGATCCGTCCCGGGCGGGAGGTCTGCGCCGGTGAGCCGGGCCTGCCGCGCCTCCGTGGTGAGCACGTGCAGCAGCGGCCCGTCCAGTCCCGGCGGATCCGGCGTGGTGAGGACGACGGCGAACCCGGCCCGGCGCCCGTGCGGGATCTGGATCACGTCCCCACGCCGCAGCGATGCCACCAGCTCGGCACTGGCCTCCCGGGCGGCACGCGAGCGGGCGCGGGAGAGCTCCTTCTCCCGCGTGGAGATCTCGGTACGGATGGCCAGGTACTCCTCGATGTCCCCCAGGTGGCAGGCCATCGCCTCGGCGTACCCGTCCAACGCTTCGGTCATCTGCCGTGCCTGCCGGGCCAGGCCCACCACCGACCGGTCCGCCTGGAACTGTGCGAACGAGGTCTCCAGGGTCTCCCGGGCCCGGCTGAACCCGGTGGTGGAGATCAGGTTCACCGCCATGTTGTAGGTGGGATGGAAGCTGGACCGCAGCGGGTAGGTGCGCCGGCTGGCCAGACCGGCCACGGCGACCGGGTCGAGGCCGCTGGAGTAGAGCACGACGGCGTGCCCCTCCACATCGATCCCGCGCCGCCCCGCCCGTCCGGTCAGCTGGGTGTACTCCCCCGGGGTGATGTCCGCGTGCCCACGTCCGTCCCACTTGGTCAACCGCTCCAGCACCACCGACCGAGCCGGCATGTTGATCCCCAGTGCGAGCGTCTCGGTGGCGAACACCACCTTCACCAGACCAGCGGCGAACAGGGCTTCCACGGCTTCTTTGAAGACCGGTAGCAGGCCGGCATGGTGCGCGGCGACCCCAGCCAGCAACGCCTCCCGCCACGCCCAGAAGTCCAGGACGCCGAGATCCTCCCGGGGCAGGTCGGCGCAGCGGCGCTCCACCTCCTCGGCGATCTCTTGGCGCTCCGCCTCCGTCGTCAGGGTGATCCCGTGCCGGACCACCTGGTCGGCTGCCGCCTCACAGCCGGCCCGGGAGAAGATGAAGAAGATCGCCGGCAACAGCCCGGCCCGGTCCAACCGGTCGATGACCATCGGCCGCGGCGGAGTGCGCACGATCCGGTGCCGCGAGGGCGCCGGCCGGCCCCTGCCCCGGCCGCGGCCGCGACGCCCGCCGGTCGGCCCGCGATTCACGCTGCGTTCCGCCGACCGGATCGACTCCACCAGGTCCGGGCTGATCGGCGGGTTCGTGCCCGGGCGGGTCGGGTCCACGTGCGCCGAGTACAGGTCGAGGACGTCCCGGCCGACCATCACGTGCTGCCACAGCGGCACCGGCCGCACCTCGGAGACGACCACCGCGGTGTCCCCGCGGACCTCGGTGAGCCAGTCCCCGAACTCCTCGGCGTTGGACACGGTGGCCGACAGCGAGACCAGGTGCACGTCCGCCGCCAGGTGCAGGATCACCTCCTCCCACACCGGCCCCCGGAACCGGTCGGCCAGGTAGTGCACCTCGTCCATCACCACGTAGCCCAGCCCGGTGAGCGTGGGCGAGGAGCTGTACAGCATGTTCCGCAGCACCTCAGTGGTCATCACCACCACGGGCGCCTCACCGTTGATGGTGGTGTCCCCGGTGAGCAGGCCCACGTTCTCGGCACCGTGCACCTCGCGCAGGTCCGCGTACTTCTGGTTGCTCAGCGCCTTGATCGGCGTGGTGTAGAACGCCTTCCGGCCGCGTTCGAGCGCGAGCGCGATGGCGAACTCCCCCACGACCGTCTTGCCGGCACCTGTGGGTGCAGCCACCAGCACGTCCCGGCCGGACTGCAGCGCCTTGCCCGCCTGCACCTGGAAGTCGTCCAGCTCGAATCCCAGGGATTCCCGGAACCGGCCCCACGGGGACCGGGCGGTTGCCTGGCGTTGCTGGAAGGCGGCGTACCGTTCGGCGGGCGAGGACATACCCTCAGCCTAGGTGGCCTCCGGGGTGAGCAGCCGCAGCGCCCCGGGCCGCAGCCGCGCCCGGAGCGGCAACCGGCCGAGCAGCTCACCGTCGGCATAGACCGGTGGGGGACGCCGTCGGCCCGGGAGCGGCTCCAGCACCACCTCCCGCGCGCGCAACACCTCCACCCGCGGCGAGTGCACGTGCGTGCCGCGGTACAGCCGGGGGAACAGCCGCAGCAGCTGGGCCCGGCCCATCGCATGACCGATCACCACATCCATCCAGCCGTCGTCCATCTGCGCCTGGGGAGCAATGTGCATCCCGCCGCCGAAGGATGGTGCGTTCGCCAGGGCCACCAGCACGGCATCCTGCTCTCGCACCACCCCGTCGATGGTCAGCCGGTAGCCGTAGGAGTGGAACACGGTCAGCTCGGCGAGCGTGCCGCGCACGTACCGGCCACCCCCTTGTGGCCACCGATAGGTGTTCGCCCGGTGGTTCACGGCGGCGTCGATGCCTGCGGAGAGGACACAGGCGGTCCACTCCACTGCGGTCGGATCCTCGAGCTCGTCCCCGTGCGGTGCGGCACTGGCCGCCGCACTGCCGGCCGGATCGGCGTCCTCGGCAGCCGGCATGTGCACCCTGGTGGCGATGGCGTCCACCACCCGCGGCGCACCCTCCAGCGCGGCGAGCACATCGGCCACCGCCCGGCGCACGTCGTGCTCGGCCAACCCGAGCGTGCGGGCCAGATCGTTCCCGCTGCCGAACGGGACGATACCCAGTGGCACCGTGGTTCCGGCCACCACGTTCACCCCGAGGTGGACCATTCCGTCCCCGCCCACCACCACCAGCGCGTCCAGCTCCCAGAGCGTGTCCCGGGCGCGGGCCAGTGCGGCCTCGGCCGTGTGCCTACTGAGATCGATCACCTCGTGCCCGCTGCGGCCCAGCAGCGCCAGCGCGTCCCGGCCCCCCGCACCGGCACGCCCGTGCCCCGCAGTGGGGTTGATCAGCACACCCAGTCGGCTCATCCGGCGCAGGCCCCGGTCCGGTCAGGGACCGGTCGTGGTGTCGACGTCGGACCCGCCGGCCGTGGCCAGCTCCTTCTTCGCCACCCGGCGGTCGTTCAGCAGACAGACGCCCACCGCCGCGAAGTACAGGCCGATGATCGGCAGCGCCATCAGGATGAACGTGACCGCATCGGCGGTCGGTGTGGCCAGGGCAGCCAGGACGAAGATGATGATCACCGCCCAGCGCCAGCCCCGCAACCAGGTCATCCCCTTGGCGACCCCGAGGAAGTTGAGCAGCACCAGGATCAGCGGCAGCACGAACGCGATCCCGAAGATGAGCAGGAACTGCATCACGAACTTCAGGTAGGTGGTGACGTCGATCAGCGCTGAGGACGTCTCCCCGTCCGGGACGAACTGGGTGAGCAGCAAGAACGTGTTCGGCAACGCCGTCCAGGCCATGAACAGCCCACCGATGAACAGCGGCACCCCCGCGCCGATCACCACGATCGCCCACCGGCGCTCGTTGCGCTTGAGCCCGGGTGCGAGGAACGCCCACACCTGGTAGATCCACCACGGGCTGGTCGCCAGGAAGCCCAGGAATGCGGCGACCCGCAGCTTGATGTCGAAGCTGGCCGCCACGTTGG
Organism: Candidatus Ruania gallistercoris; assembly: GCA_019116305.1. Classification (GTDB taxonomy): domain Bacteria; phylum Actinomycetota; class Actinomycetes; order Actinomycetales; family Beutenbergiaceae; genus Ruania; species Ruania gallistercoris. Next base: position 24,398 of record DXBY01000220.1, on the reverse strand, counting down.
AGAAGTTCAGCGTGGCCTCCACACCCCGCTCCCGCAGGTCTTGTACCGGGATCTGCAGGAGGTCGTACACCGGTTCGTAGAGGAACCAACCACCGATCGCGCCGACGACGATGCCGGCGCAGGCCAGGATCAGGCGTTTGCGCAGTTCACGGAGATGCTCCCCGAGAGGCATCCTCCCCTCGGGGTTGGTGCGTGAGACCACTGGCGTCAGGTAGTGCTGGAGTCGTTGCTGCGCTGCTCGGAGGTCGTCGCCTGCGGGGTCTGCTGGTCAGAGGGGGGCTGGTTGGTGGTGCCGGACGGCGTGGTCGAGCCGGTCTGGTCCTCCTGGAGCACCGTCTTCGCGTCGGACATGTCGGTGTCGTCCTGCAGCTCCTTGATCTCCTTCTTGAAGACCTTGAGCGACTTGCCCACGTTGCCTGCGATGTCCGGCAGACGGCTGGCACCGAACAACAGCAGCACCAGTCCCACGATCACGATCCAGAAGACTGGATTCTTCAACATCTATGTTCCTCCGTGAAATCTCGTGACCGTCGGCGCTCAGAACGGGAGCCCGATCGCCCGCCACCTCTCCAGGGTACGCGATCGACGAGCGTGTACCCGCGCTGCCCGCGCGGCCAAGTTATCGCGTCGAGTCTGGCGCCACCTCTCCCGCTGTGCCTCGTCGGCACTCAGAGTGGGGCGGAACTGGCGCTGTGCGGCCTGTGCGTCCAGCTCGGCCATGGTTCGGTCCAGACGGTCGAATACCTCGCCGCTGCGACCGACCTGGTCCATCAGGGCCTTGAAGTGCCGCCACAGGTACATCGCGAGCAGCACGGCACAGGCCAGGGCGCCGAGCACCAGCACCGTCCAGACCACGAACCACAGCATCACCTCAGCCTACCGGCGGATCGAGGGTGCCGTCCGCGGCTGGATCGTCCAGTCCGGCGTCAGCATAGGCGGCCAGGGCGGCGCCGGCCCGGTCGGCGATCCCCGCTGCCACCTGCGCGGGGCGGACCGCGAGCACGTCCTCGGCCAGGCCGAGCACCAGGTGGTGCAACCAGGCCAGGTCCACCACTGCCAGGTCGACGGCGAAGCTCCCCTCGTCCGTGTCCCGCACCCCGGTCACGGGGTACTGTTCGGCCACCCAGCGTGCCCGGGAGGCCAGCTCCAGCTGCACCTGCCACGGCGCTGCGGTCAGCTCGGGTTCGGTACTCGCGGGCTGCACGTCCGGGTGCTCCTGGGCGGGCGCGTCCAGCTCGGTCAGCGCGAGGATCCGGTCCAGCCGGAACTGGCGCACATCCACCGCCCGATGGCACCAAGCCACCAGGAACCACCGGGTGCCGTCGGTGAGCAGCTGCAGCGGGTCCACGTCCCGCTCGCTCACCTCGTCCGCAGCGGAGACGTACCGCAGGTGCAGCTGGTGGCCGCTACTCATCGCGGCCCGGATCGCGGTGAGCCACTGGCTCACCCGGTCACCGTCGTCGTCCGGGCCGGCCACCTGCACGGCCTCAGCAGAGCGGGCCGCGGTGCCGGCAGCCTCGGTGAGCTTCTCCATCGTGGAGGTCAGCACCGGGTCGGTGGCCAGACCGGGGGTGACCTGCAACGAACGGAGGGCGGTCAGCAGCGCCACCGCCTCCTGCGGGCCGAGCCGCAGCGGCCGGTGCATCCCGCGGGCTTCGGTGAGGGTGAGGAGGTTGCGTTCCCGGTCGTCCGCGGAGAAGTCGATCAGGTCGTCGTGCAGGTACCCGGGGGTGCCGGAGACCCACAGGGTGTTCACATCAAGCAGCACCCGCCCGGTGCTCACCCCGAAGTGCTCGGCCACCTGGTCCACCGGCACGCCCGGGTGGGAGTCCAAGTAGGTGATCAGCGCGAGCAACCGCACCACCCGCTCACCGGCGGTCTCCGCCATCAGTGCTCCCCTCCTAGCGCCGCGGCCGCCCGCAACCGGCGCAGCACCGCCGCCCGCAGCTCCGGCGGGTCGAGCACGAGCACCGCATCGGCGTATCCGGCGAGCTCTTCGGCGAACCGGTCCACATCGCTGGTCTCCACCCGGTAGACGTCCCGCCCGGCCGGTCCCGCGGTGGTGGTATCCACCTCACCCCGGGCGCGCAGTGCCGAGGCGCGTTCCGCGGCCAGGGCGAGCACCGCCGTCGTGGTCCGGGGGTCCGGGGTGGTCTGCTCAGTGGGGATCTGCACCTGACCGGACTGGCCCACCCGTCGCACCTTGCCCACGATCCGGGAGAGTCGGAACAGCCGCTGCGCCTGCCGGTCGGTGTCGAAGGCGACCAGGTACCAGCCGCGGTCCTTCGCGAACAGTCGCCACGGCTCCACTGTGCGGACTTCGGTGGCGCCGGTGCTCGCTGCCCGGTAGGTGAACCGCACCGCGATCCGGTCCCCGATCGCCTCCAGCAGGTCTGCGAAGGCCGGGTCCGGGCCCCGCACCCGCAAGGACAGGCCGGCGAACCTGCCCGGGTCGGCGGCATCGCTGACCGCGCGCAGCTTGGTCAGACCACGGCGGGAGTCGGCGGAGAAGGAGGAGTCCTGCCACACCTGCGCGGCCAGGGAGAGCACCCCGATCTCCGCTGCGGTGAACTGCACCGGCGGCAGCTCGTACTCGGCGGTGTCGATGCGATAGCCGACGTCATCGGAGTGGGTGGAGTCGGTGAGCGTCACGATCGGCAGGCCGAGCGCCCGGAGCTGGTCCTTGTCCCGCTCAAACATCCGGTCGAAGGCTTCGTCCGAGGTGGCGTCGATGTAGCCGTTCACCGAGGCGCGGATGTCCGCCTTGGTCATCCGGTGCTGGGTGTGCGTCAACGCGATCACCAGGTCCAGCAGGCGTTCGGCCGCGGGGACACGCTCAGCCATCAGCGCCTTCCCGGCCCCGTTGCGGTGCCTCGCTGCGGCACCGCTCGTTCCTCGCGGTACCTCCGCGGGGGCTCCTCACGCTCGCTGTGCTGGTTGTCCATGTGCGTTGCGGTGCCTCGCTGCGGCACCGCTCGTTCCTCGCGGTACCTCCGCGGGGGCTCCTCACGCTCATGGGCACCAGGCTAGTAGCGATAGGTTGCTGGTGTGATGACTTGGCGACACGGCGTGGTCCTCGCCCTGGGACGGTCCTGGTCCGGCGCCCAGGAGCTGCAGGTGCAGGTGCTGCCCCCACCCGGGGACGCGCACGGGCATCGCAGCCCGGCCACCGAGCCACCGGCGTCGGAGAGCGTGCGCGCTCTCGCCTACACCGGTGTGGTCGGCGCGGTCTCCCCCGGTCAGCACGTGCTGTTGAACACCACTGCGCAGAGCCGCGGTCTGGGCACCGGCGGGTACGCACTCGTCGTCGCCCTCAGCGAGGACCTGCCCACCGACCCGCCACCGGGGCCCGGGCACATCGTCAAGGCCCGGTACACCCCGCAGCAGGTGATGGTGCTCGGCGTGGACGAACAGGAGTCCGAGCACCATGAGCTGCTCCGGGACGCAGACGACCTGGCCGGCATGCCAGTGGTGGTGGCCGACCTGCACTCCGCAGTACCGGCCGTGCTGGCTGGTGCCCGATGGGCGGCCGCTGAAGCCGGCCGCACCCTGTCCGTGGCGTACGTGATGACCGACGGCGGCGCACTGCCGGCCGCGTTCTCCCGCACGGTGGCCGGTCTGCGCGAGGCCGATTGGCTGGCGGCCACCATCACCACCGGACAGACCTACGGCGGGGACCTGGAGGCGGTCACGGTGCACTCCGGGCTGCTCGCGGCGCACCTGGTCTGCCGTGCCGACCTGGTGGTACTGGCGCAGGGACCGGGCAACGCCGGCACCGGTACCCGGTGGGGATTCTCCGGAGTGGCCGCTGGTGAGGCCCTGAACGCCGCCGCCGTGCTCGGCGGCCGGCCGGTGGCCAGCCTGCGGGTCTCCGGCAGCGACCGCCGGGAACGGCACTTCGGCATCTCCCACCACAGCCTCACCGCCATCGGACGGGCCGCGCTCGTCCCGGCGGATGTGGTGGTGCCCGAGCTGGCCGGTGAGCTCGGCGACCGGGTGTGCCAGCAGGCCCGTTCTCTCGGCGCACGGCACCGCCTCGTGCCGGTGCCCACCACCGGGCTGAGCGCAGCGCTCGCGGCCTCCCCGGTGCCGCTGAGCAGCATGGGCCGCACCCTCGCCGAGGATGAGGCCCCCTTCCTAGCCGCCGCTGCTGCCGGAGTCCACGCCGCCCGGCTCGTGCTCGGCGACCAGAGTGGCCAGCCGGCGTGAGGCTGCCCGGGCACGTTCGCCGTCGACGCGTTGGATCGCCAGCACCGGGAGCACCCGACCATCGGCAAGGTCCAGCTGGACCCAGTCCCGTTCGCCGAAGCGCACCGAGACGATCTGTGCCCAGTCCAGCCGCGCAGTGCCGATGATGTTGCGCACCCGCAGCCCAGCGGGAGAGGGGTACGCCGCCACACTGCCGACCAGGTGCAGGAACACGCAGATCAGCAGCGCCAGCACGGCACTGCCGACCTGATACTCGCGGCGCGGTTCATCCAGCCGGTTGGTGAGCACCACAAAGAGCACCCAGCCGGCCACGATCCACACGATCAGTACGATCGTGACGATCCGGGTGGCCCGGGACCGGAACGGGGCATAGCGGTCGCCCGGTCCGGAGCCCGAGGACCGATCCTCGGGGTCGGTCCCAGCGGAGGCCATCGGGTACCTCTCAGAGTCGACTGGCGTGGATCGTGGTCACGATGATCGCGCGTGCGCCGAGCCCGTACAACTCGTCCATGATCGGGTTGGTGCGCTTGCGCGGCACCATGGCCCGGACGGCCACCCAGCCCCGATCGTGCAACGGGGAGACCGTGGGTGACTCCAGTCCCGGGGTCACCGCCACACAGGCGTTTACGTGCTCCACCGGGCAGTCGTAGTCCATCAGCACGTACTCGTGTGCCACCAGCACCCCGTGCAGGCGCCGGTCCAGCACGTGCAGCCCGGGCTTGGGCTCACCGGTGGGCCGGATCAGCACGGCCTCGGAGGTCAGGATCGGGTCGCCGAAGATCTCCAGCCCGGCCGCGCGCAGCGTGCTCCCGGTCTCCACCACGTCCGCTACCAGGTCGGCGACGCCGAGCTGCACGGTCGACTCGATCGCACCGTCCAGACGCACTACGTGCGCATCGATACCGTGATCGGCCAGGTGGGCCCGGACCACCACCTCGTACGAGGTCGCCACCCGCTTGCCCTGGATGTCGGCGAGCGAGGTCATCGTCCCGGCCGGCGCGGCGTAGTGGAACGTGGACCGGGCGAAGTCCAGCGCCCGGTGCTCCACCGCCTCCATCCCGGAGTCCAGGAACAGGTCCCGGCCAGTGATGCCGGCGTCCACGACTCCCTCGGCCACGTACACGGCAATGTCCCGAGGGCGGAGGAAGAAGAACTCCACGTCGTTCTCCACGTCCGGCAGGACCAGCTCGCGGCCGTCCCGGCGCTGCCGGTAGCCGGCCTCGCGCAGCATCCTGCTCGCAGGTTCGGACAGGGCTCCCTTGTTGGGCACGGCGATTCGAAGCACGGGGTTCCTTCTCGACTCTGGTGACCGGTGCGGCGGGCCACAGCGGTCGGGGATGGTTGCGCTGACTGGGCGCACCGGGCGCGGTCAGAGGTGGGCGTAGACGTCCTCGAGGGTGAGCCCGCGAGCGATCATCATCACCTGCAGGTGGTAGAGCAGCTGGGAGATCTCCTCCGCCGTCTCGGTCTGGCTCTCGTACTCGGCGGCCATCCACACCTCGGCCGCTTCCTCGACGATCTTCTTCCCGATGGCATGGATACCGGCATCCAGCTCGGCCACGGTGCCCGAACCCTCGGGGCGGGTCCGGGCCTTGTGCTGGAGCTCGGCGAACAGATCCTCGAACGTCTTCACCCTGGAAAGCCTACTCGGCCTGGATCAGTGCATCTGTGTACGCGTCCTGCGCCGGAACCGGCGTGCTGGTCAACCCCGCATCGGCGAGGAAGGCAGACATCTCCGCCCACGGTCCGGTGTGCATCCCGAACGGGCTGCTCAGGTCGCCGTACAGCGGAACGGTCGCCTCCATCGTGGCGGTCATGATCGCCTCCTGCTGCTCGTCCACCGTGCCGGGGATCTCCTCGGTGGCAGCAGCGACCCCCACCGCCGGGTCGTCGACGATCTCCTGCACGGCGCGTCCCACCGCCTGCACCACCCCGCGCAACGCCTCGGTCTCGGCAGCGAGCAGCTCATCTGTGGTGCCCAGTCCGATCCCGACCAGGGGGACGTCCCCCAGCGGGACTGCGCGCACGTCCAGCCCGGTGGCTGCGAACTGGGGCACATCGTTGTTGCTGTAGCCCATCACCGCGTCCACATGCCCCTCGCTGAGCGCATCCTGCTGCGTGAAGCCGATGTGCTGGACGTCCACGTCCTCCTCGGTGAGCTCGGCGGCCTGCAGCATCGCCAGCAGCCCGAAGTAGGTCTCCCCGAACGGTCCGGGGACGCCCACCGAGCGTCCGGCCAGGTCCGCCGGTTCGGTTATCTCGGAGTCCGTCGGCACGATCAGGGCGACCGGGTAGCTGGTGTAGATCGTGGCGATGTCTACGACCGGCACCCCCTGGTCACGGGCCTGCATCATCTCGTCCCCGCCGGCTACCACGAGGTCCTCGGTGCCTGCGGTGAGTGCACCGAACAGGTCCTCGGACTCGCCGTGGTGGCGCAGCGTGACGTCCACCCCGGCATCGGTGAAGTATCCGTTCTGCGCTGCCAGATAGAACGGGGCGAACTGCACGTTCGGAACATAGGTCAGGCCGAGGGTGAGCTGCGGGAGATCAGCGTTGCCGCTGCCGTCGTCGTCCTCGGTCCCGCCGGAGCAGCCGGCCAGGGCCACCAGGCCCATCGTTGCCGCTGCTCCCGCGATCAGCTGTCGTCGGGTCACCACCATCGCACTCGCCTCTCCAGAGCTCGCATCAGCAGATAGATCCCGACCGCGCACGCGGCCAGGACAATGAGCGTGGCGAACATTCCTTCGGTGTCCGACCGGTCCCGGTACACGGACAGCAGCAGGCCCAGGCCTTCGCCGCCCATCACGAACTCCCCGACCACCGCACCGGTGACCGAGAGCACGAAGCCGTTCCGGATCCCGGCCAGCAGCGCCGGCAGGGCCAGCGGGGCCTCGATCCAGATCAGCCGCCGCCACCGGCCGGCACCGTCCAGCTGGGCCGCCCCGATCACGTCCTCGTCCAGCGTGGTCAGGCCGAGCTGGGTGTTGACGAAGATCGGGAAGAACACCAGCAGCGCACACAGCAGCGCGATCGGGAACTGTCCGTAGCCGAACCAGATCACGATCAGCGGTGCCAGCGCGACAGCGGGGATCGCCTGCGATGCGGCCAGGTACGGGCCGATCGCACGGCTGGCCCACGCGGAATGTGCCACCAGATAGCCCAACGGCAAGGCGACCAGGAGGCCGAGGAGGCACCCCAAGAAGCTCTCCGAGAGGGTGACGAAGGCATACCCGGCGATCCCGCCGTCAGTCAGCTCGAGCACGAGCCGAGCGGCGAGATCGTTCGGAGCGGGCAGCACCCGGGAGGGGACGAACAGGCTGGTCACCTGCCACAGCACCAGCACAGCGACGGCGAAGATCACCGGGGCGGCAACCATCTGCCGCCGGGTGGCTGCTCGTTGCTGCACCGGCTTGCGTTCCCTTCCCCAGGTGCACACCCGGGGCGGGGACGGCGCGCGGCGCATACCGTCCCTCAGCGTCGGACGGACCGACGCCGCGTGCTACCTCCCATCCGGACTTTAACCGTCGGTCCTGGAGTTTCACCAGATCAACCGACCGCCGAAAGCGGCCGGGTCGCGGACTGTCACCGCCGGTTCGGACTTTCACCGACCCCGGAGCACGTTGGACTCGCGCTCAAGTATCGCACACTTTCGCCACCCTCCCCCGGCGACGGACCACCACCGCCTCCCCCGTGCTGAATCGATTCAGTCGTTACGTCGTCCGGTGGGTAGTGCTCCCGGGTATCGAGCGGGTGCGGGCGGTATCGAGCGGGTGCGGGAGGTACGGCACTGGTACGGGAGGTACGGCACTGGTACGGGAGGTACCGCACTGGTGGAGGACGTAGGGCACTGGTGGAGGACGTAGGGCACTGGTGGGGCAGGTATCGCCGCGCCGGTGCCTCAGTCGCGGTAGGCGTCGGTCGCCAGCGTGCGCAGGGTCTCGATCTCGGCATTCGGGTCCGCCGCCCGGTACACCGCCGACCCGGCCACGAACATGTTCGCCCCCGCTCCGGCCGCGGCCGTGATGGTGTCTTGGGCAACCCCACCGTCCACCTGCACCCAGATATCGCGACCCAGGGCCGTGATCGCATCCCGGGTGCGCCGAATCTTCGGCAGGGTGCCGGTGATGAAGGACTGCCCGCCGAACCCGGGCTCCACGGTCATCACCAGCACCATGTCGAACTCGGTGAGAAGGTCGAGGTAGGGCTCCACACCGGTGCCGGGCCGCAGCGCGATCGCCGCCCGGGCGCCCAGCTGGCGCAGCTCCCGTGCCAGGCGCACCGGCGCCGCCGAGGCCTCAGCGTGAAAGGTGACCGAAGCAGCTCCGGCCTCCGCATAGGCGGGCGCCCAGACGTCCGGATCGTCGATCATTAGGTGCACATCGGCGGGTAGCCCCGTGCTGGCGATCACCTTCTCCACCACCGGGAGTCCGAAGGTGAGGTTGGGGACGAAATGGTTGTCCATCACGTCCAGGTGCACGTAGTCCGCAGCACCGATCCGGCCGACCTCGTCCGCCAGGTTCGCCAGGTCCGAGTTCAGCACGCTCGGGGAGATCAGGATCGCCATGGCCCGAGACTACTGGCCCGTGCCCTGCGGTGGTGTCCGCGGCCGGTGGCGCGGGCGCCCACTATTGCTCGCTGCGGCGGATCACGGCACAGAACATCGCATCCGTACCGTGCCGGTGCGGCCAGAGTTGCAGGTAGGGGCCACGCTGATCGGTCAGCGGCGTAGTGGTCACCTCGGCCGCGATCTCGACGGCGTCCAGCACCTGCCCATCGCCGGTCCGCTTGAGCACGTCCTCCACCACCAGGCGGGTCTCGGCCAGGTGCGGCGAGCAGGTCACGTAGGTGACCACTCCCCCGGGCCGGACGGCCGCCAGGGCCGAGGTCAACAGCTCGCGCTGCAGCACGCCGAGGTCGGCCAGGTCGCTGGCGCGGCGGCGCCACCGGGCCTCGGGGCGCCGGCGGAGCGCGCCCAGACCGGTGCACGGCACGTCCACCAAGGCGCGATCGAAGAGCCCGGGCTGTTCGGTGCCGAGATCGCGACCGTCGCCGGTGCGAACCTCCAGTCCGGGGAGGCGCTCGCGCAGGGCGGCGGTGGAAGAGCGGACGAGACCGGCCCGGTGCTCGGCCACTTCGTTCGCGAGGAGCTCACCGCCTGCATCGCGTTCGGCGAGCAGGGCACCGAACAGGGCGGCCTTACCGCCGGGGCCGGCGCACAGGTCCAGCCAGCGGCGATCGTTGCCGGTGACCGGTGCTGCTGCGGCCACCAGTGTGACCAGCTGGCTGCCCTCGTCCTGGATCCCGGCACGTGCCTGGCGCACGGCCGCGATGGCATGCGGGTCCCCGGCGGTGAGCACGCGGGCGGTGCCGGTCCAGCGGCCGGGTCCGGTGCCGTGAATCTCGTCGCGTTCGACCAGGCCAGGCCGCAGCACCAGGTGGACATCCGGCGGTTCGTTGTTCGACTCCAGCAGCTCCGGCAGGTCGCCGGCACCGGTGGGAGTCTCGGCCAACGCCTGGCGGAGGGCCCGCACGATCCAGGCCGGGTGTGACTGCGTGGTGGCCAGCCGGTCGGTCTCGTCCTTCGCGCCGGTGCCGATCTGGTCGAGCCACGTCTGCCGGTCCTGGGTGGCCACTTTGCGCAGGATGGCGTTCACGAACTGTGCCGGCCCGGTACCGATCACCTGCCGGGCCAGCCCCACAGTCGCCGAGACGGCGGCATGGTCGGGCACCCGCATGCCGAGGAGCTGGTGCGTACCCAGGCGGAGTGCGTCCAGGACCGGTGGGTCGAGGCTGGCCAGTGGGCGGTCGGCGACGGTGGCGATCACCGCGTCGTACCGAGCGCGCAGGCGCAGGGTGCCGTAGGCGAGCTCGGTGGCGAAAGCAGCGTCCCGGCCGGTGATCTGCCGTTCGCGCAACAACGGTGGGAGCACGAGGTTGGCGTAGGCGTCACTGTCGGCGACGGCGCGGAGCGCGTCCCACGCGGCACTGCGCGCTGGGTCGGCGCTGCGAGTCCGCTCCCGGGGCGCCTGACGACTACGGGCGGAGTACGGGCGCTGGCCACGTCGACCGGGCTGCCGGTCGCGATGGGGACGGCCGCCGCCGGAGCGCCCGCCACCGGAACGCGGGTTGCCACCGGCGCCTCTGCCACGGCCAGACCCGCCGCCCGGTGGACCGCCGCCAGGGGCGTTCACCGCGCCGCCCGAGCTACGCCGTCGAACGTGGAACCGTGCTCCAGACGTGCACCCCGGGCCCAGTCCGCTGCGGCCATCCACCCCTTTCCCGGGGGCGAGACCTGATCCAGTTCGACCGGGTGCGTGCCCGTGCCGACGAGGATCGAACCGCCGGCCAGCCGCAGCTCCCCCGGGCCGAGCGGTGGCTCATCGGGTGCTGGGCGCACGGGCCCGAGCTTGAACCGCGCACCGTCGCGGGTGGTCCAGGCGCCGGGGGCCGGCGTACAGCCGCGGATCCGCCGGTCCACCACCTGCGCTGGAAGGCTCCAGTCCACCTGCGCGTCGGCACTGGTCAGCCGTGGGGCCAGACTCACGCCGTCGGCCGGCTGCGGGGTGGGGTTCGCATCCCCGGACTCGAGGGCACCCAGCGTGGCCACCAGCAATGGCGCACCCGCGTGGGCGAGCCGGTCGAGCAGCTCCCCGCTGGTGTCCCGCGTTCGCACGGTCTCGGTCATCGTGCCCAGGATCGGCCCGGTGTCCAGGCCCGCCTCGATCCGGAACGTGCTCGCCCCCGTGATCTCGTCCCCCGCCATGATCGCGTGCTGCACCGGTGCCGCACCACGCCACGCGGGGAGCAGGGAGAAGTGCAGGTTGATCCAACCGTGCCGGGGCAGCTCCAGCGCCGGGGACCGGATCAGTGCACCGTAGGCCACCACCGCCACGGCATCGGGCGCCAGCTCGCGCAATGCACCGAGGGTTTCCTCCTCGTGCGGGCGGTTCGAGGTGAGCACTGGCAGGCCGGCTGCCTCTGCTGCGCGCTGTACTGGGCTCGGGGTGAGCACGCGCCGCCTGCCCACCGGCGCCGGCGGCCGGGTCAGCACGCCGACCACCTGGTGGTCGCTGCCGATCAGAGCCTCCAGGGACGGCACCGCCACAGCGGGTGTCCCCGCGAACAGAACTCGCATGAGGTCAGTCTAGGAGCGCCAGCCGGGCGGATCAGACGGGCTGGAGCGCGAGGCCGAGGCCGGTGAGCCAGGCTCGGGCGTCGTCGGCACCGGTGAACACGTGTGCGTGCCACTGCGCGTCCCGTGCCGCGGCCACGTTCGCCGGTGAGTCGTCCAGGAATGCGGTGTGCTCCGGGTCGAGGCCGAACCGGTCCGCGGTGAGGGCGAAGATCGCCGGGTCGGGCTTGGCGAGGCCTTCTCGTCCGGAGACCAGGACGTCCTCGATGGTGCCGATGATGGGTGCGGACGCCGGCGCATGATGGAAGGTCTCGGCGGCCCAGTTGGTCAGGCCCACCGGGCGCACCCCGGCGCGGCGCACGTCCTCCACCAGGTCGCTCATCCCTGGGATCGGGCCGGTCAGGGACCGGTGGTACTCCTGGAGGTAGGTATCCAGGTGCTGCACCCGCTCCCCCAGTCTCGCCTCCACCTCCGGTCGCAGGTCCGCCCAGCTGGCACCGGCGTCCAGCTGGCGGTTCACGACGGCGAAATCCACCTCCTCGAGGAGGGCCTCGGCCTGCTCCGGGGTCAGTGAGTCGGCCCAGACTCGGCGGGGGTCCCAGCCCACCAGTACCTGGCCGAAGTCGAAAACCACAGTCTCGATCGTCATGGCTCCAGCCCATCACATGCCGGCGGTGCCGCGAGGCACGTCGAGGTGTGTGTCCCGGCCGTCGACGCAGCGCGCGCGGGCGACTGCCCGGGGTGGGAGCGGCGCACGGGTGGGCGACCTCACGGGTTGGCGATCTCACGGGGTGGGGGTGCTGGGGTGGGGAGTGTCGGGCCCGGCCACTCACGCTGGAGGTGCCCGGGCCCGTTCGAGCCGAACATTATCGGGTCTCAGACCAGACGGTCCGGATCGAGCCGGACCCGAAGGAGTCCGGACTCCTTCCGCGCGCTCCGGATCGCCTGCGCCTGGGCCAGAGTCCGCGCCAGGGCGGCACCGTCTTCTCGGGCCACCCGCGCCAGCACCTGCAGCTGTGGCTCACCACCCGGCTCGGGCTCCGCGGTCTGCACCGGTCCGAGCAGTACACCGCTCGGGGGCAGCTCGAGGCGGCGGGTCAGCCCGCGCACTGCTGACGCGTCCCCGGTGACTGAGGCCATCCGTACCAGTGGCGGGAACTCGAGCTCGCTGCGCTCGTCCAGCTCGCGCTCGGCGTAGCCGACCGGGTCCCAGCGAACCAGCGCCTGGACCGGCACCGGTGCACCGTGGCCGAGGAGCATCACCCGCGCGCTGGGTCGGACCAGCGCGGCAGCGCGCATCCATCGCCGCAGTGCCTCGATCCCGGCGCCGAGCTCGGGCCGTGCGGTGAACACGGCGGCGTCCAGCAGCAACCCGGCCGCATACCCTTCCTCGGTACGCGGCTCGGCACCAGGAGTGGCGACCACGAGCTGAGGCGAGTTCTCCACCAGGGGCAACACTCCGCCGTCGGCCCCGGACGTGCGCACCAGCACACCGGGGAACGCGCGACCGAGCTCCTCGGCGGTGCGTCGGGACCCCACCCGGACGGCCCGCACACCCTGGTGCCCACACTCCGCGCACCGCCAGTCCAGCTGTGACCGACCGCACCAGGTGCACCGAGCGTTCCCGCCTTGACGGTCCAACGCCAGCGGGCCGTGACAGTGACCGCACCGGGCCGGCGTGCGGCAGTCCGCGCACGCCACGACGGGCAGGTAGCCGGACCGCGGCACTTGCACCAGCACCGGGCCCTCGCTCAGCCCCGAGCGCAGTAGGCGGATGGCGGATCCCGGAACCCGGGCCCGTCCTGCGGCGCCCTCCCGGTCGAGGTCCACGTCGGAGGGCGCCTGGACCCGCGGGGTGTGCTCCCGAACCGCCGCGCGGGGGGCGTGCAACGAGCGAGCCCAGCCATCGCGGACCAGCAGCTGTGCCTCGGGTGTGCGGATGAACCCGCCGACCAGCGCGGCAGCACCGGCAGCGTCTGCCCGCAGGGCGAGGACGGTCCGGATGTGCGGGTAGGGCGCACGGGGCTCGATGTGCAGGTCATCACCGTCGTCCCAGCAGACCACCAGGCCGAGCTGAGCGACGGGGGCGAACGCAGCAGACCGCGTGCCGATGACCACGTGTGCCTGGCCGGCGAGGGCGAGCAGGAAACGCCGGTAGCGGGCGGCGCGTCCCTGGTCTGCGGTGAGGACCGCATGGTCGAGGCCGGCAGTGGTCATCACGGCGCTGAGCAGGTCCACATCCTGCTGGTCCGGCAGGCAGACGATGGTGGAGCGGCCGCTGAGCCGGGTGGCGCCGGCGGCAGCGGTGATTGCTTCTGCCCAGTGCGGGCCGGTGGGCGTGGCCGGAGTTTCAGTATCGATCGCGTCGGGATGTGTGGGCGGACTGACCGTGGGGAGCGCGGCCCACACGGCGCGCGGTGACTCCCCTGCCCGGATCCGCCGAAGGAACGCTGCACCGCCGGGGTAGGGCGCCCAGGGTTGGCTATCGATCGTGCTGGACTCGAGCGCCGTTCCCGCCGTAGCGCTGGGGTCAGGGAGTGCGTCGGGTTCCTCTCGCCACTGCGGCGGCGTGACCGCCGGCTTGTCGAACACCGACTTCTCGGTCTGCGCGTGCCGTGGCGGCACTGCCATCCGCAGCACGTCCATCGTGGTGCCGGCATAGCGAGCCGCTACCTGCCGTGCGAGGTCGAGCACCGCGCCGGTGAGCACCGGGACCTCGGAGACCACCCGCCGTAGCGGGGCCAGCGACCCCTCGTGGTCGGAGTTCCTGGTGCGACCGAGCACAAAACCGTCCCGCTCCACTCCGGCGAACCGAACCTTCACTCGCACACCGGGGGTGACCTGCTCCGCGAACTTGGTCGGGATCGCGTAGTCGAACGTGTGGTCCAGGTGCGGCAGCGCCACATCGACCAGCACCTGCGCGACGCCGGCGACGTCGGACTGCGGGCGTGGCGCACTGCGCACGTCCAGCAGGCTCGGCTGATGGGAGTCGGTCACAGTGCAGATCTCACCACGAGACACCGACGGCGTGCACGTAGGGCTGTGGATGACGCCGTCGTTCACCGTGCAGGAGCCGGTCACTTGAGCAGGGGTGCGAGATAGCCGCCCTGGGCGTCGAGGAGATCCGTGAGCAGGCGGTACGGGCGCCAGTCCTCGATCCGTTCCTCGGCGCTGTGGTGGCCGAGCCAGATGTCGAGGTCGCGGAGCTGGTCGAGAATCGCGGCGCCGTGGACAAGCGCGCGACCATGAATCGGATCCAGGTGCCGAGCGGCAATCTCCAGCGCGACTGCACCCGCTTCCGATTCAACGCCCTTGCCCTCCTCGGACACGCAGGTCTCGACCACCAGTCGACACAGGTCGATCTCGACCGGACCGAGCACGGCGAACTCGAAGTCCAGCAGAGCGACCACCTTCCCGTCCCAGAGAGCGTTCATCAGGGCCAGGTCGCCGTGGTTGACCACCTGCTCGACCCGCGGCGCAGCCCAGAAATAGCCCTCGATGGCTGCGTGGAGCCGGGACCGCTGGGCGCCGGAGAGTCCGACCGCAACGTCGGCGCGCTCGGCCGCTGCGCCGGCATCGTCGAGCGTGGCCGGTACGAATCCCCCGTTCGAGGTGACACGCTTCCGGACGGACGGGCTGGCGTCGTGCACGAGCTGGGTCCGAGCCCACAGCTGACGGACCGCCTGTTGCTGGTACGCAGGTGTCAGAGTCCCCCAGGCCTCATACAGGTTCTGGCCGGGAACCTCCGCGGTCACGATCCAACCGTGGCCATCGGCAGTGCCCTCCCCGAGGATCTCTGGGTGCCCAATCTCTCGTGGTAGCGCACGTACGAGCTCTGCCTCGCGAGCCATGTCGACGGCAGTATTCGCGATCCGCACGGCGATGCCATCACCGACCCACGTCGCGTTCGAATACCCGTTGGCTCGCCGCATCCGCGTCAGATCTCCGCCGTAGCGGGCTGCCACCTCGGCAGCCAGGTCTCGGACGTGGGCTGCGTCGGACGGGTCGCGGTACTGGTCCAGTAGATGGGTGTCCTCGCTGGGAGCTGGCGTCATGGGAGCCATTCTCGGCTCATGGATGCGTTTCCTGTCGAATGCTCCACAACGGCCGCAGACGATTGCGATGGTGCCACGTTATCCACAGCCCGTCAGGTGCTGACGGCACGAGCAACGAGTCGGTGACACGATCGTAGGAGTGCGAAGGCGGTCACCGCATGAGGCGACGAGGGCTGGAGACCGCACCCGGCAGTATCGCTGGACCTGAATGTCCGGTGCCTACGGATGAACGAGAACAGGCAGGCGTGTCGGTACCCAGAAGAATGTCGGTGGGTCGACCTACTATAGAGAGAGCAATCGAACACCAGTACGACGCGGAGGCCGCGCACGGGCCGAGCAATCATGGACGGAGGTGAAGGACGAAGCCATGACCCTGACAACGGAGCCACGAATTCCCGTAGCGGCCGGCGAGATGTGCGAGCGGTTGAGTGCGGTACGAACCGAATTGGCGAGCCTGGCTCAGGCGGCGTTCGATTCCTTCACCGGACCTGAGGCCGGCTCGGTCGTCGCCGAGGTGGAGCGAGTCACGCGTGGCGTGGAAGCACTGCAGACGCAGTGCGCCGGCGGCATCGATGCCGGTCAGGCGTGGGCTGCGTCCGGCTACCAGTCCTTCACGAGGTGGTGGAGTCTGCACACCCATCGCCGTCGCTCGACGTCCCAGGCTGCCCGGATGTTGGCACGGGATCTGCGGGAGCGGCTCTGCAGCCCGGGGCGCGGATCCGGCCGCACCTGGCGATCACTATCGACTACAGGACGCTGGAACGTGTGCTCAATGCCAGCAATCCCTCGTGCGGGGTGCGGAATGCCTTCGGCCTTCCGGTCACCGGTGGCGACGCTGGCCGTGATGGTTCCCGCGGCTGGTCTGGCTCGGAGGCGGACATTCCAGCCGGCCTCGACTACACGTCGCTGACCGATGTGGCTCCCGCGACGTTCGCGGACGGGACGCCGATCCCGCACGGGCAGCTGAGCAAGCTGCTCTGCGACGGGGAGTTCCACCGCGTGGTCTTCGGCCCCGACGGGGAGATCCTGGACTCCGGACGAACCCAACGGCTGTTCACCCCGGCACAGACGCGGGCGGTCATTGCCAGGGACCGGCACTGCCAATACCCAGGTTGCTCGGCACCACCCGGGCAAGGCGAGATCCACCACAGCATATGGTGGTACCACCAGGGCCGTACCAGTACGAAGAATGCGATCCTGCTCTGCTGGTATCACCACACCCTCGTGCATCAGCGCCACCTGAGCATCACTCACCACACGAGCACGGACCCCGACCGGCCGAGCTGGTGGAGCTTCACCGACCCAGACGGCCGCACCGTCCAGAATGTGCCGCCGCCGGCCACCAGTACCTCCGCTCTGGAGCCACCCCGGCCGCCACTTCGGCAGTGAGGCGGATCCGCTCGGCACCGGAGCACCCGGTGTGGAGAAATCCTGGCAGACCTAGCGATCGGGATTGACATCTGTTCGCGCCTTGCCGTAGTTCGCCGAGGAAGCGCGCGTTCTGCTCTGCCCGGTGGCGCCGCGTTCACGCGCTGGTGCGGCGTGCCAGACTGCGTCACGCGCTGTCAGCGGACGGCCGCCCTGAGGTCGGCCACTCGGTCGGTGCGCTCCCAGGTGAACTCGGGCAGCTCGCGCCCGAAGTGACCATAGTTGGACGTGAGCGCGTAGATCGGCCGCAGCAGATCGAGGTCGTGGATGATGGCCGCTGGGCGGAGGTCGAACACCGCCTGGATCGCGGCTGCGATGCGCTCAGTGGACACCGTCTCGGTACCGAACGTCTCTACGTACACGGCGATCGGGTGGGCGCGACCGATCGCATAGGACACCTGAACCTCACAACGGCGCGCCAGGCCCGCGGCCACCACGTTCTTCGCCACCCACCGCATGGCATAGCTCGCGGACCGATCCACCTTCGAGGGGTCCTTGCCGCTAAACGCTCCCCCACCGTGCCGCGACATCCCGCCGTAGGTGTCCACGATGATCTTCCGCCCGGTCAGGCCGGCATCCCCCATCGGTCCACCGATCACGAACGTTCCCGTGGGGTTGACCAGCAGCGTGTAGTCGCTCACGTCCAACTCGAGCTCATCGGCCAGCTCGGCAACGACATCCTCGATCACGTGCTCGCGGATCGCCGGCGCCAGCTGGTCCTCGAGCCGCAGCTCGGCCTCGTGCTGGGTGGAGAGCACCACCGTGTCCAGCCGCACCGGTCGATCGCCGTCGTAGCCGATGGTCACCTGGGTCTTGCCGTCCGGCCGCAGCCCCGGGAGAACTCCAGTTTTGCGGACCCGGGTCAGCCGAGCAGAGATCCGGTGTGCCAGCAGGATCGGCAACGGCATCAGCTGTGGCGTCTCGTCGGTGGCATAGCCGAACATCAGACCCTGGTCGCCGGCACCCTGGAGGTCGAAGTCGGAGTGGCCGGTATCGTCCGTGCGGGATTCCAACGACTTGTCCACGCCCTGCGCGATGTCACTGGACTGCTGGCCGATCGAGAGGGAGATGCCGCAGGAGGCGCCGTCGAAGCCGATGTCGGAGGAGGTGTAGCCGATACCGTTCACCACCGAGCGGACCAGCTGCGGGATCTCCACATAGCTCTCGGTGGTCACCTCTCCGGCGACATGCACCAGCCCGGTGGTCACCAACGTCTCCACGGCAACTCGAGAGCGCGGGTCGGCCTCGAGCATGGCGTCCAGGATCGAGTCCGAGATCAGGTCGGCCACCTTGTCCGGATGTCCTTCGGTGACGGACTCGGAGGTGAACAGTCGCAGGGTCACGAGCCGAGCGTACCCGTGCCGGCCGCGTCCCGGGCCCCGTTCTGTGCTGAGGATCGTTGCGTGAGCAGGCCACCGACCGCATCCCAGATCGCTGCCGCGAC
The DNA here is from genome assembly GCA_019116305.1 of Candidatus Ruania gallistercoris. GTDB lineage: Bacteria > Actinomycetota > Actinomycetes > Actinomycetales > Beutenbergiaceae > Ruania > Ruania gallistercoris. The sequence goes on along the minus strand of DXBY01000220.1, from coordinate 6,130 downwards.
CTCCTGCTTGCTCCCGCTCGCGTGGCCGATCTGCTCCCCCGCAGGGTCCAGCAGGTGCACGGTATTCGGTACGTCACCGAACCCAGCTCCCACGCCGACGGCGTTCACAGCCAGCAGGTCTGCGCCCTTCCGCCTGGCCTTGGCGCGCCCGTGGTCGAGGACTGAGCCGGACTCGTCCCCCGTCTCCGCGGCAAAACCGACCACCACCTGACCAGCGCGTCGTCCCGAAACCAGGCCGGCGAGGATGTCCGGGTTCTGCACCAGCTCGATCGGCGCCACCGAACCGTCGGCACGCTTCTTCGTCTTCGCGCTAGCCGACTCTGCCGGGCGGAAGTCCGCGACCGCCGCAGCCATCACCAGGACGTCTGCCCGGTCGGCGAGGGAGTTCATCACCTCAGCCAGCTCGGCGGTCGATTCCACCTCGTGCACCTGGACCCCCTCCGGCAACAGGGCCGAGTCCACATTCGCCGCCGCGAGGTGCACGGTGGCCCCGCGCTCGGCAGCCGTCCGCGCCAGTGCCACCCCCTGCCGCCCGGACGACCTGTTCCCCAGGAAGCGCACGGGGTCCAGCGCCTCCCTGGTACCGCCGGCGCTGACCGCTACGGTCAGCCCGCGCAGGTCGGCGCTCCCCGGGCTCGGATCGACCGCCTGCACGTCGTCCGCACCGGGACCGCCAGCGTCAGCGTGCCCGGCACCGCTGCCGGTATCACCGGGCACCAGTGCCAGTGCCGCTGCGACGATCTCCTCCGGTTCCGGCATCCGGCCCGCTCCGGAGTCGGCACCGGTCAACCGTCCGACCGCCGGTTCGAGCACGTGCACACCCCGTTCGCGCAGGGCGGCCACGTTCGCCCGGGTCGCTGGATGTGCCCACATCTCCGTGTGCATCGCCGGGGCCAGCAGCACGGGGCAGGTGACGGTGAGCAGCGTGGTCGTCAGCAGGTCATCGGCACGTCCGGTCGCTGCCCGGGCGAGCAGGTCAGCCGTAGCCGGCGCCACCAGCACCAGATCGGCCTCCCGGCCCAGTCGGACGTGGTCGACCTGCGCGGTGCCCTCGAACACCGAGGTGGTCACCGGTTCGCCGCTGAGGGCCTCCCAGGTCGCCCGCCCGACGAACTCGAGGGCGGCCTCGGTGGGAATCACCCGTACCCGGTGGCCGCCCTCGCGCAGCTGACGCAGCGCGATCGCCACCTTGTACGCGGCGATACCCCCGCTCACGCCGAGCAGGATGCGCATGCGGTGCTCAGTCCTCGGTCTTTTCCTGGGTCAGCAGGCCGTCGTTGATCTCCCGCATCGCGATCGAGAGTGGTTTCTCCTGAGGCTTGGTCTCCACCAGGGGCCCCACGTACTCCAGCAGCCCCTCGTTCAGCTGCGCGTAGTAGGCGTTGATCTGCCGCGCGCGCTTGGCCGAGTAGATCACCAGCGCGTACTTGGAGTCTGCGGACTGCAGCAGGTCGTCGATCGGCGGGTCGGTGATGCCCTCGGGGGCAGCCACGATTCCAGTCATAGTTCCTCTTCTCCGCGGGGAGCAGGTCCCCGGAACACGTTCGGTCCGGTACGCAGGTCGCCAGCCGGGCGGGCGCACCACCTGTCCATCCTACCGGTCCCGTGCCTGCGGTTCATCGTCGGCCGCAGCCCATCAGCATCGCCAGCTCGTCGGTGGCCCGGTGCACATCGTCGTTGACGATGGTGTGGTCGAACTCCGTGGCCGCGGCGAGCTCCACCTCGGCCGTCACCAGCCGGCGGGCCCGTTCCTCGGCGTCCTCGGTGCCGCGGCCCTCCAGCCGGCGCACCAGCTCCTCCCAGCTCGGCGGGGCGAGGAAGACGAACTGCGCCTCGGGCATCGTCCGGCGCACCTGGCGCGCCCCTTGCAGGTCGATCTCCAGCAGTGCCGGCTGGCCGGCCGCCAGCCTCTCCTCCACCGGTCCGCGCGGCGTGCCGTAGGAGTTGCGGCCGTGCACCACTGCCCACTCCAGGAACTCACCCTCGGCCACCATCCGGGCAAACTCTGCCGGTGGCAGGAAGTGGTAGTGCACCCCGTCCACCTCACCCGGTCGCGCCGGGCGCGTGGTCGCTGAGACGGAGAGCCAGATCTGCGGGTACCGGGCGCGCACATCCGCCGAGACCGTCCCCTTGCCGACCGCGGTGGGGCCGGCCAGCACGGTCAGTCGTGCCGGGTGGAGGCCCGGCTCAGCCAAACCGCTCGACCAGCTTGGCGATCTGCTGCGGACCGAGGCCACGCACCCGCCGGGACTCGGAGATGCCCACCTCGGTCATCACCGAGCGCGCGGTGACTTTGCCCACACCGGGCAGCGACTCCAGCAGGGCAAGCACTTTCAGCTTCCCGATCGCATCGTCTTGCTGCCCCTCGGCGATCACCTCGGAAAGCTTGCCGCCGGAATACTTCAACCGGTTCTTCACCTCTGCGCGCACAGCGCGGGCCTCAGCAGCCTTCTCGAGCGCCTTGGCGCGTTGCTCCGGTGTGAGAGGGGGAAGAGCCACAGCGGGTCACCTTCAGCGTCGGGGACAGGTATCTCAGGCAACGTAGCGAGCCTGGGCAGGCCCGATCAAGCCTTGGCCGGCCTGGCCGCAGGAGTACGCAGAGGTCTCAGCATAGCGTTCAGCGACCGCGCCGCGGCGGCCAATGCGCCAGCATCCGGGCCTTCGGCCAGCACACCGCGAGAGCTGCTCGGCAGCACGGCGCGCCCAGCTCCCGCGAACACGTCCGCCACATTCTCCGGCTGGGCGCCCTGCGCACCGAGTCCGGGCGCCAGCAGTGGCCCGCCTGCACCGGCCAGGTCCACGCCCAGATCGGCTGCTGCCGAACCGGTGGTGGCACCGACCACCAGGCCCACCGAGCCCAGCTCGGCGCCTGCCGACCGCTCCGCTACGTTCTGCTCGGCAGCGGCCCGGGCGATGCTCGCGGCCACCGCAGCGCCCTCGGCGGTGCGGGCGTGCTGCACCTGCCCACCTTCGGGGTTCGAGGTCAGGGTGAGCACGAACACACCGCGACCGTTCGCGCGAGCGGTCGCGAACGTCGTCTGCAACGACCCGGTGCCCAGGTAGGGGGAGACCGTGACTGCATCCCCCGCCAGTGACGAGCCCTCGGTCAGGAACGCCGCGGCATACCCGTCCATCGTGGAGCCGATATCGCCTCGCTTGGCATCGACGATGCAGAGCAGCCCGGCAGCCCGGCAGGCCGCGATCACCTCCTCCAGCACCGCCACCCCGGCGCTGCCGAACCGCTCGAAGAACGCCGCCTGCGGCTTCACGATGCCCACTGCGCCGCTCAGCGCCTGCACCACCCGCAGCGAGAACTCCCGCAGCCCGGCCACGTCGTCGGCAAGACCCCAGGACGCCAGCAGGCCAGGATGTGGGTCGATGCCCACGCACAGCGGTCCGAGCCGGTCGGCGACCTCGCTCACCCGCTCACCGAACGGCGCCGGGACAGTCATGAGCTCGCCTCGAGCCGGCCGGCGCGGGCAGTGTCGTGCTCCTGCAGCGACCGCACCTGGAACGGTCCGCGGCGGATCGCCTCGATCGCCTGCACTGCAGCGGTGAACTGCTGCACCGTGGTCGCGATTGCCTTGTCCGCCGCAGTGGTGGCCGTGCGGATGTCGTACCCGTCCGCACGAGCCCCCTTCGACCCAGGGGTGTTCACCACCATGTCCACCGCACCGTCGGTGATCAGGTCCACGATCGTCGGCTCACCGTTCGGGCCCCGTCCGTCGGAGGCCTTGCGCACCACCTCCGCCGGGATCCCGTTGCGGCGGAGCACACTCGCCGTCCCGGAGGTGGCCATCAGGGTGAAGCCGAGCTCGGTGAGCCGGCTGGCCGGCAGCGTCAGAGAGCGCTTGTCCCGGTCCGCCACGGAGACGAATACCGTGCCCGAGGTCGGTAGCCCACCGAAGGCAGCGGCCTGGGACTTGCCGAACGCGAGCGGGAAGTCCACGTCGTAGCCCATCACCTCACCGGTGGAGCGCATCTCCGGGCCGAGCACCGTGTCCACCACCTGGCCGGATGCGGTCCGGAACCGTTTGAACGGCAACACCGCCTCCTTCACCGCCAACGGGGCATCCAGATCGGTGTACGCCGCGTCAGCGACCGGGAGGATCCCGGCGGTGCGCAGGTCATCGATCGAGCGTCCGCTCATCAGCAGGGCCGCGGCCTTGGCCAACGGCACCCCGGTGGCCTTGGCCACGAACGGCACAGTACGGGACGCACGCGGGTTCGCCTCGAGTACGTAGAGCACATCAGCAGCAAGCGCGAACTGGATGTTGATCAGGCCACGCACGCCGACGCCGTCGGCGATCGCCTCGGTGGAGGCACGGATCCGGGCGACCATCGAGTCCGAGAGGGTGACCGGGGGCAGCACGCAGGCGGAGTCACCCGAGTGGATCCCGGCCTCCTCGATGTGCTCCATCACCCCACCCAGGTAGAGCTCGGTGCCGTCGTAGAGGGCGTCCACATCGATCTCGATCGCCTGGTCCAGGAACCGGTCGACGAGGACGGGCGCGGGCAGGATCCCCTCGCTGTCCGCCCCCGTGGCGCGGGTGACGTAGCCGGTGAGCTGGTCCTGGTCGTAGACGATCTCCATCCCCCGGCCACCGAGCACGTAGGACGGCCGTACCAGCACCGGGTAGCCGATGCGGTCAGCGATCCCGCGGGCCTCCGCCAGTGTCTGGGCGGTACCGAACGCCGGCGCCGGCAGCCCGGCGCGGAGCAGCACCTGACCGAAGTGGCCGCGGTCCTCGGCCTGGTCGATCGCCGCCGGCGGCGTGCCCCAGATCGGCACCCCGGCGTCCTCCAGACCGGCTGCCAGGCTGAGTGGCGTCTGCCCGCCGAGCTGCACGATCACCCCGGCCACCGGGCCCACCGCCAGCTCCGCGTAGTAGACCTCGAGCACGTCCTCCAGGGTGAGCGGCTCGAAGTACAGCCGATCGGCGGTGTCGTAGTCGGTGGAGACCGTCTCCGGGTTGCAGTTGATCATCACGGTCTCGAACCGGTCGGTCAGCGCCAGAGCGGCATGCACACAGGAGTAGTCGAACTCGATCCCCTGCCCGATCCGGTTCGGTCCGGACCCGAGGATGATCACCGCGGGCCGGTCCCGGCCGCCCACCTCGGTCTCGCTGTCATAGCTGGAGTAGTGGTACGGGGTCCGGGCGGCGAACTCCGCGGCGCAGGTGTCCACGGTCTTGTACACCGGCCGCAGCCCGTAGGCGTGCCGGACCTCGCGCACCGTGTCCTCACCGAGACCGCGGATCCCGGCGATCTGCGCATCGGAGAACCCGTGTCGCTTCGCGCGGGCCAGCACCTCGGTGCCGAGCGTGTCCGCGCTGCGCACCTCTTCGGCCACCTCGTGCAGCAGGAAGAACTGGTCCACGAACCACGGGTCCATCGCCGTAGACGCCACGATCTCGGCCAGCGTCGCGCCACCACGGATCGCCCGCATCAGGTCGTGGATGCGATGGTCGGTGGGCGTGCGGATGGACTCCAGCAGCGCGCCGGTGGTCTCCGCATCCGGGATGGGGCCGGAGAAGTCGAAGGACGAACCGGGCACGTCGATCGAGCGCATCGCCTTCTGCAGCGCCTCGGTGAAGTTGCGCCCGAGGGCCATCGCCTCCCCCACGCTCTTCATCGTGGTGGTCAGCGTGGGGTCCGCAGCCGGGAACTTCTCGAACGCGAACCGGGGCACCTTCACCACCACGTAGTCCAGCGTCGGCTCGAAGGAGGCCGGTGTGGAGCCGGTGATGTCGTTCGGGATCTCATCCAGCGTGTAGCCCACGGCCAACCGGGCCGCGATCTTCGCGATCGGGAACCCGGTGGCCTTGGACGCCAGCGCCGAGGAGCGGGAGACCCGCGGGTTCATCTCGATCACCACGATCCGCCCGGTCTCCGGGTGCACGGCGAACTGGATGTTGCACCCACCGGTGTCCACCCCGACCTCGCGAATCACCGCGATCCCGACATCGCGCATCGTCTGGTACTCACGGTCGGTGAGGGTGAGTGAAGGGGCCACGGTGATCGAATCACCGGTGTGCACCCCCACCGGGTCGACGTTCTCGATCGAGCAGACCACCACCACGTTGTCCGCACTGTCGCGCATCAGCTCCAGCTCGTACTACTTCCAGCC
>DXBY01000219.1 GCA_019116305.1 Candidatus Ruania gallistercoris | reverse complement strand
GCCATCGCATCGGTGACCAGGGCGATGTTCTGAGCGCCCACCAGGGTGAACACGTCCCGGACCAGCTCGGGGTGCAGGTGCGCTCCGTCGGCCACCAGCTCCACCACCAGCTCACCGGCGGCTGCCGCGGCCAGGGCCACCGGTACCGGTCCGGGGGTGCGGTGGTGCATCGGTGCCATTCCGTTGCACAGGTGCGTCACCGTGGCTCGCCGGCCGGAGCCGGCCAGCAGGCCACTCCCGCGTTCGACGGCGGAGCGCATCTGGGCGGCGTCGGCGTCGGTGTGGCCGTAGGAGGGCAGGCTCCCGGCGGCCACCAGCGCCTCGATCACCTCGTCGTTCCCGGGCACGTCCGGGGCCACAGTCATCGTCACCAGCCGGCCCGCCAACGCCTCAGCGAGAGCCGAGACCAGGGAGGGGTCGCCGTCGCGTAGGAACTCCGGGTTCTGCGCCCCGCATCGGGCGGCCGCCAGGAACGGGCCCTCGGCGTGCACTCCCTCGATCTCCCCCGCGGCCACCAGGGGGGCGAGCAGCTCCGCCCGGGCCAGCAGCACCTCGTCCGGTGCGGTGACCAGGGAGGCGAGCATCCGGGTGGTGCCGTGCCGGCGGTGTTCGGCGATGGCCTGCTCGACCTCGTCCCGCCCGCCGGCGTCGGGGAAGCTCGCTCCCCCGCCGCCGTGGTTGTGCACGTCCACCAGGCCGGGCAGCAGCAGCCGGTCCGGAGCCGCTACCGGACGCTGGTCGGCCCAGCGCGCCGGCAGCTCCTCCGCGGGCCCGACCCAGCTGATCAGGCCGTCGGCGCCGGCCACCAGCACACCGTCGGCGATCTCGGCCTCCGGGGTGATCACGCGGCCGCGGAACAGCTGTTCCATGCGGATGTCCTTTCCAAGCGGGTGGGCGATCAGAACAGTCGGGACTCGACGTCGTCGAGCCCGCGCATCGCGTCGTAGTCGAGCACCACGCACCGGATGCCGCGGTCGGTGGCGAGCACCCGCGCCTGGGGCCGGATCTCCTGGGCGGCGAACACTCCGGCGACCGGCGCCAGCAGCGGGTCCCGGTTCAGCAGGTCCAGGTACCGGGTGAGTTGCTCCACGCCGTCGATGTCGCCGCGCCGCTTGATCTCCACTGCCACGCTCGCCCCCTCCGGGGACCGGGCGAGGAGGTCCACCGGACCGATCGCGGTGGGGTACTCCCGGCGCACGAGGGAGTGGCCCTCACCGAGCAGCCCGATCTGCTCGGCGAGCAGCTTCTGCAGGTGCGCCTCCACGCCGTCCTTGACCAGACCGGGGTCCACTCCGAGGTCGTAGCTGTGGTCGTCGATCAGCTCGTGGATGGAGACCACCAGCTGGTCGTCGGTCTTGGTGGAGGCCACGGTCCATACCGCCTGCACCCCGGCCTCGCGCTGGGCATCGCTGGGTTTGCTCTCCTTCAGCGCACACGGCGGGCTCATCCAGTTCAGCGGCTTGTAGGAGCCGCCGTCGGAGTGCACCAGCATCGAGCCGTCGGACTTGATCATCAGCACTCGCCGCGCCAGCGGCAGGTGGGCGGTCAGCCGGCCGGTGTAGTCCACCGCGCACTCGGCGATCACGAGTCTCACGGCTGTTCCTTCCTGCTCACACGATTCTGGACGTGCTCGGGTCCGGCGGCGCCGCCTCCAGCCAGGACCGCAGTCCGTCCAGGGCGCCGTCCTCGGCGGCCAGGCGGAACTCGGCACCGGCGTAGACGCACCTCGCCTCGCTCAGTGCGCCCGGACCGTCGTCGGCAGGCCGCTCCCGGCCGAGGATGTCCATCTCCCGGCGGGCCCACCGGCGGGAGGGCCGCAACGACAGCGAGACCACCTCGTAGAAGTCGAGGTGGTCCCGTGTGTAGGTGGCGATCCCGGATGCCCAGCGCTTGCCCTCGTAGACGGCACACTCGAAGGAGCCGACCCGGTGGCTGAGGGTGCGCAGCCGCCAGAAGAACAGCGCGGCCAGCGCCACGACGACCAACGCCGCCACGATGATCACCGTCAACGCTTCGGGCACCGGCTCCCTCAGCTCTCCTGGATGCCGCTGGCGGCCTCCGTGGTGCTGGGGTCGACCACGATCGTGATGTCGTCGTGGTCCACGGAGAGAAAGCCACCGCTGACCTCGAGCTCCACAGTGTCCCCACCCTCGGCGGCCCGGACCCGGACCACACCCGGGCGCAGCACGGCGAGCACCGGCTGGTGCCCCGGCAGCACACCGAGATCACCGTCGGCCGCGGGCGCGGCGACGCTCAGGGCCTCTCCGGACCAGACCGTGCGGTCGGCGGAGACCATCTCCACGTTCAGCGGCACGCCGCCTCCTTCGTCATTGCTCCTGCAGGTCGCCCGGGTGGCTGCTTAGTCCTCGGACTGCAGACGCTGCCAGTTCTTCTCCAGATCCTCAAGACCACCGATGTTGAAGAACGCCTGCTCGGCGATGTGGTCGAACTCGCCGTCGGCGATCTTGCTGAACGCCTCGATGGTCTCACTCAGCGGCACCGTCGATCCGGGCACACTGGTGAACTTCTCCGCCATGTAGGTGTTCTGGGAGAGGAACTGCTCGATCCGGCGGGCCCGGTTCACCGTCACCTTGTCCTCTTCGGACAGCTCGTCGATACCGAGGATCGCGATGATGTCCTGCAGCTCCTTGTTCTTCTGCAGGATCGCCTTCACCTGGTTCGCCACCCGGTAGTGCTCCTCACCCACGTACTGCGGGTCCAGGATCCGGGAGGTGGAGGCCAGGGGGTCGATCGCCGGGTACAGACCGCGCGAGGCGAT
>DXBY01000218.1 GCA_019116305.1 Candidatus Ruania gallistercoris | reverse complement strand
CCGGGTGCACGACGGCGGCTGCCTGGTGGACCTGCGCTGCGTGCCTCCGGCTGACGACGAGGCGCTCGCCGGTGCCGTGCGACGCGCCCTGGCCGGTGGGGTCGTCGGAGCCGGCGGGGTGGACGAGGCCGCACGGTGACGCAGCCGACGGGTCACTATGTGGTGGCCACCGCCGGGCACGTGGACCACGGCAAATCGGCACTGGTGCGCGCATTGACCGGGATCGAGCCGGACCGCCTCGCCGAGGAGCGCCGCCGCGGACTGACCGTGGACCTCGGCTTCGCCTGGACCAGCCTGGTTCCGGGGACCGAGGTGGCGTTCGTGGACGTACCCGGGCACGAGCGATTCCTCGGGAACATGCTCGCCGGGCTCGGGCCGGCGCCGGTGGTGTGCTTCGTGGTGGCCGCCGACGAGGGTTGGCAGGCACAGTCCAGTGATCACCGGGATGCGGTGGCGGCGCTGGGCATCGATCGCGGTGTGCTGGTGCTCAGCCGGGCGGACCGCGCCGATCCCGCACGCACCGAGGATGTGCTCGGCCAGGCGCGCACCGAGCTGGCCGGGACCGGGCTGGCGGATGCGCCGGCTGTGGTCACCTCGGCGGTGACCGGCAGCGGTCTCGCCGAGCTGCGCGAGGTACTCACCGGTGTGCTGGCCGGTGCCGCAGGTCCCGATCCGGACGACCGGGTGCGGCTGTGGCTGGATCGGTCGTTCACGATCGCCGGTGCCGGCACGGTGGTGACCGGCACCCTGGCCGCGGGAACGATCCGACGCGGGGACCGACTGATCGCCGCAGGGGCGGGTGATCCACTCGCGGTGACCGTGCGCGGACTGCAGAGCCGAGGCGAGGACGGCGAGCAGATCGCGCCGTGGAACCGGGTGGCGGTGAACCTGCGCGGCGTCGAACCCGAGCAGGTCGGCCGCGGGGACGCCCTGCTCACCCCGCAGGCGTGGCCGACCACGGTCGCGGTGGATGTGCGCCGGGGCAGCGGGGATCCGTTCGGCACGTCGCTGGTCGAGGTGAACGTGCACGTGGGAACCGCAGCGCTGGTCGGGCGGTTGCGCCCGTTCGACGGCGAGCACGCCCGGATCACGTTCGCTCACCCACTGCCGGTGGTGCTCGGAGATCGGATCGTGCTGCGCTCACCAGGCAGCCGACGGGTGCGCGCGGGGGTGGTGGTCCTGGATGCCGACCCGCCGTCCCTGGTCCGGCGTGGGGACGGGCGCCGCCGGGCACGGGCGCTCAGCACTCGCCGGGCGGTGGGCCTGAGCGAACCCGCGGCCGCGCCAGACCTGCTTGCCGAGGTCGCCCGCCGCGGCGCCGTGCGCTCTGGCCGGCTCGCCGAGCTGGGGCTGATCCGGCCGGGGACACCGGCCCCACCGGAGATCGTGGCCGTCGGCGACTGGTGGATGCACCCCGCCGCGGCTTGCCGGTGGCAGGAGCAGCTGACCGAGCTGGTGGACGGCCAGCACGACCGGGACCCGCTGGCGGCGGGCCTGTCCCGTGGGGCCGCGGTCGACACCCTCGGACTGCCGAGCGAGACGCTGCTGGATGCTGTGGTGGCCGCGACCGGGCTCGAGGAGCGGGGTGGATACCTGGCCCGACCCGGCCACCGCCAGGACCTCGGCCCCGCGGAGGAGGCCGTGGCGGAGCTGGCGACCCGGCTGCGCGCCGAGCCGTTCCGGGCGCCGGAGGCTGCGGACCTGCAAACGTTGGGACTGTCGGCCCGCGAGCTGGCGGCGGCCGAGCGGGCCGGTCGGTTGCTCCGGCTACCCGGTGAGATCGTGCTGCTCCCGGACGCCCCGGCACAGGCGATGCGGTCGTTGGCAGCACTACCGCAGCCGTTCACAGCGAGCGCGGCGAAAAAGGCGCTGGGCACCACCCGGCGGGTAGTCATCCCGCTGCTGGAACACCTGGACGCGCGCGGCTGGACCAGGCGTCTCGACGCCGCGCAACGGGAAGTCGTTCACCATTAGCGAGCAACCTTGTAAAGTATTTTGCTAGCATCACGGCATGGTGCGATCGAGCTCTGCTCCGTCGCTGCGCACCGTGTTCCGCGGACGACGCGGCTCGTTGCTGCTGGCGTTCCTGGCCACCGAGTTCGCCGCGAGTGTGGACGGGCTGAGCTACGGCGCAGTCCTCCCAGTGGCCGAGGAACTGGGCGGGCGGGAACTGTACTCCCCGGCGCTGACGGCGGCCGGAATCGTGAGCATCGCCTTCATGGCGGTCGGGGCGTTCCTGTATGGACGCGTCGGGCCGAGGGTGCAGCTGTGGATCGCCACGGCGGTATGGCTGATCGGCGTCGGACTGACCGTGACCGCACCGGCGATGGGCTTCATCGTTGCGGGGATGGCGATCCGTGGCGTGGCGAGCGGGTTGATGGCCGGTCTCGGCATCGGTGTGATCAGTGGGCTCTACTCGGATTCACGCGAGCGCGAGCGCGCGTTGGGCCTGATCGCCGTGATGTGGGTGCTCCCCGCCCTGGTGAGCCCGGCGGTCAACGCTGTGGTGCTCAGCTGGCTCGGCTGGCGCGCCACGATGGTATGGCCGGCGGTGCTGTTCCTCGCCGGACGAGCGCTGCTGGCCCGGAACTTGCGGATCGTCGGCCCCGCTCCGGCCACGGCGGCGACTCGGGTGCGCGGCGCCGGTGCCTTCGTAGCGGTGGCCGTCGGCATTGCCGGCGTACAGGTGGCGATCGCGAGCCGTTCGCTCGTCGGGCTGCTCGCGGCGTGCGGCGGCATCGTGCTTGTGCTGGCCCTTCCGTATCGGCGCGCAGTGCGCCAGACCGTCCCGAACCGCACGCGCGTGCACGCGGCCGGCTGGGCGTTCCTGCTCGTCTGCGCGAGCTACTTCGGGATCACCACGTTCATCCCGTTGTTGTCCGCCCACCTCATCGACCCCTCCGGAGTGATCGGCGCCGTGCTGGTGGCCCTGTGCCCGTTGGCCTGGGGAATCGTGAGCGGTTCGGGGCTGGGGGCTCGTCTCGGTGCCGGAACGGTCGCGCTGATCACCGCCGTGACCTTCCCGGTCGCCGCCGGCCTCCTCGCCGTCTGGGTGCTGACCGCTCCCCCGCCGGCGCCGACCTCGGCCATCATCCCCGCCGCCGTTGCCGTGCTGTCCGGGGTCGCGATGGGGGTTGCGTACCCGAAGGTGATGACGCTGGCGTTCGACGGTTTCCGGGAGGAGGCGGGCACCACCCGAGCACACGGTGGCGTGGTGCTCAGTCTCAGCGAGAACGTGGGAACGGCCGTCGGGGCCACACTGCTGACGGGACTCGCCGCCCCACTGATCATCAGCGACACAGCAGCCATGGCGGTTCTGGCGACTGCGTTCGCACTACTACTCGGCGGCGGCTGGCTGACAGCGGCTCGGAGCACGCTCTGGCGCCCCGTCGAGGGCGGCGCGGATTGACCCTGCAACGACGTCAGAAACGGTACGCCGCCCTACGACGACGGCCCACGGTCGACCGGTGAGCCCTCAGCGACCTCCGGCGCCGAACCAGCGCGCTCCAGGAGCGCCTGGAGAACCGGCAGCAGCGTGGGGACGCGGCGAGTCACCGCTGCCCACACGATCGCATAGTCGATATCGCCGTACTCATGCGCGATGACGTTCCGCATCCCTACGATCCGGTCCAGGTCTGGAACTCGTGCCGCCGTCTCCGGATCCTCGTTGCGGAGACGATTCAAGGCTTCGCCGAGGATCTCCAGCTGCCGCTCGACCGCCGAACGCAGCATCAGGTCGGCCATGAACGCCGCTTCGGTCCGATCCGCAACGAAGCCGTGTACCGTCCTGGCCGCCTCGGCCGCATCCCAGAGATGAGCAGCAGACTCAGGCCGCATAAACATCCCGCGCGCCGTTGAGGGCGGCGGCCTTGAAATAGGGGTTCCGTACCGCGCGCGCAACGACCAGATCAACGTCGCGGCCCACAATCTCGGTCAGGGCTTCGCGAAGCCCGAAGTAGTCCTCGAACATGTCGGCACGACCTGGGAGGAAGTCCACCAGGAAGTCGACGTCACTGGACTGCGGGTCGAAGCGCTCCTGCAGGAGCGAGCCGAATACGCGCAATCGCTGCACTCCGTACCGTTCACAGGCACGGCGAATCGCCTCCAGGTCGAGGGACGACGTCGTGTCCATAGATTCAAGTGTTCCATGTCAAAGGCGTGTGACGCATTCGGCGCGCTGCCCAGTCCGCACGCGACGGCAGGTGATCGCCTCTGCGCCCAGGAGGCTGCGCACGGTGACGGCGAATCCGCAAGGTGTCAACGCCGGTTCGACACCTCACGCAGGATCCTTGCGGTCTCCCCATCCTTCGACCACGGCATCGTGGCCCCTCGCCGGGCGGCGCGCAGCAGCGTGATCGCACCTTCACCGGCGAGCCCGAGACCGATGGTGAAAGTCAACGGCCTCGCCTCGTCACGCATCCCGAACTGTTGCGCCAGCTGACCCAGCGCGGCACCGACCACGAGCGAGCCGACCAGCAGCAGGAACGTCCGCCACCGATACCGCTGGAAGAGGACACCCTCGCGCCGCTCGATGACCGTGGTCGCCGACCGTGCGACGCCGAACGACAGGCTGACCACGGAGAGGACGACGAGCCACACCGCGTCGACGGTGGTGAGCTCCATGGCGGCAATGCTTCGGCCCCCGATCAGGAGCAGGACCACCGGCGCAGCGATCGCATCCTTCAGGTCCAGCGGCTCCCCGCGTATCCGGCGCACCACCACGACCACCAGCAGGATCAGCACGAGCACCGGCCACCATGTTTTTAGCAAGTCCATGCTATTTACCCTAGCACGTTCATGCTATAAAGGGGAGATGCCGAAGGTGATCGACCCTGACCAGCGCAAAGATGCCATCGCCGATGCGCTCTTCGACGTTCTCCGCGAGGGCGGACTGGAAGCGGTCACGCTGGGCAGCGTCGCCGCTCGTGCCGGCCTGGCGATCGGCTCGGTTCGACACTTCCTCGGCAGCCGGGACGCCATGGTCAGCTTCGCCTTCGCCACGATGGCGGCACGGACCTATCAGCGGGTCGCCGCACGCGCCGAGGCAGTCTTGGCCGAGCTGGACGACGGCGCACCGGAAGCCGCCGAGAGGAGGCTGATCGCCACCGCCGACGTTCTCTGCGAGCTTCTCCCCCTGGACGAGGCACGGCTCGGCGAAGCGATCGTGTGGGTCGAGTTCGAGGCCGCGGCCAGGACCCGCCACCACCTCGCCGAGACCTCGAAGCACGCGGCCGAGCAGACCACCCGACTGATCGAGACGATCCTGACAGCGGCAGCAGACCACGGCAGACTGACGCCTGGTGCCGACCTACCGACTGAGACGGCACGACTGTCCGCACTGATCGACGGCCTGACGCTGCGCACCGCACTCCACCCCGACCACTTCGACCCGGATCTGGCTCGGCAGGTAGTGATCACCCACCTTCGATCCCTCAGCGCGACGACCGCGGAGACCTGCTGACCGCGGCGGGCCACGCGACCAGGGACGGCGGGTGCGCCCGCGAGGTCACGGCAGGTCGAGCGCTCCGGCGAGAGTGCGCGCGGCGGCGAGGATGTCCTCGTCCAGAAACTGCACGGCGACGTGGTCGGCGCCGGCGTCGAGGTGCGCGGTCAGCGCCGCGGCCACGACCTCAGGCCGGCCATGGGCGACCAGGGCATCGATCAGGGCGTCGCTGCCGCCGTCGGCGAAGTCGGCCTCGGTGAAGCCGAGCCGCTGCAGGTTGCTGCGGTAGTTGGTCATCTGCAGGTAGCGCCCGACCACCGGCCGCACCGCCTCGCGGGCAGCGGCGGCATCGG
>DXBY01000217.1 GCA_019116305.1 Candidatus Ruania gallistercoris | reverse complement strand
CTCCTGGAGCGCAAGCCGGACGCCGTGCTCGGGCTGGCCACCGGCTCCTCCCCGCTGGCCGTCTACGACGAGCTGGTGCGCCGCCACGAGGCCGGTCAGGTGAGCTTCGCCCGGAGCCGGGCGTTCCTGCTCGACGAGTACGTGGGCCTGGCGGCCGACCACCCGCAGCGGTACCGGAACGTGATCGAGACCGCTTTCACCGGCCGGGTGGACCTGCCCGCTGAGGCGGTGCAGGGCCCGGACGGGCTCGCTACGGACATCCCCGCCGCCTGCGCGGCCTACGACGACGCGATCGCCGCCGCCGGTGGTGTGGACCTGCAGATTCTCGGGATCGGCACCGACGGGCACATCGCGTTCAACGAGCCCGGCTCGTCCCTGGCCTCGCGCACCCGGATCAAGACGCTCACCCGCCAGACCCGGATCGACAACGCCCGGTTCTTCGACGACGACTCCGACCAGGTGCCCACGCACTGCCTCACCCAGGGACTGGGCACGATCATGGCCGCCCGTCACCTCGTGCTGGTGGCCACCGGGGCGCACAAGGCGGAGGCGATCCACCACCTCGTGGAGGGGTCGGTCTCGGCGATGTGGCCGGCCACGATCATGCAGCACCACCGGCACGCCACCGTGCTCGTGGACGGCGCCGCCGCCTCCCGGCTGCAGCTGGCGGACTACTACCGGGAGACCTACGAGACGAAACCGGACTGGCAGGGGCTGTGACCGCCGTCGTGATCGGCCCGGACGGGCTGGGCCGGCCCGCCTGGGCGGCCACCGACGACCTGCTCCGGGACTACTACGACACCGAGTGGGGACTGCCGGTCACCGACGAGCGCGGGGTGTTCGAGCGGCTCAGCCTGGAGGCGTTCCAGTCCGGGCTGTCCTGGGTGACCATCCTGCGCAAACGGCCCGCATTCCGTACCGCGTTCGCCGAGTTCGACCCGGAGGCAGTGGCTGGCTTCGGCCAGCCGGACATCGAGCGGCTGCTCGCCGACGCAGGCATCGTGCGCAACCGGGCCAAGATCCTCGCCACGATCGCCAACGCCCAGGCCACCCTTGCACTGCGGGACGACGGCGGCCTGGCTGAGCTGGTCTGGTCCTTCCAGCCCGAGCACACTCCGGTGCCGGCAACGCCCGCCGAGGTGCCGACCACGTCTGCGGAGTCGGTGGCGCTGGCCAAGGAGCTGCGCCGACGGGGCTTCCGGTTCGTCGGACCGACCACGATGTTCGCGCTGATGGAAGCGATCGGGCTGGTGGACACGCACCTGGTGGGCAGCCACCGGCGCGGCTGCTCCGGCCTGTGGACTGCGGACGGCCGCCGGGCCTGAACGCCGGCCCGGCCCAGCGGGTCTCGCTCGGGGCGGGGCCGACGCGGGTACGGTGGGACCATGGTGGGGTCGAGGTGGCTGCGCAGCGGCAGTGCACGAATCGCGCCGCTGCTGGCGGGTGCGTTGCTGGTCGCACTGTCCGGCTGTGACCTGGCACCACCGGACCAGGACCCGGAGCAGAACCCGAGCCCGGAGGAGGGTCGGTCGGCCGACACCGGTGCCACGGCTGGAGAAGGGTCTGGTCCGGTCGAGCTGGCCAACCCGATCGAGTTCCTGCTCGTGGACGACGTCGGTGCGACACCCTGCGCGGAGGACTTCGTGGCCGGTCCCGACGGCGAGGAGTGCTTCCAGCTCGGTGACGGGATGGAGATCACCGAGGTGCTCGAGCTGGAGCTCGGCGCGGAGAACACCCCGGAAGGGGTGGAGTCCGGCCAGGTGATGGTCAACCTGACGATGACCGAGGCGGACGGCGAGGCGTTCGCCGACCTCACCTCCGACGCGCTGGCCACAGACACGCTGCGGGTGGCGATGATGGTCGATGGCGAGGTGGTCGCCGCACCACAGGTCGCCCACCAGATCCTGGGCGGGCAGCTGCAGATCACCTCCTGGGACGGCGCCGAGGAGTTCGTCGCGGAAGCGACTGCTGGCTAGGGCCACCGTGTGGAAAGCCCCCGGCGGTGCGGCGTACCGGCTGCGGCCCGCCGCCGGCGCGAGCACCGGGCTGGCGCGAGTGCTCGGTAGAGTGCTGGCAGAGCTGGGTGCGGAGGAACAGACCAGGTGGACGTGCGGTGGCTGAACGCCCCGGAGGGCGAGGTCGAAGCGGCGATCGCCGACCTGGATGAGGAGTCGCGGCCGAAGGTGCCCCGACGGCGGTCGGTGCTGGAACTCGTCTTCCTTGCCCTGTTCGCGGTGTTCTTCGGCGTGATCTGGTTCGTCTTCGGTGGCCGCATCGATCCCGCCGCCCAGCCGCGGATCCAACCGAACGCGGTTCGAGACCTGATCATCTCCCTCGCGGTCTTCAGCCTCCTCGCCTACGGCGCGAAGAGACTGACGGCCTGGGTGGACCGGCCTCGGCGCAGTGACCAGCTGCCCGTCTGGCGCACCCACCTGACCGCGCTGGCCAACGGAGTCGAGTCCGAGCCGGTGGGTCGGGCGAGGTTCGCCTCGTTGATCACCGGCCCGGACCGGACGGCGCGGTGCAACCCGCGTTACGTGGGTCCACAGCTCGAGTTCGGCAACCTGCTCAGCCGGCGGGAGCACTCCCTCGAGTGGCACTACCTGATGACGACCTTGCCCGCACCGCTCCCGCACCTCCTGCTCGAATCGTCCGGAGCCGCCGACCTGCCACGGGAGTTTCCCCGTGCGGGGATCGGTCAGCGCCTCCCCCTCGCCGGCCCGTTCGGTCGCGGCTTCGAGGTGTATGCCCCCCGCGGCTACGAACGCGACGCGTTGTTCGTCTTCACCCCGGCAGTGATGGCCACGCTGCTGGACCATGCGGCCGAGTACCACCTCGAGATCACCGGCAACACCCTGATCTTCTTCACCGCTGATCTGGCCGACTTCACTGCGCCTGAGGTGTGGCACCGGACCGGTGCCGTGCTCCGCGAGGTGGCACCTGCCCTTGCCCGCCGTGCCGAGCGGTACCGGGACCAGCGAGTGCCGGGGCAACAGGCGGCGGAACGTGTGGATGCCATCCGCAGCGCGATGGCCTCTCCCGGACCGGCCTGGCAGGAGCCGGTCCCGCAAGTCGCCGCGACCGGGCGGCGGCTGCGGCGAGGCAGACGCCGGGTGCGGTGGTCCCGGGTTCGTGACGTCGTCAGAGGGTTCGCGCAGCTCTACCTGATCGTGGCGCTCTCGTTGTTCGTGTTCTTCGCCTTCGGGTTCGCCATCCTCCGGCTCGTCTCCGCATTCACCTGAGGGCGGTGGGATCATGATCCGATGACCCGGATCAGCGTGCACGGCCGCGCCACCCACAGCCATCGACCAGAGCGTGCCCAGGTGCGGATCGCGATCACCCTGGAAGGGCAGGACCGGGCGGCGGTGCTGGCCGAGAGCACGGAGGCGCACCGTGCCGTGACGGAGCAGGCGCGGGAGCACGTCGATTCCGGTGCCGCAACCTGGTGGGGTGCCGAGCAGGTCCGCAGCCAATCGGTGAAGGAGTACGTGAAGGACTCCGACACCACGATCACCAAGTTCCGCGCCACCTCCCAGGTACTGGTCCGGTTCCAGGACTTCGACGCCCTCGGCGCCTGGGTGAGCTCCGTCGGCCAGCGGCGCGGGGTGAACCTGCAGGGCATCTCCTGGGAGCTGACCCAACAGGCCCGTCGTGCCGCCGAGGCAGAGGTGCGCCGCGCCGCGCTCACCGATGCGGTCAGACGTGCGGCCGACTACGCCGCGGTGCTCGGGTCTGGTACCCCGGAGCTGGAGACGATCTACGAGGAGGGGCTGCGTCCGAACACCACCGGAGGACCGGGTGGTCCCGCGGCCTTTGCTGCCCGAGCCGGAGGCGGCGCGCCTGGCGGCGGCGCAGCGGTCACCTTGCAGCCCGGTGATGTGGACGTCACCGCTGTGCTCAGCGCGGA
>DXBY01000216.1 GCA_019116305.1 Candidatus Ruania gallistercoris | reverse complement strand
GTGTAGAAGTCCACGTTCGGGTAGAGCTTACGCTCGATGAAGTAGTCGTCGGAGAGGGCGATCTCCTCCAGCCGCATCGCGATGTCGAGCAGGTCGTCGCGCATGCCGAGCTTCTGCAGCACCGTGTCGGCGACCTTCTTCACGATCGCGGCGCGCGGGTCGTAGTTCTTGTACACCCGGTGACCGAAGCCCATCAGGCGTACGCCCTTCTCCTTGTTCTTCACCCGGTTCATGAACGTGTCCACGTCATCGTCGCTGGAGTGGATCTCGTTCAGCATCGCCAGGACCGCCTCGTTCGCCCCACCGTGCAGCGGCCCGGAGAGCGCGCCGATACCGGCAGCCACCGAGGCGTAGATGTTCGCGTGCGAGGAGCCGACGATCCGCACCGTGGATGCGGAGCAGTTCTGCTCATGGTCCGCGTGCAGGATGAGCAGCAGGTTCAGCGCATTGACCAGCTCCGGGTCCACCTCCTGGCTGCCACCGTTGGCAAAGCTCATCCGGAGGAAGTCGGGCAGGTAGCCGAGCGACTGGTCCGGGCCGATCATCTCCTGGCCGCGGGACTGGCGGAACGCGTACGCGGTGATGGTGGGCAGCTTGGCCAGCAGCAGCACCGTGGCCAGCTCCACCGCGTCGGCGTCGAACGGGTCCACGCTCTCCGGGTAGTAGCCCGGCAGTGCGGAGACCGCGGAGGTGAGCACCGCCATCGGGTGCGCAGAGTCGGGGAAGGCGCCGATCAGCGCCTTGAAGTTGTCGTGCAGGTGGGTGTGCCGCTCGATCCGCTCCACGAACGCGGACAGCTGCTCGGCCGTCGGCAGCTCACCGTTGATCAGCAGGTAGGCGACCTCGAGGAAGGAGGACTTCTCCGCTAGCTGCTCGATCGGGTACCCACGGTAGCGCAGGATCCCGGCCCCGCCGTCGATGTAGGTGATCTCGGACTCGCAGCTGGCGGTGTTCACGAACCCGGAGTCCAGGGTCACCAACCCGGTCTCCTTGAGCAGGTTGGAGATGTCGACGCCGGGATTACCCTCCACCGCCGGAACCCGAGCGAACTCGAGATGGTGGTCGTCCACCGTGAACGTGGCGGGGGTGAGGGCGGCGTCGGACATATCGTCCCTTCCTTGGGTCAGTGAGGGGTTCCCACAGTGCTGCCGGGTCCCGGCAGGCTTCATCACTTCTTCACACAACGTACCTGCCCGCCGTACGAATCCGGAAATCAGCCCAGTCGTCCTGTCCGGCGTGCCCTCTAGCGCACGCCGGACAGGACGACCTAGGAGAGGCGGTGGGCGGCGGCGGCGATCCGTTCGTCGGTGGCGGTCAGGGCGATGCGCACGTGACTGTCCCCGGCGGCGCCGTAGAAGGCGCCCGGTCCCACCAGAATCCCACGTTCGGCGAACTCCGCCACCAGCTCCCAGCAGGTCTGCGCTCCCGCTGCCGGCCGGGTCCACAGGTACAGTCCCGCTTCGGAATGGTCGACGGCGTAGCCTGCGTCGGTCAGTGCCGGCACCAGGCGAGCGCGTCGGGTGTGGTAGATCTCACGCTGATCGGTCACGTGTGCTTGATCACCCAGCGCTGCGATCATCGCCGTTTGCACCGGTGCAGGAACGATCATGCCGATGTGCCGACGCAGCAGCACGAGCTGCGCCACCAGCTCCGGGTCACCGGCTGCGAAGGCGGCTCGGTAGCCAGCCAGATTGGACTGCTTGGACAACGAGTACAGGCTGAGCAACCCGCTGTGGTCCGCCCCGGCGACCTCGTCGGCGAGCAGGCACGGGACGCCGTCACCGGCCCACGGCTGGGCCCAGGCCAGCTCGGCATAGCACTCGTCGGAGGCGACCACGGCGCCCAGGCGCCGCGCGGCCGCTACCACCTCGCGCAACTGCTCCGGTGTGCGCACTGCGCCGGTGGGGTTCGACGGGGAGTTCACCCAGACCAACCGGACGGCGGGATCATCCGCCCAGGCGGCGACGTCATCGGTGCTGCGCACCTGCGCCCCGGCCAGCCGAGCCCCGACGGCATATGTGGGATAGGCGATCTCCGGGACCACCACCACATCGCCGGGACCGAGTCCGAGCAGGGAGGGCAGGGTGGCGACCAGCTCCTTGCTCCCCACAGTGGGCAGCACCGCCTCCGGCACCAACCCCCGCACTCCACGGCGGTGGGTGAACCAGTCGCAGATCGCCTCCCGCAGCGCCGGGCTGCCGTGCGCCTTCGGGTAGCCGGGGGCATCGGCGCCGCTGCGCAGCGCCTCCTGGATCACCGCCGGTGTCGGGTCCACCGGTGTACCGATGGACAGGTCGACCACATCGCCGGGGTGGGCCCGGGCACGCTCGGCGTAGGGCGCGAGCTGGTCCCAGGGGTAGCCCTCCGCCAGCGGGGCGAAGCCCACGTCAGTCGGCCTGGGGCGGCAGCTTGGCGACGATCGGGTGGTCCTTGGGGATCAGGCCAAGCTTGGCGGCTCCACCCGGGGAACCGATGTCGTCGAAGAAGTTGACGTTCGCCTCGTAGTACTCGGCCCACTGCTCGGGAGTGTCGTCCTCGTAGTAGATGGCTTCCACCGGGCACACCGGTTCACAGGCACCGCAGTCCACGCATTCGTCCGGGTGGATGTACAGCATGCGTTCACCCTCGTAGATGCAGTCCACGGGGCACTCGTCGATACAGGCCTTGTCCTTGACATCCACGCATGGCTGCGCGATCACGTACGTCACTGCAGTCCCTTCATACCGGCGCCTGCGGGCAGCGAGCCCAGGTCCTGACCTCTAGTATCGCCCATATCGGGGGTCCCTCTGCCACCTGAGCGGGGCCCGCTGCCCGTCCGCGGGTGGGTGAGACTGGGCACACCGGACGGAGGTGGACCGATGACCGAGCAGTTCTGGCGTCAGTGGCAGGTGGGTGAGCGGGTGGTGGTGCGCTTCCGGGTGGCGGCCGGTGGCTACTCCGATGCCCTCGGCGAGCTGCTCCGAGTCGATCCCAGCGGGTTGGAGGTGAGCACGCGGCGCGGGCCGGTGAGCGTGCCGGCCGCCGACATCGTGCTCGGCAAGCGGGTTCCACCGCCACCACCGCCCCGCCGCTGACCCGCGCCAGGAGACGGTCGCGCTCGGGGTCGGCTAACTGTCCTCGTCGTCCCCGCCGCCGTCGTTGTTGTCGCCGCCATCGTCATCATCGTCATCGCTGGGCGGTGCCCCGCAGACCACGCGGTTCCACGCACTGTAGGTGTGGGTGTAGGTGCGCTGCTCCACCACTTCCTCCCCTTTGCGCACGGTGCGGGTGACCTGCACGCTGAACCCGCTCTCGCCGCCGCCCTCGGGGGTGCAGCTCGGGGAGGTGTTGTACACAGTGCGCGGGGAGGTGAAGTCGTACCGGTCGCCGGTGTTGATGGACACGTCGAACACGTCCGTGCCCCACATCTTGACCACCACCTCGGAGTCGGTGACATAGGCCTGGATGAGCACGCCGTAGCCGGTGTTGTTCTCGAACACCATGTCGATCGACGGGTCCCACAGAGTGGCCTCCCGCCCCTCCGGGTACCGGGAGAACCAGCGGGAGTGCGGCTGGTGGGTGACATCGGTCAGACCGGACTCGAAGGCGGCGTTGAACGTGGTGGTGGACACCTGGGAGAGGCCACCGCCCACCGCGTTGGACTCGAAGCCGTTCTCCACCACCCCGGAGGCGACGTACCCGTTCGCCGTGGTCATCGGGCGTAGCGCTTCCAGCAGGGAGAACTGGTCACCGGGCTTGATCAGCGTGCCGTTGATGTGGCTGGTGCCGGCTTCCAGGTTCACCGTACGGTTCGGGTTGTACGGGTAGGCGGTCTCGTAGCTGCCGATCACCTCGGTCACGCCGAGCTCCTCGGCGTCCTCGGTGGAGAAGTCCGGTTCGGTCTGGGCCAGCTCCACAGTGGCGGTACGGTCCTCGGCATCCACCGCACGCTCGCGTACGGCCTGGCCGAGCTCGTCCGGGTCCAACCCGGTTCCGGTGACGGCTGGGATGATGTGCGGCTCACCGTCACGCAGCACGATCCGGGCATCCTCGGGTGTGTCCCCCACCGACGGCACCTTCTCGGTGACCAGCTCGGCCAGACGTTCGCCGTCCAGTGCCAAGGTGAGCTGACCGCCGTCGACCTGCATGCTGGCGGCCGAGACCAGCTGGGCCGGGCTGAGTTCGGCCTCGGCGTCGTTCACGGCCACAGTGACCGGGCCGCTCATCATCACCTCGACCTGGTCGGTCATCGCTGCCTCGACCTGCTCCGCGCCGATCTCCGGCGCAACATCGGCAGTGGGCAGCGTGAGGGGGCGGTCGCCGGTGATCCAGTCTTCGGCCAGCAGCTCGGCGGCGGCCGGCACGTCCAGCTCGGTGCCGTCCTCCGGTTCGGTGACCTGGGGCTCGCCGTCGGCGAACTCGATCGCACCCTCCACGGGGGCGACCGCGGTCTGTTCGCGGAGCGTCTCCAGGCTGGCGTTCAGCGCATCCTCGTCCACTGTGGTCACCGGCGGCCGGTCGCCGAGGCCGAAGAGGTGCCCGAAGACGACGTTCGGATCCAGCGTGAATCCGGTGAAGGAGGCGACCGTGGCTTCCGGGTCCAGGGCGAGGCCGGCCTGTTCCGGGTCGATCTCCGTGGTGGACTCGCCGAAGGTGACCTCGATCGGCTCCGTGGTCTGGTCCGCGAGGCTCTCGGTAAGCACGCGTTCGGCTTCGTCCACCGGCAGACCGGACAAGTCCACCCCGGCCACACGGGTCTCTCCGGGCACGCGGTCGCCCAGGAACCAGGCACCGGCCACGTAGACACCGGCCAGCACCACCAGGGCGGCGGCGGACCAGATCACGGCCTTCGCGCCACGGCGTCGCTTCTTCGGTGTCACGGGTTCCTCGTCTGTGGGCTGGTCGGTATCGCCCGCTGCAGCAGCGGGCAGCACCTGGGTGGCGTCGGCGGGCTCATCGGGATCGGGCCCAGGTGCCGGGCCGTCGCCGGAGCCGG
Organism: Candidatus Ruania gallistercoris; assembly: GCA_019116305.1. GTDB lineage: Bacteria > Actinomycetota > Actinomycetes > Actinomycetales > Beutenbergiaceae > Ruania > Ruania gallistercoris. The sequence continues at coordinate 3,814 of DXBY01000216.1, read as the reverse complement.
CCGTGCCGAGTCCCTCGCGGGCGTCGGGATCTGCACCGTCGCCGGCCAGCTCGGTGGTCTCCGGCGTCTGCGCGGTTTCGGGGTCGTCGGCGTCGCCCGGGGTCAGCCCCCCGCTGTTGGTCGCCGGGACGTCCTCGTCCGGCTGGTTGCCGCCTGTCTCCTCAGAGTCCGGCGTCTGCTCACCTCGCACCCGTTCGCCCTCCACGTGTCGGCCACTACTCACGACGTGGCCCCGGGCGGGATTCTACCGGCAGTTGCGCGACTTCTCGGACATGTACGCGCCCGCGCACGTCACACTCTGTAACGTTTCCCGGGCCGCTTCGGTTGTGTCGATCAGCGCAGCTGCCGAAGCCCCCCGAGGTGGTGCACGATCGCGCCAGTGTTCTCCGGCGCCACGCCGGTCCCGAGCACCCGCCCGACCACCACGTCATGGCTGGCAGCGGCGCGCACCCAGGTGGTCTCGCACTCCAGCCAGGCGGACGCAGCGGTGAGCACCGCGGCACCGGAGTGTTCGCCCCGGGTGTGCGGCACCCGCGCGAGCTGGTCCAAGGTGGGCCGGCCCGGCGTGGCCAGCCAGTCCGCCTCGGGCAGCCCCTTCTCCCCGAGGATGCTCACCGCCCACCGACTGCCCTCGGACACCGCATCGGCGATCCGGGCGTCGGAGTGCACGCAGAACAGCACCGTCGGTGGATCGAGAGAGACCGAGACCACCGAGGTCGCGGTGATCGCCAGATCGTGCCGGCCGTCCCGTGCAGCCAGCACGCACACCCCGGATGCCAGCCGGGACATCACCACCCGGAACGCTTCCTCGTCCTCAGGGCTCGTCACGGAACCACCTCCTCGGTGCGGCCAGCCCCGCTGCTCCGGCAAGCAGTGCTCCGACCAGCCACACATAGCCGATCGGTTGTGCGGCCACCAGGACGTCCCCGCCGGGGCGCCACCAGGTGGTGAGGAAGATCGTCACGGTCACCGCGAGTGCGTAGCCGACCGATCCTCGCCGGTCGGCGAAGGTGCGCGCGAGCACTCCGCCGGCGGCAACTGCCAGCAGCGCCATCAGCACGCCCCAGGGCAGCATCCAGCGGTGGAAGGCGGTGCCGGCGAAGGCGAAGATCACCCCCATCACCACAGTGAACGCGCTCATCGCCAGCCGATACCAGCGGGGTACCTCGTCGACGGCGGAGGCGTCCGGGCTCTGGTCGCTGTGCCTGGTCTCGGCGTCGACGGCGGAGCCTGGGCTGGTCAGGTCCGTCAGGGTGAGGCGCAGCGTGGCCGGAGCACACCACTGGGGGTCGGCGCGAAGCCACGCGCGGCCGTACAGCGGTTGCAGGATGTCGTTGCTGAGCGCGAACCAGCCGATCGCCGCCGCCGGGCGGGCCGGGTCCTCGGCAGCAGCGGGCGCTCCCGATGCGGGTGGTGCCACCAGGGTGGCTTCCTGGACCTGGCTGCGGTGCGCCCGGACGGCGGCGAGCACCTGCGCACTCACCTCACAGACGTCGACCGCCGCGTCCACCTGCTCGTCCGGGACCACGATCGTGGGCTGCTCCCCATCGGGATCGGGCACGTCCAGTGCGCGGCCCATCGCGCTCAACCGGGGCCGGCCGGTGTGCTGGGCCAACCACTGCGTGGCGGCGCGCACCTCGGAGACCGGACGGACGATCCAGGCGAGGGCCGGGACCGACCACGGATCGCCGTCGAGCGCTTCCTCCGCTGCAGCGGCGAGCCGCACCGCCCGAGCCGTGACCCGGGCGGCATGCACGTGGTCCGGGTGACCGTATCCGCCGTCAGGCTCATCGGTGACCACCAGCGCGGGGCGGAGCCGGCGGATGTGCGCGGCGAGCACGCGGGCGACCGGTTCGGGCGCGGCGTTGCTGAACGCGGACCGCTCCGCGGCCGGATCCGGGAGCGCCCGCACCCGGGAGCTACCGTTCCAGCGCATCCCGGAGTCGGTGAACCGCACCGGGGGCTCATGCCCGTCGAGCTGGTCGAGGAAGGAGTGTTCGGTGATGCCCAGGGCTTCCAGCGCGGTGCTCAGCTCGGCCACGCGCAGCTCGGCCAGGTCGGCCGGGCGGCCCTCCAGGTGGGCGATGTCGGTGGGGATCACCTCACCGCGCTCACCGCGGTTGCTGGTGACCAGGTGCACCGGCGCGGTGCGGGCGAGACGGGCGAGCAGGCCGCCGGCGCTGAGGGTCTCGTCGTCCGGGTGGGCGAAGACCGCGAGCACGCCACCCGGCGGGGCGGCGTACGGGGTCGGCGAGGTACTCACCGGTCCATCCTCTCCCATCGCGGGACCACCACCCGTGCGAACACCGTTGGCGCATCGGAACCTGCGTACAGCGGTGTTCGAATGCGCACACGGTGTTCGAATGCGCCGGTGCCGCGAGCAGGCCGCGACTCAGTCTTTGCGGCGGGCCGCCTTCACCCGGCTGTGCTGGTCCAGGATGACCTTGCGGATCCGCACCGCCTCCGGCGTGACCTCCACGCACTCGTCCTCCCGGGCGAACTCCAGCGACTCCTCCAGGGTGAGCGTGCGCGAGGGGGTGAGGTTCTCGAAGGTCTCGGCCGTGGCGGACCGGATGTTGTTGAGCTTCTTCTCCTTGGTGATGTTCACGTCCATGTCCTCACCACGGGCGTTCTCCCCCACGATCATGCCCTCGTAAACCTCGTCGGTGGGCTGGATGAAGAACGTGCCCCGGTCCTGCAGGTTCAGCATCGCGAACGGGGTGGCCACACCGGGCCGGTCCGCCACCAGGGAGCCGGTGGTGCGGAAGTCGATCGCCCCGGCCCACGGCTCGTACCCCTCGGCGATGGAGAAGGCGATCCCGGTGCCGCGGGTCTCGGTGAGGAAGCGGGTGCGGAAGCCGATCAGCCCGCGCGCCGGCACCAGGAACTCCATCCGCACCCAGCCGGTGCCATGGTTGGCCATCGTCTCCATCCGGCCCTTGCGGCCGGCGAGCAGCTGGGTGACCGCGCCGAGATATTCCTCCGGCACATCGATGGTCATCCGCTCGATCGGCTCGTACGTGCGGCCGTCGACCTCCCGAGTGACCACCTGCGGCTTGCCGACGGTGAGCTCAAAGCCCTCGCGGCGCATCTGCTCCACCAGGATCGCCAGGGCGAGCTCACCGCGGCCCTGCACCTCCCAGGCGTCCGGCCGCCCGGTGGGCAGCACCCGCAGGGAGACGTTGCCGATCAGCTCCCGGTCCAGCCGGTCCTTGACCTGGCGGGCGGTCACCTTCGCCCCCTTGACCTTGCCGGCCAACGGTGCCGTGTTGATCCCGATGGTCATCGAGATGGCCGGGTCGTCCACGGTGATCAGCGGCAGCGGACGCGGGTCGTCCGGATCGGTGAGGGTCTCCCCGATGGTGATGTCCTCGATCCCGGCCACGGCCACGATGTCCCCCGCGCCGGCCTCGGTGGCGGGCACCCGGTCCAGGGCCTGGGTGCGCAACAGCTCGCTGATCTTCACGTTCCGGGTGCTGCCGTCGTGGCGCACCCAGGCCACGGTCTGCCCCTTGCGGATGGTGCCGTTGTGGATCCGCAGCAGCGCGAGCCGGCCCAGGAACGGGGAGGCATCCAGGTTGGTGACCTGGGCCTGCAGCGGGGCCTCGGCGTCGAAGGTGGGGGCCGGGATGCTGCCGAGGATGGTCTCGAACAGGGCCTCCAGGTCGTCGGCGTCGGGCAGCTCACCATCAGCGGGCTGGGTGAGGGAGGCCCGGCCGGCCTTGGCGGAGGCGTACACCACCGGCACGTCCAGCACCGCGTCCAGGTCCAGGTCGGCGGCTTCCTCGGACAGGTCGGAGGCGAGGGAGAGGAG
>DXBY01000215.1 GCA_019116305.1 Candidatus Ruania gallistercoris | reverse complement strand
CAACTCGATCCGATCGCCATACTCACCGATCAGCGCCGGCACATCCACACCAGCATGAGCCGCCCACGCCACATCCAGCTCGAACGTCACATACTCCGGATCAGTCTCAGCCACCAGAATCTCCCACGCGGACATCTGCTCACCCTCATGCTCATACGTGGTGGTGAACTCACCATCGTGGTTGTGCCCGAAGAACTTCCCCACACCAGCCTCCACCGAACGCTGACCCAACCGGTTCATCGTCTCCGCAGTGGCCAACGTGTCCTCATACGAGTCAATCCCCGGAGCAGCAAACCCACCAGAGCCCACATACTCCTGACCCAGGGTGTCCACGAACTCCAACGTCGCATCGAAGGAATCCTCATCCACCTCATAATGCGAAGAAGGAACACTCAACCCATACCCCGCAGCAAGATCACGGAACTCCTCAGCCGTGTACCCCTCGAAGTTGCCACCAAAGGGCTCAATGTTGACGAACCCGATCTCACCCAGGCGCTCCAACACCGCCTCCAGACCAACCTCATCCACCCACGGAATCAACGAAAACATCTGCACCGACACCTGTTCCACCGGAACCGTGAGCCGCTCAGGATCCACATTCGTGAACACGAACGACCACTCGGTCGTGGCGCCCTCGGCCAGCTCATAACCCTCCAGCGCCTGCGCGGTGACGGTCACCGACCCCGCACCCGCATGAGTACCAGCCTCAACAACCTCACCCTCGACCAGGTACTCCACGCCCTCCACCTCAGGAACCGTGAACGAATCATCCGCAGTGCCCGGCTCATCAGTAAAGGTGACCTCCTCCGGAGTGACTTCCGCGGGAGCCTCGTCCAGCGCCTGGATCTGCACGTCGCGGTAGTAGAGAGTCTCCCCGTCGCCGTGGTTCTGCAGGCCGATAAATCCCTGGCTCAGGTCCCGAGCCGGGTCGGTACTGATGAAGTCATTGATCAGCACCTCGTTGAGGTAGATCCGGATGTTGTCTCCCTCGACGCGGATCTCGTAGGAGTTCCACTCACCCACGGGGTTGAGGGCCGCGTCCCGGGCCTCTTCGTCGGCGCCCTGGAAGGTGTAGACGGCACCGGTGGTCCGGTCGGGTTCGTCCGATGCGTCGATCTGGATCTCGTACCCCTGGTTCACGGCGATCCACGGATCATCACCGGGATCGGGGAAGCCGACGAACACCCCGCCGTTGTCGTCCTTGACCATCTTCCAGTCCAGCGTGAGGCTGTAGTCGCCCACCTGCTCCTCGCCGTGCCACAGCAGGCCCATACCGCCACTGGTGCGCAGGTTGCAGTCCTGGTCCCGGCCGAACGAGCCGTCACCGGCCAGGCTCCAGTCCTCGAAGCTGGCGAGAGTTCCGTCGAACAAGGAGGAATAGCCGGCTTCAGGCTCGATCGGTGTGCAGATGTCCGGCTGGTTGATGGACAGCGCGTCCAGGTTGACGTTGCCGTCATCGCCCTCGTCGTAGCGGAGCGACACCTCGTTGGTTCCGGCGTCGAGCTCCAGGTCACGGCTGACCGTGTCCCAGGTCTGCCAGGTCCCCGTGCTCGGCAGCTCCCATGGGCCCACTCGTTCGCCGTTGACGTACAAGGACAGGGTCTTGGGACCTTCGAACGGGTCCGGGCCGTTGGCGTACCGCAGGAACGTGGGGTAGGTACCCGCTTCCTCCACTGTGACGTCGAAGCTGACCCCGGCACCGACCTCTTGGATGGCATCGGCGAAGCCGGCACCTGAGTAGCCGCTGTGCTCAGCGTCGATATCGGCGCCACCGATCAGCGCCGCGTGCTCGGCCTCGTAGAAGCCACGATCGGCCGGGCCGACGTATCCGGGCAGCTGGTTCAGCGTGTACCACGCCTCGGTGCTCCAGAGCTGCTCACCCTCTTCGGACTCGAAGGGCTGTGGATCGTGCGGCGATCGGATGTGCACGATCCGGTCGGGCCGCAACCCGTCGATCTCCAGAGTCACCGTCGTGCGATCGGCCGAGACCTCAGCGTTCGTCACGGGCAGGATCTCTTCGCCGACCTTGGGTCCTCCGTAGGAGGAAGTGGGCACATAACGCCACTGCGAGACGTCATAGGCCTCGGCAAGGTTCTCGACGGTGGCGTCGGACAGCGGCTCGGTGTAGCTGATCTCGAAGCCGCCCTCGACGAGGTTGACCGCGTGCATGTCGAACGTGCCATCGCTCACCGGGACCAGCTTCTGCAGGCCGTAGTCCAGCTTGCCGGGCTCGCTCCAGTTTCCTGCTTCCCCGATCCCGCCGACGTAGACGGAACCGTCTGGGCCGACGATGGTCCGGTTGACGCCGGCCTCGAGTCCGGCACTGTGCCGGAAGACCGCGCCCTGGTACTCGCCTTCGACCTCTTCGAGCGCGATCCGCTGCAGGCCGCCGTAGGTGACGTCGCCGAAGAGCATCTGACCGGCGAATGGTCCCTCTTCCAGCGTGATCGGTGCACTCGGTGAGTTCCCGATAGCGTTCTGCGGGATCCACACCGCCGGCGGGGTCACGGGCTGGTCGTCGAACGGGCCGGCCGGCTGGTTGTAGTGGTTGAAGAAGCGGTCCTGCTCAACGTGCACCAGCTTCGAGCTGGGCAGCCAGTCGCCCTGGTTGTCCATCACGAAGAGGTCCTCGTTCGGCCCCCAGGCAATTCCGTTCGGAGTGCGCAGGCCACCGGCGATGTAGCTCACTTCACCCGTCTCGCGATCGACCTTGATGGCCGTCCCCCGGTTCTCGGCCGGCTGCGGCTCGGTCGAGGCACCACCCTGATCGATCGCCACGGACAGACTCAGGTAGAAGTAGTCCTCGTCGTAGATCAGGCCGAAGGCGAACTCGTGGAAGTTCTCGCCGAACGGCCAGGTGGCGATCTGCTCGCTCTGGTCGTACTGGCCGTCCCCATCAGGGTCAGTCAGCTCCGTCAAGCCGTCCCGTTCGGAGACGAAGATGGAGTCATCGATGACCGCCACGCCCATCGGGTTGAACAGTTCGGACGCGACCAGGGTGGCGGTGACGTCCTCCGGGCCGGTGGCGTCCTGCACACCCTCGAGGAGGTACACCTCACCGGAGTGCGGATCGTCGGTCCAGCCCCCAGGGCTGACATTTCCCGAGGTGACGACGACCATGTCGCCCTCGGCGGTGAAGTCGAGCGCCGAGACCATCGGCTCAAAGCCCTCAGGGCGCAGATCGACCAGCTCGTAGTTGGGGTTCACGTCGAAGAGCGGGAGCCCGTCTCCCGCGGTGTCGCTGTCGCCCACGCAGTTCTTGATCCCTGGTGCAGTCACCCGCACCACTCCCGCCTCGGTGCTCAGCACCTCTTGCGGTACCGTCACGAACTCGGTTGATCCCGGGACTTTCCACTCCAGGGTCAACCGCTGATCGTTCGTGCCGTCGAAGTGTTCGATGCGCAGAGCGTGGAATCCCGCCTCCAGTGTCACCGCGCCCGTGACGGAGGTGGAGTCCTGGGGGCCGTCGTTCTCCAGGACCAGCTCATCGTCCAGGTAGAACAGCGCCCCGTCGTCATTGGTCATCCGGAACTCGTACTCCCCGGCTTCGGCCACGTTCAGGTTGGCCAGGGCGTGCGTGACGAAGTGGTCACCGAGGCCGAACTGCTCCTCGGAGTCCCAGTCGATGGTCTCCATCAACTTGTCGACGTTGGGTGTGGTTCCCGGCACCAGCTCGCAGACTGCTTCCGGAGCGCGACCCAGCTGGAACGTTCGCAGGGTGACACCAGGCTCCTGCTCCGGGAGCGCATCGGGAGGTACCGGAGCCGCACTCGCCCCGGCAATGCCCAGCGGCATCAGCACCGCAGCCGACAACGCGGCAACGGCACCTCGGACCAGCCGACGGCTGCCCGTAGAAGGTCTGGACACAGTCTCCTCCTTGAGTTCTCCCAACAACCAGGCGCGTCCAGCCGCGAGCACCCACTGCCGATGTCGTCCTGCCGCCACCGACCTCGGTTATGGCTCTTGAACTACAGAAGTCCTACGTCTACGTGATCACAACCGGGCGTCGCCTCGCACCACGAGGGACAGTAGCAGTTACTTTCGTTTCCGCCAAGACAAAAGTCCAGCGAGCATTGCCGCACGCAGACGACGGTCGGCCCCCGCGAAGGGCCAACCTCACGTCGGCCCGATGGGCAGCACGCGGTAGAGCGAGGGCACCCACGGGCGCCGCCGACTGCGGTCGACCTCCGGCGTCGAACGCTGACTGAACTCCTACCAGAGCACCGCGATGGCGACGTTGAGCACGGTGAGCCCGGCGACACCGCCGAGGAAACCCTTGGTCACCGTCTCCTTACGGCTGCCCACCAGCACCATCGCCGTCACCACCAACGCGATCACCAGCTTCACGCCGATCTTGATGTTGTTCGGCTCCGGACCGGCTACGCCGGCCGAGCCGAGGCCCACCATGATGATGCCCGCGATCAGCGCGGTCAGGATGCCGTGCAGCATGCCCTTGTTCGTCGTCGTTTCGCGCAAGCCGTAGACGGCACCACCGAGCACCAGCGCCCAGCCGATCAGGTGCAGGACAAGGACGATCCCGTAGACGATTTCCATGTTCCTGACACTACGTCAGTTACGCGGCGCTCGGCTACCTCCGGGTGGCCACCTGGTCAAGCGCCGCTGTGATGCTCATCTCACCGTTGATGAACGGGACCGTGGTGCCCTCCGTGTCCGGGCGGGCGAGCACCTCGGCCGCCACCTGGGCAACGTCGTCG
>DXBY01000214.1 GCA_019116305.1 Candidatus Ruania gallistercoris | reverse complement strand
GCAACCTGTGCGGCGACCAGCTCCTCCATCACGGTCCCGGTGTCGGAGGAGGTGGTCAGGGCCTGGACCGACCCGCCGGTACCGACTGCGAGCGCAAGCAGCAGCCGGGAGTCCCACCCGCCGCTGAGCAGCGAGAGCACCGGCCCGGACGCCGTGAGCCGGCCGAGTGTCGCATGCAGCGCCTCGGCCAGGTCCGCCGACTTCCCGACTCCCGGAGCGATCTGCGGCCAGGACCAGTCGGTGCTGACCCGGGACCCGCTGCCCGGCGTCCAGACGAGGCGCTCGCCCGGGCGCAGCCGTCGGATACCGGCCACTGTGGTGCGACCGTCCAGCGGCCCGCTGGCGGCCACCATCGCGGCCAGACCGTCCCAGTCCGGTGCCACCGGCGCCGGGCGGGTGCGGATCAGCACGTCCAAGTGGGAGGAGAGCCGCACCCCGTCGTCAGTGGGGTCGACGTAGAGCGGCACTGCCCCCGAGTCAGTGCCGCACAGGTGCACCTCGTCGCCGACCAGGTCGATCCGGACCACGTCCTCGGCCGCGCCGGCGACAGGGAGCGGCCCGTCGCTCCAGCTCAGCCCGCTGCCATCCGGATCTGCTGCTGCCCCGCGGGCCCGCAGGATGGCCCCAGACGTGCTGAGCACCTCGGGCGGCGCACCGACGTCGCGAGCCATCCGCCGGACCCGGGCCGGATCCGGGCGCCCGATCTCACCCACCAGGACCGGGCCGGTCAGTGTCGAGAGCAGGAGCGTCCTCCCCGGTGAACTACCATCAGGTCAGCAGCATTCTATGCACGCTCCTCCTACCGAGCCGCTCGTCGGCGCACTGTGCAACCAGTGAAGGGCAGGCCCTGTGAACACCGTCAGTCACCGACCAGGCCCGGGAACCGGTGAGAGTGCCCGGAGCCGGAGCGAAGGGCTGCTCCGGGCCGCGCTGGACGCCGTCGGTGACCTGACCGAACGCCGCTACCAACGTGAGCACGAGGTGGACAAGCGGGTGCTGGACGTGCTCCGGCTGGAGCAGTCCGCGGAACGGATCGGCCTCACCAGCCTGGAGCTGACGGCGGAGATCCGGCTGTTCAGCGACAGTGCAAAGGCCCTGCTGTTCTACAAGAACATGTCCTCCTCGTTGCTCTTCCTGGACCGGGCGGTGACCAACCGGAAGCCACTGACCAAGGCGATCCTCTCCCGCGCCGGCCTGCCGGTGGCACGCGGCAGTGAGGCGGCCAGCGCTGACGAGGTGCGGGACGCCGTCACCGCACTGGCGGGCGAGGTGGTGGTCAAACCGGTCACCGGCAGTGGCGGCCGGGACGTGAGCACCCACCTGAGCACCGCCGAGGACGCAGTCGCGGCCGCCGCCCCGATCCTGGACTCGGGGCGGAACGTGCTGGTTGAGGAGATGGTCACCGGGATCGACCTGCGGGTCACCGTGGTGGACGGCCGCACCGTCGGGGCAACGCTGCGGATCCCCGCGAACGTGGTCGGTGACGGCACGGCCACGATCGCCGAGCTGGTCGCGGCGAAGAACACTGTGCGCGAGACCAGCGACTACACCCGGCACCAGCCCATCGAGCTCGGCCCGGACAAGGAGCGCTACCTGGCCGCCCAGTCACTCACCCCGGACTCGGTGCCGGCGCAGGGCCAGCGGGTCTTCCTGCACTATGTGGCGAACATCTCCGCCGGCGGGGACAGCTACGAGGTGCTCGAACGGCTGCACCCGCAGATCGCCGACCTGGCGGAGCGAGCGGCGGCACAGTTCCCCTCCTCGCTGCATGCCGGTGTGGACCTGCTGCTGGAACGGATCGACGCACCGGTCACCGACCAGCGGGTGGTGATCTGCGAGGTGAACCTGAACAACGAGCTCCCGCTGCACCTCTACCCGCTGTACGGGCCGTCCTCCCCGGTGGACGACCTGGTGATCGCGGCCCACTGGCACAAGGAGGCCCGGATCCCACACTCGACCTGGCGCAAGGGCGAGGCGCCGGAGCGGGTCACCGTGGACCTGAACCAGCTCACCGAGCTCGTCGCCAAAGCCCGGCCACTGGCCGAGACCGCACCGGCACCCACTGATGCCGGCCCGGAGAAGGAGGCCGGCGGGGCCGGGCGCCGGCTGGACCGCGAGCAGCTGCAAAGAGCACTGACCGCAGCAGCGCCGGCCTCCTCGAGCGCTCTGGTCACCGACGATCCTCGGTTCGTGCGCCACCGCACCGAGGACGGGGAGACGATCGCCGAGCGGTCCGGGCGTACCTTGATCGCCGGCGCGATCGGCGCCGACCCGTCCGTGATGCACCGGATCGCCCGCACGGTCGGCATCCCGGTGATGGCTCGGCACTGGCTGCGCGCCTCGCAGCGGGAGAAGGCGGCGGAGCTGGTGGCCCGGCGGTGGCGCTCCTGGCAGCTGCGGCTGCCCCAGCCGGGTGCGCCGATGCGCACGGTCACCGTGGACTCGGTGGCGGCTCTCGATGCTGCCTGGGAGCAGGTGCCCACCTCGGCCCGGTTCCGGCTGGTGGAGACCCCGACCGAGACGGCGTGCGTCCTGCTGATGTCCGGTCCCCGTCTGCTCGCTGCGCAGCTGCTGGTCCCGCTGACCGTCACCGGTGACGGCACGTCGAAGGTGGGCACGCTGCTGGCCGCGGCGCTCACCGCCCGCCGGGACCACCCTCTGCTGCAGCCGTACCTCAGCGAGTTGACCGCTGCCGACGTTCTCGGCTCGGCGGACGGTGAGGAGGTGCTGCCGGCCGGGCAGCAGCTGCAGCTGGGCCGCTCGCCACGACTGGTCGACGGCGCCGCCCCCGTGGGTCTGGACACGTTGCCGTGGCCGGACCTGGAGGCGCACGCCGCTCGCTTCATGACCGCGATCGGCAACCCCGGTGTGGCCACGCTCTCGTTCGTCCCGCGACGACGCTCGGCGACCGAGGCCGTCTGGGCGCTGTGGCGGTTCCACAGCGACCCGGCCCTGGCGCCGTTCCGCTTCCCGTTCGCGGGCAGCGCCGCCGACCCCTACCTCCCAGTGGCGGAGCGGATCCTCACCGGTCCGTCCCGTCCGCTCTGAACGCGGGCGGTGAGCGGCTGTGCGAACCGCGTCACATGGCGCGTGTCGTTCCCGGAGCGGTGCCGTTCAGGGTGCAGGACGGCGTATGCTGTCCCGAGATTTTGCCAGACGTCCTCAGCTACGAAAGGTGCCGGAGCAGTAGTCATGGGGCAAGTAGCTGCACGTGACCGACGGCTCGAGCCTGCGGTGCGGCCCTCTCCTGCGCCGCATCCGGGCTCCTGGGACGCCCTGCACGGAGACCAGCGGTAGTGGCGCGCTCCGGCAACGGCGGTGAGGTCTCCGCACTGGCAGCCCTGGCCGCCCAGCATGGGCTCACCAAGGTCGGCGAACGGCCTCCGCTGGGACAGTACATCCGCGAGCTGTGGACCCGGCGCGGCTTCCTGTGGACGATGTCGCACGCGAAGTCCTACGCGCAGAACCAGAACAACTACCTCGGCCAGCTCTGGACCATCCTCAGCCCGCTGACCCTGGCGGCGGTCTACTACCTGGTGTTCGGTCTCGTGCTGGACACCACCGACGGCACCAACAACTTCCCGGCCTTCCTGGTCATCGGGATCTTCATCTTCCTGTCCCTGTCCTCGGCGGTGAACTCCGGCGCGAGGTCGATCATCAACAACATCGACCTGGTCCGGGCGATCAACTTCCCCCGGGCGGTGCTGCCGATCTCCGTGGCCGTCTCGGAGATGCTCACCCTGCTGCCCGCGACCGGCGTGATGCTGGTGATCGTGATCGTCACCGGAGAACCAATCACCTGGACCTGGTTGCTCGTTCCGGTGGCGCTGGCGCTGATCCTGGTGTTCACCGCAGGGGCCTGCCTGGTCGTGGCCCGGATCGTGGTGGTGGCTCGCGATCTGCGCAACCTCATCCCGGTGGCGATCCGGCTGCTGCGGTACGTCTCCGGGGTGTTCTTCTCCATCCAGGGGTACGTCGAGGGCACGCTCGGGCTGGTGCTGGAGTACCAGCCGTTCGCCGTCTACCTCACGCTGATGCGCTCCTGCCTGATGCAGGAGGTCTCGATGAGCCTGCCGCTGTGGGGTGCCGCGACCGGGTGGGCGATCCTGTTCGCCGTCGTGGGACTGATCTTCTTCTGGGGCGCGGAGGATGAGTATGGCCGCGACTAACCCGGAGGACTTTGACGAGCGGGACTTCGACGAGATCGACCACGAGCCGGACGAGTCCAGCGGCGAGCCTGACGAACCGGTCGAGCCGCATGTGCTGGGCACACCGTCGGTGATCGTCGACGATGTGCACGTGAAGTACCGCGTGTTCGGCGGACGGAAGAAGTCGGTGCCCGGGGAGACCGGGCGGGTGCGGGCGCTGTTCAACCGCAGCCGGCGCCACGTCGGCGCGATCAGCGAGGTGCACGCGGTGCGCGGGGTCTCCTTCGTCGCCCACCACGGCGAGTCGATCGGCATCGTGGGGATGAACGGAGCCGGGAAGAGCACGCTGCTGCGCGCCGTCGCCGGCCTCATGCCGGTCTCGGCCGGTGACGTGTACGTGGCCGGTGCCTCGGCACTGCTCGGGGTGAACGCGGCCCTGATCAAGTCCCTCACCGGCGAACGCAACATCATGATCGGTGGACTGGCGCTCGGGCTGACCAAGAAGCAGGTGGAGGAACGGTTCGACGAGATCGTCGAGTTCGCCGGGCTGCAGGACTTCATCCACCTACCGATGAAGGCCTACTCCTCCGGGATGGCAGCCCGGCTCCGGTTCGCGATCTCCACGGCGGCGGTCCCGGACATCCTGATGATCGACGAGGCACTCGCCACCGGAGACGCGGCCTTCCGGGCCCGCAGCCAGGAGCGGATCGCACAGATCCGCGAGCGTGCCGGCACCGTGTTCCTGGTCAGCCACTCCATCCGGGCAGTGCGGAACATGTGCGACCGCGCGATCTGGCTGGACCAGGGCCAGGTGATCGACGACGGGCCGAGCGGCGAGGTGATGGACCGCTATGCCGCCGAGCTGAGGCGGCGGCGGTGACCAGCCGGCTGCGCGTCCTGGTGGTCACGATCGTGCACGACCCGGAGGACGCCCGGATCCGGTACCGGCAGATCCCGGCACTGCTGGCCGCGGGCCACCAGGTCCTCTACGCGGCACCGTTCAGCGCCTTTGGGCGCACCGCCCCAGGCGGGGTGCGCGGCCTGGACCTGCCCCGAGCCAGTGGCCGGCGGCGGCTCGGTGCCGTCCGTGCCGCCCGGCGGGTGATCGCCACTGTTGGCCGGAGTGCTGATGTGGTGCTGCTGCACGATCCCGACCTGCTGCTTGCCGTAGCCGGTCTGGGTGACCGGGTGGCACCGATCGTCTGGGACGTGCACGAGGACACCGCGATGGCACTGTCGATGCGCAGCTGGGTGCCTGCCGCCCTGCGCCGCCCGCTGGCCTGGGCGGTGCGCGCCGCCGAGCGGCTCGCCGAGCGCCGGTTCCACCTGCTGCTGGCCGAGCACAGCTATCAGGACCGGTTCCGCCGCCCCCACCCGGTGGTCCCGAACTCCGTGCTGGTGCCCACGCAGCGTCCGCAGCCGCCCGGGCCGCAGCGGGTGGTCTACCTCGGCAAGATCTCCCGCGCCCGCGGTGGCGAGGAGATGATCGCGCTCGCGCGGGCCGTGCCGGAGCTGACGTTCCAGCTGATCGGACCGGCCGAGGCCCCGTTGCAGGCCGAGCTGCGCGAAGCGCACCGGGCCGGTGACCTGGAGTGGTTCGACTTCCTGCCGAACTCCGAGGCGCTGGCCAAGCTCCCCGGGGCGCTGGCCGGGCTCGCCCTGCTGCACGAGGAACCCAACTACGCCCGGTCGCTGCCCACCAAGCTGGTGGAGTACCTGGCGCACGGCGTCCCCGTGGTGACCACACCGAACCAGACCGCCGCGGAACTGGTCGAGCACTCCGGTGGTGGCGCCGTCGTACCGTTCGGGGATGTGCCGGTGGCTGCGGCGGCGCTACGCCGGCTGGCCGCCGACGAGGGCTACCGCACGGCGCAAGCGGCGAGCGGCTACGACTATGTGGCCGAGCACGTCAACTGGCGTCACGACGGCCCAGCTTTCGTCGGAG
>DXBY01000213.1 GCA_019116305.1 Candidatus Ruania gallistercoris | reverse complement strand
CCGGTGGAGATCACCCGCGCCGACGGGCTACGCAGCGTGACAGTGAGCGCCACTGCGACCGCGGCGGACCTGGGGGCGGTGACCGCCGATCTGCAGACCGCACTCGACGAGGTGGACCTGCCCGAAGGTGTGAACGCGGAGATCGGCGGGGTGAGCGCGGACCAGGAGGAGGCGTTCAGCCAGCTCGGTCTGGCACTGCTGGCCTCGATCCTGATCGTCTACCTGGTGATGGTGGCGACGTTCAACTCGCTGGTCCAGCCGCTGATCCTGCTGGTGTCGGTGCCGTTCGCGGCGACCGGTGCGGTGGCTCTGCTGCTGGCGACCGGCACCCCGATGGGTGTGGCCGCACTGATCGGTGCGCTGATGCTCGTGGGGGTGGTGGTCACCAATGCGATCGTGCTCATCGACCTGATCAACCAGTACCGGAAGCAAGGGATGGGCCTGGCCGAGGCGATCGCCGAGGGCGGCCGGCACCGGCTGCGGCCGATCCTGATGACCGCTGCGGCCACGATCGGCGCGCTGACCCCGATGGCGATCGGGCTGACCGGCGGCAGCGCGTTCATCTCCCAGCCGCTGGCGCTGGTGGTGATCGGCGGACTGGTCACCTCCACGTTCCTCACGCTGCTGCTGGTGCCGGTGCTGTATCTGCTGGTGGAGCGCCGTGGCGAGCGACGGCGCAAGCGGGCGCAGGTGGCCGAGCAAGAAGGTGATGGCGACGAATCCGGCGGCAGCCATGTGGAAGCTGGTACGGGGCAGACGGGCAGGACGTCCACTGCCGAGAGTTCGACCAGCACTGGCCGGCACGCGGCACGCTGACCTACTCCTTCGTCACCAGCAGACGGCCGCACAGGAACAGGCACCGTCACAGCCTCCGGCACCCCACGGTAGATCCGGTCAGAAGGGTGGTGGCGGCTCAGGTCGCGGCGATGGATCAGGGTTGGGCGGTGGGAGTCCGGCAGTCGGGCTGCGCCGCCTGCCAGCGGATCGAGCACGTCTCTTCGCTCGTCGCCCGGCGCGGACCTCGCGGACCGGTGCCTCGGCGCGGTGCACCGCAGGCCTGTCGCTCTCGCTGGGGCAGCTGGGTCGGTAGCGGTGGGCGGCGCCTTCGTTGCTGAGGTTGGGCAGGGTGTGGGTGCCGTGGGTGTCGACGAGGTAGGTGGTCCCGGAGGGGGCGCGCCAGTAGTAGCTGCCGGGGTGGATCATGACGTAGGCCCAGCGGCGGGCGGTCTTGGCGCGGTGGTGGCGTCGGCACAACGGAGCAAGGTTGCAGGCGCAGGTGGGGCCTTGGGGCCAGGGGTCGATGTGGTCGGCGTCGCAGGAGCGGGCCGGGGTGTGACAGTGCGGGAAGATGCACTCAGGGTCGCGGTAGGTGACCTGGGCGCGGATCCGGTCGGGGATCTCGTAGGTGCCCACCGGATGGTGGGCGGCAATATCCAGCACGGGTTGGACCTTGACTGTGGCGCCGGTGCACCAGGCTTTGATCTGGTCGATACTGGCCGGGGCCAAGGTGTTCTCACACCTGCCCACTTGGTCCAGACCGAGGATTGCGGTGTCGGTCAGGTGCAGGTTCAGCAGCACATGTCGCCGCGAGTTCGGCGACGCCGGGACGGTGCTGATCTCACCGGTGGGCGTGGTTGCCGCCTGGCCCGCCACGTCGTCGCTGTCAGCGCCTGTCGGGGCCGGGAGCGGGACTTCCCCGCGGGCGAGCATCCCCAGGGCTTTGGCCCGCCGTGCCCCCAACGGTTCGGTCGAGCCGGCCTGTGCCAGCTGCTGGGCCAGGTCCCGGATCGCGTGCTCCAGATCCACGGCATCGGCGACCTCCAGGGTGCCCTCGGCACCGATCAGGCCGACACCGCCGGAGTCGGTGTGGGTGAACAGTCGGTCGCTGTTGCCAGCATCGCGCAGGTGGACATCGAAACCCCGGTCGTCCTGGACCGGGCCGGTCTCGGTGGCCTCGTCCTCGGGTGGCTCAGCCTCGTCCTGGTCGCGGTGGCGCTCGATGGCTGCCTGCACGCACCGGTCCACCTGCGCCCAGGAGCAGGAACCGATGGCGCTGACCAGTTCGGCATCGACCTCGGCCGCGGCCGGCCAGGAGAGCTTGATCGTCTTCTCCGCCACCCGCAACCCGCGCCAGAGCGCCACCTCCCGGGCACGAACGCGCGCCCAGATCAGCGGTAGCCGGTAGGCGAGCTCACAGACCCCGCCGACCAGCCGAGTCGCCGAGACCACCCCGCGCCCCAACACCACCGCCAGATCCACCAACGCCAGATCGCACACCATCGGCGCGCCCTCACCGGCGATCGCCACCGGCCGGCCCACCGGGGGCCCCTCCAGCGGGCCACCGGTGCGCGCCCGCCCGAGGAAGTCCTCGGCCTCGGCCTCGGCATAGGGATCGGCGCCAGTGTCCAACTGCGCCGAGGTCAGATCGGCGAACGGAGCCATCTCCTGCTCCTCCACCCAGTCCAACAACGTCTCCGCCCGGACCAACAGTCCCTGGTCGATCCCGGACTCGACGGCGCGCAGATCAGACAGCACACTGCCCTCCCCCAGGCGGTGCCCTGGGGGTAGCGGGAGCGGCTGTGCGACCATGAAATCAGTCAAGCACCCACCACCGACACTCTCCACAAACGGTGAGAAATCAACGAAAACCCAACCTCCGCCGTCGAATTGGGGCAGTGAGAGCAACGCTGCCTGGAGCGGTTGGCCGCGGCAGGGGGTGAGCCGCCGCGGGGTTCGGCCACCCACCGCCGGCGAGCCGCTACCGGCCGCGGTCTCCCGGCAGGTGCGCGTGCTCGCCGTCCTGGTCGAAGATCGTGAGGATCTCTGCCACGCCCTCATGCGCTCCGAGGGCATGGGGTGCCATCGTGGAGAATTCGGCAGCCTGTCCCTCCTCCACCAGGATCGTGCGGGTTCCGAGCTGGAGCCGAACCGTTCCCCTGAGGACGGTGAACCACTCGTAGCCCGGATGCACCTGCGGCCCCCGCTCGGCCAGCTCCTCGGTGAACCGCATCTTGGCGATCGTCACGCCCCGGCGGTCCCGCTCCCGGGAGAGCAGCCAGAGCGTGGCGCCAGCCATCGACTCGGGCTCCGGTCGGATGACCACGTCCTCGTTGCCCTCCGGCTCGACGAGCTGATCGAGTGAGGTCCCCAGCGCCCTGGCGATGGCCAGGAGCTGCTCCAACGCGATGCGCTGGTGGCCGGTCTCGATCCGGCTCAGGGTCGACGGGGAGAGATAGCAGCGCCGCGCGAGGGTGTCGAGCGTCCAGCCACGGGCAACCCGCAGGCCGCGGATGCGGTACCGGACAATTGTCTCGGTCTCTTCTTGCGTCATCCGCAAGATCATATCCGCTTCCAGCAATATTGAGTATCGTTCTCGATATGACAGATAACAAGCGCAGCCACATCCAGCCCCACACCCGCGACAGCTCCGACGGCCCCCACACAGCGGGCCGCGCGGACGCCCCGCCCCCCGGTGCCGAACACATTGAGGCAGAGGTCGCCGTCGTGGGCGGCGGATCCGCGGGCCTGGCCGCTGCCGTCGCGCTCGCGCGTTCGCGCCGCGACGTCGTGGTGATCGATGCCGGCCGGCCGCGGAACGCTCCCGCCGAGGGGGCGCACAACGTGCTCGGTCAGGAGGGCATCGCGCCGCTAGAGCTCCTCGCCCGCGGACGGGCAGAGGCCGAGGCGTACGGGGTGAGGTTCGTCTCCGGACGCGCGACCGGCGCGCGCGGCACCATCGATGATTTCCAC
>DXBY01000212.1 GCA_019116305.1 Candidatus Ruania gallistercoris | reverse complement strand
TCCACGTAAGTTGAGAAGATCGAAACTGCCCCGTCTGATGACGGAGCAGTTTCGTGTCCGGGCTCGGTTCGGCGCCGCGTCACTGCTGACGTGGGCGAGGACGCTGGTCACGGGCTCCGTTGGCGTGAAGGAGACCTGTTCGTCCTCGTCGACCATGATGCACAAGCTCAGGTGTGCAGTGCACGTCCCACCTGGCCAGCTGGGCATGGACGCGCCGGTAGCCGTAGGTGCCGTCGGAGTCGTCGAAGGCCCGGGTGATCACCACCTTCAAGAACTCCCGACGCTGGCCGTGGCAGATGTCGGTCGCTGCCGCCACTCACAAGAACGCGAGGTCGACACCGCCAACCACTCACACATCTTCACAGTCGTTTATTTCGGCTTACCATCGCGTGTGGTCGTTGCCCTCTCCCCGTCGATGAACTCATACCGAGCGTTCACCGATACTCCTGGGCGAAGAAGGCCGATCACCAACTTAGCAGCCTCCTCCCTACACTCCGGAGAAAGAGCTCCTACGCTGTCTGCGACATCAATCCTCATTTGCCGATCAGACCCATCATAGTAGGGTTCCAAATCCAGGAAACCCGAGGCAGCTCATCGGGACGGTGGGGATCAGGGCCGGGGCGGCTCGTCCTCACCGGTGGCTTCGGCGGCGTCAGCCTCCTCCCGGGTCGCGAAGGCGGCGCCGGCAGCATGCTCCGGGGGGCTGTAGATCGTGTAGAGCACCAGCGGCTCGCCGCCGGTGTTACGGAAGTTGTGCCGGGCTCCGGCTGGTACAGCGCACTGGTCACCGGCATCGATGGGGTGCGTGTGGCCGTTGAGGTCAGCTTCTCCGGTGCCGGAGACGAAGGTCAGGATCTGATCGGTTTGCTCGTGGACCTCGTCTCCGATCTCGCCGCCGGGTGGGATGGTCATGACCACGATCTGGGTGTGTTCACCGGTCCACAGCACCTTCCGGAAGTCGGGGTTGTTCGTGGCCACGTCCGCGATGGTGAAATGCTCGACGTTGTCCCCAAGGGTGAAGTTCTTCCCGCTCATGATTGATCTCCTCTGTCGCGTTGGTTGTGAATTCTGTGTTCGTGTCGATTGCCCGCGTGAACCTCGTCGGGGGCAGTAGCGGCTCAGTGCGTACGTGCTGCCCCGACTGATTCGGTGTCAGGCGTTCACTCGTGCGCCGTCGTTGCGGTGGTCCTCTCGCTCTTTGGCATCGCGGTGGAGCCTGGGGTGTGGCGCAGCAATCGCATCGCGTTGGCGATGACCACCAGCACGGAGCCTTCGTGGACGAGCATGCCGATCGACATGGTCACCCCGCCGGCGAAGACGCCTGCCAGCAGCAGCACCACGGTGATCAGAGCGATCGCGATGTTCTGTCGCATCACCGACACGGTCCGCTTGGCCAGGCCGATGGCCTCCGGCAGTTTGAGGAGGTTGTCGCCCATGAGGGCAATGTCCGCGGTCTCCACGGCCACGGCCGAGCCGGCCGCTCCCATGGCCACGCCGATGTTCGCGGTGGCCAGGGCCGGGGCATCGTTGACGCCGTCGCCGACCATGGCGATGGTGTGGCCTTCTTGCTGCAGCTGCGCGACTACGTCCAGCTTATCCTCGGGAAGCAGGGAGGCATGGATCTCGTCGATGCCGGTGGCCCTCCCGATGGCCTCGGCCACCAGCCGGGTGTCTCCGGTGAGCATGACCACCTTTTCCACGCCCGCCTCGTGCAGGCGGGCGACCATCTCGGGCGCATCCTGCCGGATCTGATCGGCGACGGCGACAACGCCGAGCACCGCCTGGTCGACTGCGACGAGCATGGGCGTTTTGCCGTCGGCGGCCAGGTCCTGAGCTGTCCGGGTCGCTTCGGCGGCCGCTTCGGTGATGCCGTACTGCTCCAGCAGCGGCGGGTTACCGATCAGCACTAGGCGGCCATCGACCTCAGACACGATGCCCTTGCCGGGCACCGGGGTGACAGTGCCGGGGACGCCGTGCGGGTCAACTCCCTCGGCGTGCGCGGTCTCCAGGATGGGACGGGCCAGCGGGTGCTCGGAGCCGGCCTCGGCGGCCGCTGCCCAGCGCAGCACCTCGGTCCGCTCCAGCGCGGGGTCCAGGACGACGACATCAGTCAGCTGGGGACGGCCCTCAGTGAGGGTGCCGGTCTTGTCGACTGCGACGGCGGAGATCTTCGCGGAGGTCTCCAGGAACTCGCCGCCCTTGATCAGGATGCCGTTGCGGGCCGCGCGGCCTATGCCGGCCACGATCGCGACCGGGATGGAGATCACCAGGGCGCCGGGGCAACCGATGACCAGTAGGGTCAGGGCCAGGACCACGTCACCGGAGATCAGTCCGGCCGCCAGTGCCAGCACCATCACCGCGGGGGTGTACCACGTGGAGAAGCGGTCGATAAAAGCCTGAGTCTTCGCCTTGGCGTCCTGGGCCTCCTCCACCCGGTGGATAATGCGAGCGAGGGTGGTGTCCGCGCCGATGCCGGTGGCCAACACCTGCAAGAAGCCGCCGCGGGAGACGGTCCCGGCGAAAACCTGGCTGCCCTTGGTCTTCTCCACCGGGATCGACTCGCCGGTGATGGAGGCCTCATCGAGGGCCCCGGTGCCAGCGACGACCTGACCGTCCACCGGCACTTTCGCGCCGTTCTTGACCAGCACGACCTCGCCCATCCTCACCTGCCCGGCAGGAATCTCCTGTTGCTCACCGTCGCGCACGACGATCGCGGAGTCCGGGGCGACGGCGACGAGTTCGGCCAGTGCCGAGCGCGTCTTGTTCAGCGTCGCGGCTTCCAGCGCGTGGCCGATCGCGAACAGGAACGTGACTGCTGCGGCTTCCCAGAAGTTGCCGATGATGACCGCGCCGATCGCTGCGACCGACACGAGCAGGTCGATGCCGATGACCCTGGCGATCAGCGCCCGAACAGCCTTCGCCACGATGCCGTAGCCGGCGACCACGGCGGCAGCGAGCATGAAGACGTCCCCGAGGGTGAAGGCCCCGCTCGTGTGGGTGGCGTGGGCGCCGGCGTCGAGCCACCACTGGGGGCCGACGGTGATGGTGGCGATCCCTTCGCCCAGCCACTGGATGGCGAACGAGATGACGATAAGCACGCCCGATACGACGGGAACCGACCACTTCCCGTAGATCCATTTCTGGAGCCTGTTCACTTTCGGGTACGACCTTTCTGGGCTTCGTGCCGGCGAACCGGCAAAGTGGAATGAGGCAAGGCTGTGCGCGCGCCGGCCGTGGCGTTGGTTTTAGAACGCCGAGGGGGCAGCCTTGTAGCCGGCCTTGGCAACGGCGGCGACGAGATCGTCCACGGAGACGCGTTCGGCGTCGTGGTCGATCTCGATGCGGGCGGAGGCGAAGTGGACCTTCACACTCTCCACGCCCTTGAGGCGGCCAACCTGCTTTTCGATCTTGGTCACACAGGACGGGCAGGAGAATCCCTCGGCCCGCAAGACAGTGTGTGTCGTGGTGGAGGTGGTCATTGTGGAATTTCCTTTCGTGGTGGGTTCCCTCTTGACAACCCTCACGATAAGTTCGTGCCGCCCGGAACTCCTTGACGCAGATCAAGTGCGGGTCACCATTGCCGAGAAGCCTCTGTCAGCGTCCGTTACGGAGCCGTCGATGCCGGTTCCGGTAGTCTTGCGCCATGCCCCAGGACGACTTGTGTGTCACTCGCGTCCCGATCTTCCAAGGACTCACCCACGACCAGCAGCTGCACATCGCCCAGTTTGTCCGTCCGCTGCGCGTCGATAAGGGCGAGATGCTCTACGGACCCGGAGACTCGGTGTCGCGTCTGCTGGTCATGCACAGCGGGCAGCTCAAGGTCAGCCACACAGCCGCCAATGGCCAAGAACAAATCCTGCGTACGGTGACCGACGGCGACGTCGTGGGAGAACGAGCGTTCCTGACTGGCCACCGCCCGAACGAACTTGTCACCGCGCTTGAAAACAGCCAGATGTGCGTCTTCGACCATACCGACCTTGCCGCCCTGCTGCGCAAATACCCCGACATCAGTAAGCGGATGCTGCGGACTCTGTCCGACCGGCTCTCCTCCGTTGAGCGCCTACTGGCTGCGATCACCTCCAGCGACGTCAGCGCCCGCGTCGCGGCCTACCTGTTGGATCTGCCCGGCAGCATGCGAGACGGCGTGCCGACCATGCGGCTGCCGATCGCGAAGCAGGAGATCGCCGCCTATCTGGGCACCACGCCAGAAACACTGAGCCGACGCCTTTCCGCGCTCTCCGCATCCGGTGTCATCGAACTCCACGGGCGTCGTGACGTCACTATTCTCGACATTGATGCACTCGAACGCGTAGCTACACCGCAATAGGCGGGAGTACGCGCCCCTATTCCGCTGAGGTGCGTCGCCGAGGAATTGACTTCGCGGTCCGGGTGAAGTGCTGGCTCACCTACGTGGTGACGTTTTCGATGCGGGTGATGAGCGCGAGGGACGGCCCTGAGCCTTGGCGAACGCGCCAATGCTGTCGCCGCGTTCGAGGCCGAGGAAGCCAGACGGGGCACGCGGAGGGCTGTTGCAGGGTTCGACTACACCTTCTCGGTCCCGAAGTCGGCCAGCGTCCTGTGGGCCGTTGCCGACGCGGGTACGCAAGCACTGATTGCGGAGACGCATCATGCGGCGGTGGCGGAGACGGTTGCGTTCATCGAGCGGGAGGTTGCCGCAACCCCGGTGGGTGCAACCGGCCCGGATGGTGCGGTCGCGCAGGTGGACGTGACCGGGGTGATCGCGACCGCGTTCGAGCACTACGACTCCCGTGCTGGCGATCCGCATCTGCACACCCATGTGGTGATCACGAACAAGGTGCAGACCGCGGGACATGGGCTGCAACCGCAATCCTGCCTGGGCCATCACCAGCGTATTACCGGAGAGGTTGGTAGCGGAGTTCTCCACCCGCGCCCGCCACATCGAAGTGGAGAACCCCACTCGCGGAGACTGATGGCGAGTGAGCTGTGCACCTGGCTGGCTCACCTGCCCGGTCACGCTCAAGCCCGCACACTGGCTGGACGAGGTGCTCGTTCATGCGGCTGACGTGGTCGGTCCCGCAGCGATCGGGAGCGCTGCCGGAGAGGTGTCTGCTGATGCTCTCGTCGATGGCGGGTACCGCCGGTCCGCTCAGCCCGCCTGTGCCACGGTGAAGTGCCGGTCCGGGCCGGGGTTCTCGAGCTCGTCGAGGACCGCGAGAGCCAGATCGCCGGGGGTGATCCGGGAGGTCCCGTCTGCACTGGTCACCAGCTGGTTCGTGCCGCGTCGATAGCTGCCGGTGCGCGCTCCGGGCTCGAAGACGGCCGGCGGGCTGAGGTAGACCCAGTCGGCTGCGGTGTGCCGCCGGCACTCGTGGAACTGGTCTAGGCTGGCCTGGGCGATCGAGCGCCACTGCGCCGGGACGTACTCCGGATCGTCGATCAGCGGGCGTTCCGGGTCGCTCGGCGAGGAGAGCGGCGCTGATCCGCCGACCACGAGGACCCTGGTGCCGGTGTGCGCAGCGGCCTCGAGCACCCGGCGGGTCACCGGGGCCAGCTGCTGGTGCTCGTCCGGGGCGAAGCGCACGGTGAGCACAGCGGCATCGCAGGCCGCTAACAGAGGGTGGATCTCGCCTGCTCCGGTGAGATCCACCGCAACGTGCCGGAGCCGCTCCTCTTGCGCCGTCGTGCTGGCCGTGCGGGAGACCGCGGTGACTGCGTGGCCGCGGTCGAGGGCCTCGCCGACGATGGCACTGCCGGCCATCCCGGTGGCGCCGAGCACGGAGATTCTCATCACTGATGGTCCTTTCTGCTGCGTGGGGTGAGCTGGCCCGCGACCATCGCGGTCAAGGCCAGGGCGAATCCGAGGATCTGGACCAGGCTGAGGAGCTCGCCGAGGAGCAATGCCCCGAGGGATGCTGCGACCAGCGGGGAGAGCAGGCCCAGCAGCGCGGTGGCGGTGACCGGCAGGCGCCGGATACCGGCGAACCACAGCGAGTAGGTGAGCAACCCGCCGATCAGGCCGAGCCACAGGTAGCCGGCCACCGCGGGTGCGTCGATCTGTTCCGGGACGCCGTCGATCAGCAGGGCAGGCAGGAGCAGGACGAGACCGCCGGCGGCCAGCTGCCAGCCGGCCAGAGTGAGTGCCCCGACCCCCTCCGGGCGGCCCCACCGCTTGGTCAGCACCACACCCAGACCCATGGACAGCGCCCCGCCCACACCGGCGAGCACACCGATCAGATCGAGTTCCGCTCCGGGCCCGAGCACCACCATGCCCACCCCGATCACGCCGAGGATGCCCCAGCCCACGCGCCAGCGGGAGAACTGCTCGTGCAGGATCACCACCACCAGCAGGGCCACGACGATCGGCTGGGTGGCGCCGAGGGTGGCCGCCGCTCCACCGGGGAGGCGTTCGGCGGTGATGAACAACAGCGGCAGGAAGAGTCCGATGTTCAGGGTGCCGAGGACGGCGATCTTCCACCACCAGGCGCCGCGGGGGAGGGTGCGGGTGATCAGCAGGGCGATGATGCCGGCGGGCAGAGCGCGCAGCAGGGCCGCGAACAGCGGGTGCCCGGGCGGCAGCAGCTCGGTGGTCACGATGTAGGTGGTGCCCCAGACCATCGGCGCGAGCGCGGTGCGGGCGGTGAGCCCCGCCCGGAGGCCGGTGCCGGCCGGTGCCGCTTGCGTGGTTGTTGTGGTCACCCGGCTATCGTGCGCTGCACTCGATCAATGAGTCCAACACATGCTTGTCATGGCATCAATCGATCTTCATGATAGATGGATGGAACTGCAGCAGTTGCGCTACGTCGTGGCCGTCGCCGAGGAGGCGAACTTCACCCGGGCCGCGGCTCGCTGCTTCGTGGTGCAGTCGGCCCTCAGTCACCAGGTCAAGGCGTTGGAGACCGAGCTCGGCGTCACCTTGTTCGCGCGCACCAGCCGGCGGGTCGAGCTTACCGCCGCCGGGGCCGCCTTCCTCCAGGCGGCCAGGGCCAGCCTGGAGGCGGCCGACCGTGCCGCGGCCGATGCTGCTGCCGCGACCGGGCTGATCCGCGGCGAACTACGGGTCGGTGTCATCCCGACGGTGACCGCTGTGGACGTCCCCGGCGCGCTGGGTAGGTACCGCCGGGCGCACCCCGAGGTGCGAATCGCGCTGCAGGTGGTCGGAAGTGATGCGCAGGAGGTCGCGATCGGCCGCGGGGAGCTCGACATCGGTCTGCTCGGGCTGCCGGCGAACCGGCCCCCGCGCGGGGTGGCCTGGCGCACCCTGGGTACCGACCGGCACGTCGCCGTGCTCAGCAGCGAGCACTCCCTGGCTGGGCGGGAAGAGGTGAGCTTGCGGGACCTGGCAGAGGAGTCGTTCGTGGACTTCTCTACTGGCTCCCCGGGGCGTACGCAGAGCGATCTGGCCTTCGAGGCGGCCGGGATCGGCCGAGATGTGGCGTTCGAGGTGATGGCCACCGACCTGATGATCGACCTGGTGCGGCAGAACCTCGCCGTGGTGCTGCTGCCCTCTCGCTATGCTCCCCGTACCAGCGACCTGGTCAGCATTCCGATCACGGACGGCCCGACCCGCGCTGAGTATCTGGCCTGGAGCGACTTCAACCCCAGCCCGGCGGCGCGGGCCTTCCTGGAGATTCTCGAGCACGTGGGCTGAGCCGGCTTGGGGTGCAGGCTGGGCTACTGCTCAGGCCTGAGCGCGCGATCCAGGGTGGCGCGCAGCGTCCGTTCGGCGGCGCGTGCGGACAGGCCGCCGGTGAGAACTCGCATGCTCAGCCCGTCGGCAGCGGCGATGAGCGAACGTGCCACCGTGCGGGGGTGCTGCACGTGCGGCGCGATCCGGGCGATCAGCCGCGCCGCCTCGCGCTCGGCGCCGTCCTTCGCCTCGGCCAGCAGATCGGCCAGTGCAGGGTGGGTGACTCCGCCGGCCACGTACTGGTGGAAGAGCGCCACGCCGGTGCGGGCCGCTTTCGTCCGCGGTAACGGATGGGCGATCAGTTGCCAGAGTGCGCTGCGATCGTCCGCACCGGCGCTCGCCTCGGTGTATCCCTCCGCCGCGCCGGAGAGCATGGCCGTCAGGCTGCTGCGGAGTAGCTCGTCCTTGGTGTGGAACCGGTACTGGATCCTGCCCACCGAGACGCCGGCGGCGGAAGCGACCGTGCGCATCGAGACCCCGGCCATCCCACGCTCGGCGATCACCTGCCACACCGCCCGGATGATCGCGGCGTGCCGCTCGTCGGCGTCAGCACTAGTCATCGCACCATCCTAACCACTGGAAAATACGAGTGTACTGAAGGGGTGTAAACTGCAGAATCTCCCGTCAACACGACTGTACTTTTCGATGGAGGGCCCGAATGTCCGGAAGCCGAATCGCCGCCGGCCAGCGCCGCGGGCGCCCACCGTGTTGGCTGGTCTCGTGCAGCGGGTGGGCGCGCTGATGGCCGCTCGCGGGCCGCAGGTCGGGTACTGGCGTAGCGATGCGGGATTCGCGGCCTACCGAGCCGCCTATGACGAGGCGATGGCGACCATGCCGGCGCCGACACGTAGCCACGATCTGCCGATCGAGTTCGGCACGGTGCGGGTGTATGAGTGGGCGGCAGCCGAAAGTGGCGCCAGCGAGACGGCGCCCGTGGTGCTGGTGCCCGGTATTCGCTCCGGGGTGCCGATGTGGGCGGAGAACCTCTCGCACTGGATCGGTGAGCGCACCGTCTACGCCATGGACGCAGTCGGTGACGCCGGGCTGTCCAGCCACACGGTGCCGTTCGAGTCCTTCGACCACCAGGTGGGTTGGCTGGAGCAGGCGCTCACCGGCCTGGGTGTGTTGCGGGCGCACACGGTCGGGCACTCCTTCGGTGGGGCGATCGCTGCTACCCACGCGCTGCACCATCCGGACCGCGTGGCCTCACTGACCTTGCTCGAGCCGGTGATGGTGCTCCACGGCATGCCGCTGTCGACCTATCTCTGGGCCTCGGTGCTACTGCTTCCCCTCCCGCAGCTGGCGAAGGACAAGGCGCTCGCGGAGATCGGCGGGGTCACGATCGCCGAGGTCCGGGAGCGCACTCCGGTCGCGGTGATGGTGGACGAAGGTTCGAAGCACTATGCCGCGGCCACGCTGACGCCGCGCACTCTCACCGACGCCGAGTGGCGGTCGATGACGATGCCGATCCGGGTAGAGATCGCTAGCGACAAGTCCCTGGCCGGCGGTTCCGGGGCCGCCGAGCGGGCGCGCTCACTGGGGATCGACCCGACCCTGGTCCGGCCGGACACCACTCACTCGTTGCCGATGCAGGCGGCGGAAGTCCTCGGGCGGGAGCTACCGGTCTACTGGGCCAGCCATGACCGGTGACCGGCGCCGCCGTCGAACGGCTCACCGGCCGGCTGCCGGTCACGCCCGGAGCCGCAGAAGGAGCGGAGGACTCTACTACGACGGCATCGCGCAGATCCGGATGGACACCTGGTCCATCGCCCGCATCGCCCTGGCCGGCGACGCCGGCTACTCGCCCGGGCCGGCCGTCGGCGGTGGGACCGCCGTGGCCGTACTCGGCGGCTATGTCCTCGCCCGCCAGCTGGCCCACCACGACTTCCACGGGGCCCGCGCCTTCCCGGCCACCGAGCAGACGATGACGCCGATCATCGTGCGGGCGCGAGAGGCTGCGCCGACCACGTTGCGCGAGTTGGTGCCCACCGGGAGTGCTTCGGCCTGAGCCGGCTCAGCGCAGCAGGTCGCGGACCACCAGTGCGATGACCTCCTGGTGCGACCGCCCGGGGTGGCCGAGGTCCATGAAGTAGCTGGTCAGTCGCACCGAGACGGCGATCGCAGTGCGCGCATCGGCCTCCTCGGGGGAGCAGAACTCGCCGAACAGGCTGCGCAGGTAGGCGGTTCGCTGCTGGTCCACCCGCGCGACGACCTCGGCGGCCGCAGGGTCCCGGCGGGCCCACTCGCGCATTGCCACCTCGGTGTCCACCCGCATCGTGACCCGGTCCGGATCGTCGATCGCCTGTGCCAGCCGTTGTACCCGCTCGCGCGCGTCGCGGGAGCGACTGGACTCGACGGCGGCGATGACTCCCGCGGTCACCTCCTTCTCCCAGACGGAAAGCATCTCTGCGAGCAGCTGCTCGCGACCGGAGAAGTAGCCGTAGAAGCCGCCTTTGGTCACCCCGAGGCGGGCAGCGATCGGCTCGACGCGGACGGCGTCCACGCCACCGGCAGCCAGTACCTCCAGGCCTTGGGTGATCCAGCTGGAGCGTGGTGTGCGTGCATGCGCCATGGGCACCAGCCTATCTATACGGTCCCGTACATTTGCGCTATCCTCACATCTGTACGGAACCGTATAGAAGGGATCGCTGATGACCAGGATCGACATCGAGGCGTTTCACCGTCGGCCGTGGCGGATCCACGAGCTCGCCCCCGACTTCGAGGTCGAGGACGTCTGGTGGATCCCGACTCCCGGAGCCGGGCGAGACGATTTTGCCCAGGTGCGAGACGCCGTCGAGAAGGATGGCGACATCGACACGTTCGGGCCGCTGGCACGCGGGCTCTTCGCGGTGCGCTGGTGGCTCGGCGCTCGGCTCGGCTGGGATCGCGTGGGCAGCGGGCTGGACGAGCGCGTGCCCTCGTTGCGCCGCCGGCTCCCCGCAGACCTCGAGCCGGCAGCGCGAGGCGATCGGGAACTGCTGTCGCCGGTCTATGCCACCGACCGGGAGGCGGTGTCGGAGATGGCCAGCAGCACAGTGCATGGGCTGCTCCACTTCGGCTGGGAGCCGGAGGGTGAACCGGGTCTCGTCGTCACGGTCCTGACTCGGACGAACGGCCGCGGAGGCGCGCTCTACCTGCGCACGATCTCCCCGTTCCGGCGCGCGATCGTGTGGCCGGCGCTGACCGCATCCTGGGAACGAGCCTGGCGCGATCGGGAGCCGGTGTCCGGGAGCCTCGGCCGGGACAGCGTCGATCCGGAGTCGCTGGACCTGCTCGACCTGAGCCCCGACTACGTCGACGAGTTCGTGCTCGGCACGAGTGCTGCGGGCGAGGCGGCCGAGTGGGCGAAGGCAATGTTCGAGGACTCGATCGACCGGAAGAGCCGGGCACTAATCTTCGAGACCCTGCTGCGGATGCAGATCGCCCCCGACGGTGCGCCCGGAACCATCGCCGGCTGGCGGGTGGTCGCCGACACCGAGGAGTACGTGCTGCTGGCCGCCGCCGGCCAGCTGGTGGAGTGCCGCCTGCTGGTGCGGCGGTGCGGTGAGCAGGTCCACCTGATGACGGCGATGCGCTACCGGCGGAGGGCGGGTCGCCTGGTCTGGGCGGTGCTCAGCCCTCGGCACCGGGCCCTCGCGCCGTGGCTGCTGCGTCAGGGCGCGGGGCGGGTGGTGGCGGCAGGCCGCGCGCGGCGGTGAATCGTTGAACGGACCCGGTCGCCGTCCGGGAGGTGCGCCAGCTCGGGCAGGTGGCGAAACGGTCTGCCGCCAGCCCTTCCCGGATGCGATTCCGCCTGGCGTACCGCCGGCGGCCCCGATGCCGAAGTTGATGCGGAACGCCGACCACTCGGCGGGCAACGCCGGCCTACCAGGCCGGAACCACCTCGATACCCCAGCGCTGCAACGCCCGGTGGAAGACGTCGTCGCGCAGGAGACGTAGCTCCCAACCTCGCTTGCGGGCCTCGGCGGCCGGCAGCCACTCCGCCGCCGAGGCGGGGGAGGGATGCAGGATCAG
>DXBY01000030.1 GCA_019116305.1 Candidatus Ruania gallistercoris | reverse complement strand
GCCACCACGTACTCGATCGAGGGAGTGTCCACCACCGGCAGCATCGCCTTGGGGATCGCTTTGGTGGCGGGCTGGAACCGGGTGGCCAGACCTGCCACCGGGATCACGGTCTTGGTCACAGTGGTCATGGTCGAAGGCTAGACGCTATGGGCCGGTGACGTCGTGCAGAACCGCTCCGGCGAGGCGGGCGGAGCGGGCCGCGCGCGATACCGTGCCATGCACTCCGCCGCACTGAAACCGACCCAAGACAGTTCGCAGTTTCGCGGACAGCGGATCGCTAGCGAACCGGGTCAGAGCCTGCCATTGTTGGAGTATGTGGTCCCTGACGAGCTCACTGCCGCAGCATGACGGTCTGGAGCTCGACGACGCCAAGCAGCTCCTGCGCGCCTCGGTGCACCAGCACCGCAAGAACCGCCCGGAGAAGGAGCGCCAGGCGGCTGCCGAGCAGATCGCCGAGCACGCCCGCGAGCTGCTCGACGGCGTGCAGGTCGCCGCCGCCTATGCCGCCCGTCCGACCGAACCGGAGACCTCGGCACTGCTGCGGGTGCTGGACGAGGCCGGGGTGGAGATCCTGCTCCCGATGCTCGGCCCCGGTCTGAGCAGGGACTGGGCGACCTACCGTCCGGGCGACCCGCTGGAGGTACGTGCCCCGGGTCGACCGCCGGACCCGGAGGGGCCCGGTCTGGGTGAGGACGCGATCGCCCGTGCGGATGTGGTGTTCGCCCCTGCGCTGAGTGTGGACAGGCAGGGCGTCCGGCTCGGGCAGGGCGGCGGCTGGTACGACCGGGTGCTGCGCTTCGTGCGCCCCGGCACCCGGGTGTTCGCGGTGATCTTCGACGATGAGCGGTCCAGCGAATCGCTGCCCGTGGCTGCCCACGACCGTCGGGTGGACGGCATCCTCACTCCCTCGGGCTGGGAGCTGCTCGGCGACTGAGCCGCCGCACCACCCGGGCCGCTCGTTACCGGCCGCGGTGAGTAGTTACCCGCGAGCACGACTGGGCGCCTCAAGTAACGAGTGAATGGATTCAGCGCGGGGTGGGGGTCAGGGGTGCAGCCGCAGGGTGTCGGCCTCGGCGCCGTCCACCGCGGGGCGGGTGAACGGCCAGCCGAACGTCTCCCCGCCGGCCCAGGTCTGGTACTGGTCGTCGTAGTGCGCGGACGCCGGGTGCCCGGAGTTCCCGGTCAGGTTCACCCAGGTGGAGGCATCCAGGTCCGCCAGGTCAACCACCATCCGCATCGACGGCACCCAGTTCACCGAGAAGTCCGGGTAGCCGTCCTCGTCCCAGTTCGAGGCGCTCCACCCGGTGGCGTTCACGATCGAGGGCCCGCCACCGAGCTGGGTGCTGGACAGGTTCACATAGTCGGCCACCACCCCCGGTACGCCATCGCCGCCGAGCACCGGATGGCTCGGGGTGAGCTGGTGCAGCCGCCCCCAGCTCCAGTCGGTCGGTTCCTTCCCCAGCGACACGGTCAGCTGGGTGCGAGCATCCACCAGCGCCTGGGCCAGAATCTCGTCCCGCTGCTCCACCACGTTCAGTGTGGCCCGGTCGTCCCACCACGGGTTGTCCTCGTCCTCAAGTAGCTCGGCAACCACGGCGATCGCGCGGCTGTTCCCGCTCGGCCGCTCGGCCGGCGGCACCTGGTCCCAGAAGGTCAGCCGGAGCACGTTCGCCCACACCGAGGAGAAGTACGCCGCCGCCGGGGAGTCGGCACTGTTGACGTAGTCCCAGTCATCGAACAGGGCCACCGCCTCGTGGACGAACTCGGCGTTCTCCTCATCGATCTGCACCTGCTGCAGCGTGGGCACGAGCATCTCCGCGGCCGGGTTCGTCTCCACCAGCTGGATCTCGTTCATGTCCGCCACAGTGAGCAGGTTGCCGGCCTCAATGCGGTCCTGGAGCTGGTCGCGGATCTCCTGGGCGCGATAGCCGTAGTCGAAGTCCACCCCCAGCTCGGGGTGCCGACGCAGGTTCTGCACCGGTTGGTTCGCGGCCACGATGATGCCCGCCTCCGGGTTCTGCTCCGCCGGCAGGTCCTCTGGTTCCAGGAACCCCTGCCAGTCGTAGGCGGGGTCCCAGCCGGGCCGGGGCCAGGTGCCGTCGGCGGGCACCGGCCCGTCGCTCACCCGGTCCCGCACCGGGATCGTGCCCGGCGCCTGGTAGCCGATATCACCCTCGGTGGTGGCGTAGACGATGTTCTGGGTGGGCACCTCGAACCGTTCCGCAGCAGCGGCGATGTCCTCGGCCCCGCTGGCGGTGTTGAACATGAACACTGCGTCCATCGTGCGGCCGGGCTGCAATGCGGTCCAGGACAGCGCCACTCCGTAGCCGTCCGAGCCGGGTGCCGGTGCGTCCTCGGGCAGCGGCGCCTCCCCGGCCGCCTGGGTGACCTCGATCCCGTCGGAGATCAGCGGCCCGTGCTCGGTGGAGCGCACGGTGAGCTCGATCGGATCGGCGCCGTTGACCTCGATCACCTCGGTGCGTTCGGTCAGCGGCAGGCGCTCGCCGTCATAGAGGTACGTTCCGTCGCTGAAGGTCCGCTCGAGGAAGAAGTCCGAGGAGTCCGAGGCGAGGTTCGTCAGCCCCCAGGCCAGGTCCGCGTTGTGCCCGATCACGATGCCGGGCATCCCGGCGAAGCCGAACCCGGCCACATCGAAGGGGCAGTCCGCGTCCACGCTGCGGCAGTGCAGCCCCTGCTGGTACCAGATCCCGGGCACCGACGGCGCCAGGTGCGGGTCGTTGGCCAGCATCGGCATCCCGGTGGCGGTGTGCTCACCGGCCACCACCCAGGAGTTCGAACCAATACCGTCCCCAGCGCCCATCGGGCGGGTCACCGCGTGCAGCGCAGAGAGTGCGTCCTCGATCGCGGTGAGCGTGCTCGGCCCGGCCGGCTCGGCACGCCCCGGCGACCCACCGCCGTCGGCCGCCTGCTCCTGCTGCCGGGAGACCTCCTCGGCCGTGGGCAGGATCGGCAGGTTCTCCGCGATCGGATAGTCCGGGTACATCGCCTCCACCATGGCGACCTCTCCGGTGCGCCCGTACACCGCAGCCCGGGTCAGCTCGTCGCCGTAGTTGCCCATCAGGTCCCAGGCCATCGCCTTCAGCCAAGCCAGGGAGTCGACCGGGTGCCACGGCTCGATGTCGGTGACCTCGACGTTCAGCCCGAGCACGGTGTACTCCAGGGCGGTCTCGCTCGGGGCACGGTCGGCGAGGTAGGCGTTCACACCGTCGGCGTAGGCGGTCAGGTAGGCGCGGGTGTCGGCTTCGAGCAGGTCCCACTCCTGCTCGGCGACCTCCCGCCAGCCCATCGTGCGGATCGCCCGGTCGGCGTCGACCGCGGTCTCCACGTTGCCGACCAGCTCGGCCATCCGTCCGGCGGTCAGGTGCCGGCGGTAGTCCATCTCGAAGAACCGGTCCTGGGCGTTGACGAACCCCTGGGCCATGAACAGGTCGACCGGGTCGTCGGCGTAGATGTGCGGGATGCCGCGTTCGTCCCGGATCACCTCCACGTCCCCGGACAGGCCTGGGATCGTGATGTCGCCCGATTCCGCCGGTAGCGGGCGGCGCACGAAGGTGAACGTGGTCACAGTGCCGACCACCAGCACCACCACCAGCAGGGCGGCGACAGCCAGCAGGACACGACGAACGATGGACTTCCCAGGCACATGCAGAGCCTAGCCGCGCCACCGGGGATGCGGTGGGAGGAACATCCCAGGCCGGTGCGGAACATCCGGGCGCCGGGCAGCGTTAGAATACTCGGCGGACCGCGAGTTGGCGCGGATCCGTTGATCCGAGCGGAGGATTCGGTGCCTACCTACGCGTACGCGTGCTCACAGTGCTCTCACCGGTTCGACATCTATCAGTCGTTCACGGAGGATGCTCTCACCACCTGCCCCGAGTGCGGTCAGTCCGCACTGCGCAAGGTGTTCTCCTCGGTAGGTGTGGTGTTCAAGGGGTCCGGGTTCTACCGGAACGACTCCCGGTCCTCGGAGTCGACCAGCTCCCCGGCGGCCAAGAGTGAGTCGAAGAGCGAGACCGCGTCCGAGAGCAAGAGCGAGTCCAGTTCCGGCTCCGAGGCGAAGCCGACGGCGAAGTCGGGCGAGAAGTCGGGGTCCTCGGCGGCGCCGGCGAAGGCGGCTGCGTCCAGCTGACCGGGTGCGCGCAAGCGCCGCCGGTCGGAGTCCGGGAGCTTCATCCCGGTGATGCCCCGGTTTCCACATCCCCCTCCCGACGGCGGAGCTCACCTCGGGTGCGCGCCGTAGCGTCCGGTCATGGGTTCAGATCCGTCCGGGCAGCGGCCCGGCACCGGCCGTCGACCGTTCACGCGCCGTGCGATGCACCGGTTGCGGCCGGTGCTGTGGCGCTACCGGTTCCTGCTCGCCGCGCTCTGCCTGTCCTGGGTGGTGGTGCTGCTGGTGCCTGCGCTGCGGCCGGCCCCGCCTGCGCAGACCGTTCTGGTGGCCGAGCAGGAACTGCCCGCCGGTACCGAGCTCGGCGCAGGCGACCTGACCGAGGTCGAGCTCACCGACCCGCCGGCCACGACCCCGAGCCGCGAGCAGCTCCTCGGGCGCCGGCTCGCCGTGGGAGTGCCGGCCGGGCTACCGCTGGTGGAGACGCTGCTGGTGGGTCCGGGGGTTTCGGCCGGGGCACCGCCGGGCACTGTGGTGACCCCGGTGCGGCTGGCTGATCCGGCCCTGCTGCAGCTGCTGCAGGTGGGTGATCGCCTCGACCTGTACCTGGCACCGGCGAGCAGCGACCTGGGCGGAGCGGACCGGGCCGAGCTGGTCACCTCCGGGGCGTTGGTGCTCAGCATTCTGGCCGAGACCGGGGCCTCCGGTGGGCTGCTGGATGCTGGCAGTGGGCAGGACACGGGCGTGATCATCGTGTCAGTGGACGCCGAAGACGCTAATCTGCTAAGCGGCGCCAGCGGTTTGGCGTCCTTCCGGGCCGTGGTGGTTCCGGACGACTAGGCGCCATCCAATGAGAGGGAATGCCGTGCTCCAGGGGTTCAAAGAATTCATCGCTCGCGGTAATGCCGTCGACCTCGCCGTCGGTGTGGTCATCGGTGCTGCCTTCGGTGCCGTGGTCACGGCACTGGTGGACAACGTGCTCAACCCGTTGATCGGCGGCATCTTCGGCCAGCCGAACCTGGACCGGATCTGGGTGATCACGCTCAGCCCCGCCGTCGGTGGCGGGGAGCCGACCGAGGTTCTGTTCGGTGCTGTGCTCACCGCACTGATCAACTTCCTCCTGGTCGCGGCAGCGATCTACTTCTGCGTGGTGGTGCCGCTGAACAAGCTGGCCGAGCGCCGCGCTCGCGGTCAGGAGGAGGAGCTGGAGCCGCCGGCCGAGGACGT
This sequence comes from Candidatus Ruania gallistercoris, assembly GCA_019116305.1. Classification (GTDB taxonomy): domain Bacteria; phylum Actinomycetota; class Actinomycetes; order Actinomycetales; family Beutenbergiaceae; genus Ruania; species Ruania gallistercoris. The sequence goes on along the minus strand of DXBY01000030.1, from coordinate 29,284 downwards.
CGCGCTGCTCACCGAGATCCGCGACCTGCTCGCCCAACCGAAGCCGTAACCGGCTGGTCGGCCGGGCCACCTGGTGGCCCGGTCACCAGTGCGGTGGGCGCTCCCTGAGGATCCGCTCGTCACCGTCCCGTTCCGGATCCTCGCTCCCGTCGCGGTCGCCCCAGGTGCGCGGGTCGTCCTCCCAGGCGGCGCCCTGCCAGACCGGCTCCGGGCCCAGGCCGGGGTCGACGGCACGGCGGGGCCTGCGTTTGCGCGGCCGCTCGCTACCGGCTGGGTCCGGCGGGGTAGCGGACATCTACCGCTCGGCGTCGGCGCCGGGTGCGCCCTCGGCGGTGCCAGGTGCACCCTCGGCGGTATCGGGAGCCGAGTCGGCGACCGCTTCCGCGGAAGCGCCGGTGCGCTCCTCGGCAGCCGGATCGACGTCTTCCGCCACGGCCTCGTCCGCGTCCTGAGCCTCGTCCGCGTCCTGAGCCTCGTCCACGTCCTGAGCCTCGTCCACGTCCTGGGCCTCGTCCGCGGTCCGGTCGGCGTCCGAGGCGGGCACAGCCAGCCCGGAACGCCGGGCGGCGGCGCCGAGCACAGCGTCCACATGGGTGCCCCTGCGGGCGATCCCGAGCTCGGCGCGCAGCGCGTCCCGCAGCTCGGCGACGGTCCGCGGCTGACCGTCGGCGCTGATCCAGGCGACCAGTGCGTCGAAGTCGTCATCGCCGTACCGGCTCAGCGGCTGACCGGGACGCACATCCGGCCGCGGGCCCCGGTCTCCTGAGACGTGGTCGTCCTGCCCGCTGCCGACTGGTGTGCTGCCGGCCTGCTCGGCATCACCGACCATGGCCAGTCCACGTGCGGAGGTGGTGGTCGGTGCCGGGTCCGCATCCTCCTCCACCCGGTCCGGCAGGGACACCTGCGCCGGCCCGCCGGCAGCAGCAGTACGGTCGGCGACGATGTCGTCCACGGCGGCAGCGAGCTTCTCCGCCTCGCCCTGCGGGTCCATGAACACGGCACTGGAGTAGACCGTCCGCACTGCCCAGCCCCGGGCGGTGAGCCGCTCAATCCAGTGCCGGTCCCGGCGGCGCAGACTCGGCTCGGCCATGTACTCCGTATCGTCGGTGAGCACGGCGAGCACCAGCTCACCGGGCAGCGCCGGGTGCCCCACCGCCAACGGGATGCGCACCCCGCCGGGCCGACCGAACCGGGGCACCACGGTCAGCCCGCGCCGCCAGAGCCGTTCGGCCAGATCCACCAGCAGCCGGTCCACCTCCGGGGCGGACTCCTCCGGCTCGGTCTGCGCCTTGCCGTCGGCCGCGAGCTGGAGCAGGTCCCGCAGCATCTGCGAGCCGGCGGCCCGCAGCCGGTCCGGGTCCAGGTCCTGCGGTTCGAGGCAGCTGACCACGGTGAGCCGGGTGCGGACCGCATCCAGCGCGTCCACGAGGAACTCGGCCCCGTCGGGTCCGGAGAGCACCCCGAACCGGTGCAACACCCGCCCGTGCGGGGTCTTGCCGAACCCGAGGGTGAGAATGATCGAGTCCCGGCGCAATCCCGCGGCGGACTCGATGTCCACCACGGTGAACGCCTCCGGGCGGGCGGTGTCGAAGAACGAGGCCACGCTGGCACTGCCCGCTGCCACCGAGAGCACCGCTTCGCGCACCCGGTCGGCATGGCGACTGTTCAGCGCGATCACCGCGAGCGTCTCGTCCGGGCGGGTGAGGGCGTGGTCGATCACCAGGTCCACCACCCGGTCCACCTCGGCCTGCACGCTCTCCACCACGTTCACACCCGGTGCGGGCATCCCGGTGCCGTCCACCACGTCGAGGTCGATCCGCGCCGGACCGGGTGGCTCCGGCAACGGGCGCACCACGTCCTCGTACCCGTGCCCGGCCAGGAACGCGGCCAGGTGCGCATCCTGGCTGGAGCGGCTGGCGGGCAGAGTGAGTCGGGGCAGGAAGTCCAGGGACCCGATCAGACCGGTCCCACCGCGGCGGGTGTCACCGACCACCACCACCTGCCGGGAGCGCACGATCGCGGAGATCGTCTGCTCCACCGGGACGTGCTGCACCGCGTCCAGCACGAGCAGGTCCACGTCCCGGGTGGCCGGGAGCACCTGGGGCACCACCATCGGCGGTACCACCCACACCGGACGCGGCGCCCACGCCACGGCCGAGTACGTGCTGAGCAGCTCACGCAGGTCGCTCGCACCCCGGCGCACCGCGCGGTAGAACTCCTGCGCGCGAGGCCGGTCCTCGGCGATCACTGCCCGCACGTGGTCACCCGCGGCGGCCAGGACCGGCGCAGTGAGGCTGGCCACCTGCGCCAGGTCCTTGGCCACCAGCGTCTGGGCAGACTCGGCCAGGGTGGAGGAGTCCAGACCGGCGAGCGCCGGGTCCTCGGCAAGGATCTCCTCCAGCACGCTGGACCACCACGCCAGGTCGAACTCGGCACCGACCAGCTCAGTGGGCACCCGTCGGTGACTGAGGTCCTCGAGCAGGTCGCCCAGGCCGAGCTCCTCGAGCTGGGCGAGCACCGCGGCACGCTCGGGCAGCTGGCGCAGGGTGGCATCGTCGGCACCGAGTCGGGCGATCCGGGCGGCGAGCTCGTCCAGTGGCACTTCTTCGAGGGTGCGCTCGCCAAGGGAGCCACTGAGCACCGGGTTGAGGTCGGCCACCAGATCGGCGACCCGGTTCTCGGTGGTGAGGATCTCGCTCATCCCCTCCGGCAGACGGGGCCAGCCACCGCTGGCGCAGTGCCGGCGCCACACATCCCGGCGGGACTGCACATCGAGCAGCTCGGCATGCAGGTCGCCCACGGCCACCCCGGGTCGGACCAGGTCCTTGGCCTGCTTGCGCAGCCTGCGGCGGGCCGTCCACCCCAGGTCCGCGCCGTGCTGGGCGCGCCAGGCGCGGGTTCCGGTGGCGGCCACCAGGTCCGCGGCGGAGCGTTCGAAGACCTGCGGGGTGAACACGTCCAGCGAGGAGCGGATCCCGTCCAGCAGCACCAGCTGTTCGGACCACTCGGCCAGCGTGCCGGCCTCGTCCAGACCGGTCTGGGCGGCGGTCCGGGCGAGCTGGTCGGTGAGAACCGGCATCAGCTCGTCCAGCTCGTGCACCCGGTCCATCGTGGTGGTGGCATGCTCGGCCGAGGTCAACCGGGCACCGAACCACGGAGTGTCTGCGGCGCGCAGCCGGAAGGCACCCAGCGCCGCCGCCCGGGCGAGCTGTTCACGGGCGTGCTGACGCAGTTCCGGACCCATCGAGCGCACAGCCCCGGTGGGCACGCGCACCGTGGTTCGCGGTCCGGGTCGGCTGGAGGTGAGCTCGGCGAGTGCCTGCAGCGCGTCATAACCGGACGCGTCCCATGGCGCTCGCGCAGTGTGCAGGGCATCGAGATAGTCGCTCAGCTCGCGGCGGGCGGCCCGCAGCGCTTCCCGGTCCAGGTCCCGCTGCGCGGTGTCCTCGTCCGGTTCCGGCGGGTTCAGCCCCTCCAACAGGTGCCCGGCGGCGGTGGTGGTCCAGTGCGGATCGTTGCTCAGGTCCAGGGTGAGCTCCCCGAGACCCACCCGGCGCAACGCGTCCACCAGGGCCTGCCCGGCGCGGCGGGTGCCCGGCACGTACAGCACCCGGCACCCCTCCGCGGCGGCCTGGGCCACCACGGCAGCCACCGTGCCGGCAGAATCGGTCCCGGGGGGCGCGTCCACCAGCAGGTGGGCACCCGTCGCCACGGCGTCCAGCACATCCTGCTGGGCCGGGTCCAGGTCACCGACACCGCGTTCGGCGTCCGGGTCCCGGTCACCTGGGTCCGGGGCCGGCAGGTCGACCGTCACCGCGGAACGGGCGGCACTCACCCCCGCCAGCGCGGCAACCACGTCATGGGTGGCCAGGTCACGTTCGTGGTCGTGCAGGTCCTCGGCCAGGGCCTGCCCGGGGTGGACGAAGGCACCCAGCACGATTCTCGGTTCCAGCCGGAACCCGGGCAGTGCCTGCCCCAGCTCGGTCAACGTCTCCAGAGCGGGCCGCGGGGTGAACCCGTGCTCGACCATCGTGGAGCGGGCGATCGCGGCAGGGTCCACGCTGACGCCGTGTGCGCGCAGCTCGCGTACGAGCAGGCTGTTGATCTCGACGGCGGGATCCAGCTCGAGGTCGATCTCCGCCTCTGGTCCGTGCACGCCAAGGCGGACCGGGCGCAGCAACACCGGGGCGTGCACCACGGCCGGGGCCGCTGAGGGCGGCGGTCCACTGGGGTCCGCCAGGGCCGGGGTGGTCCCCGGCTCATCCTCACCGCCGGCACCGGTCTGGGCAGGGGCGCCCTCCCCCTCCGGGTGAGCTGCGCCGTCGCTGTGCCACGTGGCCACGCCCATGGCCACGTACGTGGGGGCCACACCGAAACGCTGGGCCAGCTCGTCCGTGCGAGCGAGCACCACCCGGGCGCGGCGGCGGGCGTTCGTGAGTGCCGAGCCCTCCCGCACCAGGTTGCTCAGTGGGGTGGACCGGCCCGCATACAGCTGCGCGATCCCGGAGGGGTGAGCGGCGGTCAGCTCCACGATCGCGTCCCCGAGGGTGCCGATGTCCCACAGCGGGCTGTTCCCGGCCAGGTCCGCCAACCGGGCCCGCCATGTTCGTGCCGTCGCCTCCACCTGCAGCTCACGGGGCGTGGACGCGCCGGGCTCGGCGGCGTCAGCACCGGCCGAATCCGCAGCGCGCTGGCGGGCAGAGCCCGCGAAACGATTGCGCACGGAAGACCTCACGCGTCCACGTTAACGACTGCTGCCCCGTTCGCAGCGCTAGACCCGCCGATACGCCCGGTTCCGGGGCAGGTACCGGCACGGTTCGTGCCCTCCCAGCGGGCCGGAACGCGGGCGAGAAGTGGAGCGGACGGCGTGCGCCACGCAGGGGGCAGGCGACGCACACCGTCCTGAGGCCAAGTTTGGCCCACTCCGCTGATGGACGCAAACATCACGTCCGCTCGGGCGAACCTGTTGCGAAAGAGCTCGGGGGCCGCCCCCACTCCGGTGCGGGGGAAAACCACCTGGCCCGGGCGCGAGGACCGCACTTGAATGGAGTCATGGCCCCCGGCACCACTATGACCGACATCACAAACCCGCCCACGCAGCGCGAGCGGCAGCGGTTCTTCTCCGCCCCGTTCCGCTCCCGTGCCTGGCGTGATGCGGGCACCTTGTTCCTGATGCTGCTCACTACACCGTTCGGATTCAGCTATGCGCTGCTGACGGTGGTACTCACCTCCGCACTGGCCGTGACGGTGGTGGGGCTGTACCTGCCCGGGTGGTTGGTGCTCGGCGCCCGCGGGTGGGGCGGCCTCTACCGCGGGTACGCCCGCCTGCTGGGCACGGACGTGGCCCCGCCGATGCGCCGGCGCCGAGGGACAGGATTCTGGCGTGGGCTCGGGCGCACCATCGGCGACGGCGCCGGCTGGCGGGCGGTGCTGTTCCTGTTCATCGCCTTCCCGCTCTCGATCCTCAGTGCCGTGGTGGTGATCGTATTCCTGGTGACGGCCCTGGGCTGCCTGACCTATGGCATCTGGTACCGATTCCTGCCGCTGCAGCAGGCCGCCGACGGCACCTGGCACCGCGGCTCGATGCTCTGGGACGGCACCCCGATGGACACTCCGGCCGGGATCGCCGCCTATGCCGCGGTCGGGCTGGTGCTGTGGTTCCTGTGGCCACAGCTGGCGCGCGGGTTCGCCGCGGTGTGGACCGGTCTGGCGCGGCTGCTGCTCGGGCCCACCAGGAACAGCTTGCGGGTGGCCCAGCTGCAGTCCTCGCGCGGGCGGACGGTGGAAGATGCCGACGCCAAACTACGCTGGATCGAACGGGATCTGCACGATGGCACCCAGGCCCGGTTGGTGGCGCTGGGGATGCAGCTCGGGGAGGCGAAGGAGTCGCTGCAGGACGATCCCGGTGCCGCCCGGGAGCTGATCGACTCCGCGCACCTGGCCACCAAGGAGGCGTTGACCGAGCTGCGCGAGCTGGCCCGCGGCATCCGGCCGCCGGCGCTGGAGGCCGGGCTGACCGTGGCCGTAGAGACCCTGGCCGCGCGCAGCTCGCTCCCGGTGACCGTGGACGTGCCCGAGGACCTGCGGCCGGTGCCGTCGATCGAGTCCATCGCCTACTTCAGCATCGCCGAGCTGGTCACCAATGCGGTCAAGCATTCCGGCGCCAGCGGCGTGTACGTGCTCGCCGAGCAGCGGGGGGACGAGCTCTGGCTGCGGGTGCGCGACGACGGCGTGGGGGGTGCGGTGATCGACGCTCCCCGTGCGGATGGGCACGGCAGCGGGCTGGCCGGGCTGCGCGACCGGGTGGGGTCGGTGGACGGCACACTGCAGGTGGACAGCCCCGCCGGCGGCCCGACAGTGGTGACCCTCACGCTGCCGATGCAGGTACACGGCCACTGACCGCGGGGCCCCACCCTCGTGGGGTTGGTTCTCCTGGGTGGGCGCCGGGGAACTGAGCGCGGTCAGCCGCGGCTGCTGGGCCCGCTACCGTGTCCCGTATGCGGATCGCGATCGCCGAGGACTCGGCCATCCTGCGCGACGGCCTGATCGCCCTGCTGCACCGCCGGGGGCACGAGGTGGTTGCTGCCGTGGACAACGGCACCGAACTGCTCGCCGTAGCCGGTGAGCAGGCGGCTGAGGGCACACCGTGCGATGTGGCGGTGATCGACATCCGGATGCCGCCGACGTTCACCGACGAGGGCCTGCGCACCGCCCTGGAGCTGCGCGCCCGGCATCCCGAGCACGGGGTGCTGCTGTTCTCCCAGTACGTGGAGACCCGGTTCGCCACCGAGCTGCTGCGCGGGGACGCGCGGGCGATCGGGTACCTGCTCAAGGACCGGGTCGCCGATGTCAGCGAGTTCGTGGACGCCCTGGAACGGATCGCCGCCGGGCAGACCGTGCTGGATCCGGAGGTGGTCAGCCAGCTGCTGCGCTCCAGCCCCGAACGGGCCGCCCTGGACCGGCTCACCGCGCGCGAGCGGGAGGTGCTGGAGCTGATGGCGCTGGGCCGCACGAACTCCGCGATCGCGAAGTCGCTGTACCTGTCCGCCGGGGCGGTGGAGAAGAACATCTCCTCGATCTTCGCCAAGCTCGACCTGCCCACCGACGACGCTGCGCACCGCCGCGTGCTCGCCGTGGTGCGATACCTCCAGCAGACCTGACCCCAGCCCGGTCCCAGCCCACCCCACCGCACCTCGCGTGAATCGATGCAGTCGTTACCTGGCGCGGTGGGTCGTGCTCGCGGGTAACGAGTCAGCGAGCCCGGTAACGAGCGACCCGGCAGCGGTAGGGCACACCGATAGGGCTGTCCCCCGCGCGATGGTCGGGTGAGCCTCTGCTGCCTCGGTGGCCGGCCGCATAGTGCCGCGGACGCGCGGTTCGAAGACTGGAAGGGACCTTGACTCCCGACCGGCAGGACCATCGTGGCCAGCACCCTCGCTCCCCCATCACCCCCTCGGCACGGCTCCAGGACGCCGACACTCCAGAGCCCTCCGGGAGCAGCGACCCCGCCGGCAGGCCCGGCCCCACGGGTGGCACCGACCACACCGATACCCACACTCGATACCCCGCCATCACCCCGCCGCACCCGGGACCCGTTCATCGACCTGGTCCGCGCCGCGGCCACTGTGTCCGTGATCACGGTGCACTGGCTGATGCCGCAGGTCGCCTGGGACGGCAGCACCCTGAGCATCGGGAACAGCCTGAGCACGGGGCCCGGTTGGCTGGTCACCTGGCTGCTGCAGGTGCTCCCGCTCCTGTTCTTCGCTGCCGGTGCGGCTGCGGGGCTGGAACGCTCCCGGCCGCTGACCGACACAGTGCGCCGCCGACTCCCGCGGTTGTTGCTGCCGGTGCTGGCGCTGGCCGGCACCTGGGTGGCGGCCGCAGTGCTGCTCCCGCTGCTCGGCGTACCGGCGACGGCGGTGGAACGGGTGATCAGAATCGTTCCCCAGCCGTTGTGGTTCCTCGGGGTGTACCTGGCGCTGATGGTGCTCACTCCCCTGCTGCGCGGCTTGGTCGATCGGGTCGGCTGGCGCGCCCCAGCCGCACTCGCGGCTCTCCCGGTGGCGGTGGATCTGCTCCGGTTCACCGAGGTGGCGCCGGAGCTCGCGTGGCTCAACCTGCTCGCCGTGTGGGCGGTGCCGTACACGATCGGGCTGGCCTACGCCCGCCTGGGCGAGCCGCGGCTGGGTGCGTGGACCTGGTGGGTGAGCTCCGCCGTCGCCCTGGTGATCCTGATCGGCTTGGTCGCCGCAGGGCCCTACCCGATCAGCATGATCGGCATGCCGGGCGATGCGATCTCCAACCTCGGCCCGCCGACCCTGGCCGCGCTCGCGCACGGTGTGCTGCTGACCAGCCTGGTGCTCGCGCTGCGCGCCCCGCTGACCCGGCTGGCGGCCGGCCCCGCGGCCCGTGCGGTGGCCTGGGTCAGCGCGCGGTCGATGACCCTGTACCTGTGGCACCTGACCGCGATGTTCACCGTGGTGGGCGTCGCGCTGCTCGGCCTCGGGCTGGAGATCCCGGCCGCCTGGACCCCGGGATGGCTGGCGCAGTGGCCGCTGTGGTGTGCCGCCGCGGCCGGGGTGCTGACCGTGCTGGTGCGGGTCTACCACCGGTTCGAGACCGGCCCGATGCGCCGCTGAGGCCCACATCAGCGGGTGAGAGCAGCGTCGGTGACCCTTCGGGCCACCGACGCTGCCGCAGTTCAGCCGTCGATCACCTGCCAGGGGCCGTACTGGTCGCCCGGTTCCTGGTTCCGGGTCCACCACTGGGCCTCGTACTCGGTGCCCTCGTGCACCACCACATCACCGTCGTCGAAGATGCGTGACGGCGTCCACACATCGCGCCCCGAATCATCGACCACGATCTCCTGCCACGGACCGTAGGGGGCTCCGGGTTCTTGACCCTGGGTCCACCACGTCGCCTCCCACTCGGAGCCGTCGAAGCTCACCCGGTCGCCCTCGGTGTATACCGTGCCCGGCGCCCACGCATCCGGTCCGGACTCCACCGGCTGCAGCGTCCAGAACCGGTCCGCCGTCTCCTCGTCGGTCGCAGTCGTGTCGCCGCCGACCCCGCTGCCCACGACGATCGTCCCGTCGCGGCCGTTGCCCGAGGCGTCCGTCACCGCGGCGCCCTCGGCCTCGTCGAACGCGTAGTTGAGGACATCGCCGGCCGCAGCTTGGCCACTGGCGAGTGCGGTGACCTCCGCACTGCTCAGCGCGCGGGAGTAGATCGCGAAATCGTCCAACGCACCATCGAAGGCCGGGTCCGAGCCGTACTGGGACTTGCCCAGGTAGTTACGGCCCGTCGTGTCGCCCAGATCCGCCGGCGAGGTCGTGATCTGGTCGTTCGTGGCCACCGGCTCGCCGTCGATGTAGAGCGTGCCCGTGGTACCCGAGACCGTGACGGTCACATGCGACCACTCGTCCAGGGACAGGTTCTGCCCGTCGTAGGAGAGTTGCTGCTCGCCTCCGGCGCCGCCCGTGGTGATGGCGAACCGAGGGCCGCTGCCCGCGTTCACGGTCAGGAACATGCTGCTACCCGAGCCTGCCCCAAGGTCGAACACGCGCGACCAGGTAGACAGCGCCGCCGGCTTGACCCAGGTCGAGATCGACCAGTCGCCATCCAGTGCGCTCAGCGTGCCGTCCGGGACGCTCACGTGGGACTCACTGTGGCAGAAGTCCAGCGCGGTGCCGATCCGGCCCGGCTGGCGCTCGCCGTCCGCCGTGCAGTTGGACGTCGGCGAACCGTCCGTCCACTGGATGATGGCCGCACCGCTCTCGGTGCTCATCTCGTCCACGGCAAGCGTCATCCCGGTTCCGTAGTTCGCCAGGCGCACGTTCCCGTGCCCGTCCGGCACCAGCTGCCAGAGCAGGTCCTCGGCCCCGTCATCGGCGCGGACAACGGCCGGCGCACCGTTCTGATCGGCGTCGCCGCCCACACCGAGGAACAGGCCGCTGCCGGTCTCGACGATCCGATACAGCCCGGAACCCGCGTCGACCAGTTCCCAGGTCGAGACGTCCGTGGCCGCGGCGTCCGACTGCACGACAGTGCCGTCGGACACGTCCAGGGCGAGACCGCTGTTGGCGTTGTCCACCGTGTAGGTGCCAGCCAGGCTCTCCGCCTCGCTGTCCTCGGTGACCAGCACGCGATAGCCGTAGGCAGGGTTCATCACGATCGGGACATCGATCGTGCCGTCCTCGCCCACCTCATAGGTGGTGGTCGAGATGGAGATGGGTGCCTCGGTCGGCGTGGTGCGCCCGTACGACGGGGACACCTGCACCTCCACGCTCACCTCGTCGCCGAGGTCCAGGGCCTCGAGGCCCTCCACCCGCACCGTGGTCTGGCCGCTGTTCCCGCCGGTGATGACCTGGACTTCGTCGCGCGCGTCGTTGACCGACGCCGCCCCGTCCAGCGGGCTCTCGTTCGAGGGCGGGGTGGTGGTCACCATCTGACCGGTCATGTCGGCGTACCAGGTGTAGAGCCAGTACGCGCCGTTCGGTGCACCGCCGCGCTCGACCAGCAGATCGCCAAGCGTGCCCGACTGGTTCCAGAACGCCAGTTCAGCGCGGTCGATCCCGAAGCGCTCGAACTTGGCGATGTAGCCGACCAGCGCACCCGGGATACCGACCTCCTGCGGATGGCCGTACTCGGCGATGTCGATGGGCAGGTCACCCAGGCCGAGATCGTCGAGGATCGCGCGCACCTGCTGCACGTCGCCCTGGATCTTGTCGTCGCGGATGAGCTCGTGCCACTCGAGCACGTCCGGCACCGTGTCCGTCGCCTTGGCGAACTCCAGGAACTGGCGCATGTCGGTGATGTTGTCCGAGAAGCTCGGCCCCTGAATCACTGCGTCCGGGCCGAGCAGTTCGCGCAGCAGGTTGTAGCTGAACTCCCACAGCTCCTCGAACGTGCCGTTCTCCTCGAGCCAGGTCTGGTCAGACTCGTTCCAGGGCGCCCAGGCGACGATGTTCGTCGCCCCGGATGCCTCGACGTCGGCGACGACGTCCCGGATGACGTCCTCCCATGCCTTGCGGTCCTCGGTGTTCTCCCAGGAGAACTGGTACGGCCATCCCGGGTAGTAGTCCACGATCCGCACCACGATCCCGGCGTCATGCCGGGCCGCGGTGCGCCAGACGTCGAGCACGTCACCAGTGGGTTGCTGGGTGCCGTGCGGCGGCATCTGCACGAAGGTGTGCGGATCGATCGGCGCGATCAGCTCGTCCGCGGGAACTCCCTCGTCGGCAATGCCGTAGAGCGAACCGGTCGCCAGGTGGGTGACCTCGCGAAATGGCTCGTCGGCGGAGACCAGCAGGGTGGCTTCCGGCCCGGGTTCTGCCCCGGCGGTCGTCGCCGGGACTACGACGGCCGCGGCAGTCATCGCCAGGGCCGCCAGCACTGAGGCACTCGCTGCGGGGGTGAGGCGGCGTCCGGTGTGCGTCGCCGCTAGGGGTCTGAGGGTCATCGTCCTACTCCGTTCTCGATGGTTGGTGCGTAGGAGGAACGGCGGGGGCCGTTCGTCGGCGCCGGTGTCGGCGCGGGCGTGGGTCGAGATCCTGGGGCGCGGGTGGGTCCCGTGCTGCTGCTCTCATGGTTGAACGCTCCGTTCGTTCTCTTCGTCGAACCGGTTCGCTTAGGCACGCAGTGGCAGTCGGCGATGTGGCCGGTGCGGCGGCACCGGCCGGCTACTCGATCAGCCCGGGGCGAGTCCTCCCGGATCTGCGCGCCGACCGGCGGTCCACCCGATGAGGTGCGAGAGTGCGTCCGCGCGCAGGAACACGGGCACCACCTCCAGCGGGGCAGGCGTCCGGACCGTCGTGCCGCCCGGGTGCACCTCACCGGTGGCGGCATCGGTCCAGTCGGCACCGCGAGGCAGGTACACCTCCCGTTCCCGCGCCCCGGCGGTCACCACCGGGGCCACGAGGAGGTCCGGGCCGAGCAGGTACTGATCGTCGACCTGCCAGGCGTGCGGATCGTCGCCGAACTCGTGGAACAGCCCGCGCATCACCGGCTGCCCGTCGGTGTGCGCGGCGCGCATGACCTCGCGCAGGTAGGGCCGCAGGGCCTCCCGCAGGTGCACGTAGCGCTCCAGGATGAGGTAGACCTCCTCGCCGAAGCTCCACAGCTCGTTCGGCGCGCCCGAGCGCAGGCGCCGGGTGCCGTCGGCGGCGGTCACCTGTTCGTACGGGAGCCGGTCGCCGTGCAGTCGCATCACCGGACAGAACGTGCCGAACTGGAACCAGCGAATGAGGAGCTCATGGAAGCCGGGGTCGGTAACGTCCCCGAGGTGGAAGCCGCCGATGTCGGTGGTGAACCACGGGATGCCGGCAACGCCCATGTGGATTCCGGCAGTGATCTGCCGGGCCAGGTCCCCGAACGTCGAGGAGATATCACCGGACCAGGCCAGCGCACCGTAGCGCTGACTACCCGCCCATGCGCAGCGGACCAGGTTGACGATCTCGGTCTCACCTGCTCCGAGTTGCCCGTCGAAGACGGCGCGGGCGTAGGCCTGGGGATAGAGGTTGCCCACCCGTTGGTACGGGCCCAGATGTGTCCGGTAGGCGTCGTAGTCGTAGACACCGAACTCCGGTTCGGCCTCGTCGAGCCAGAAGGTGCGAATCCCGTAGCCGCCGTAGTTCTCCTGCAGCTGTTCCGCCAACCACTGCCGCGCCCGCGGGTTGAGCATGTCGAGGAACACGCTCGGCCCCTCGAACGACATCTGGATGTCGAGTCCGCGCTCGGCGCGCACCAGCAGGTTGTTCGCGCGCAGATACCTGATGTTCTCCGAGACCATCGAGACTTGAGGCCAGACAGAGACCATCAGCTCCACGCCGAGGTCGCGTAGCTCGGCCACCAGGGCTGCCGGGTCCGGCCAGAACTCCTCCTCGAACCGGTAGTCCCCCATCTGCGGCCAGTGGAAGAAGTCCGCCACGATCACGTCTAGTGGAAGCCCCCGACGGTGATGTTCACGAGCCACCTCGAGCAGCTGGTCGGCGCTGGAGTAACGCAGCTTGCACTGCCAGAACCCGAGCCCGCGCTCGGGCATCATCGGCGCATGCCCGGTGGCGTGGGCGTAGTTGCCCGCGATCCGCGCGGGCGTGGGCCCGGCAGTCACCCAGTAGTCGAGCTGGTCAGTGGACTCGGCGTGCCACTCCGTGCGGTTGCGGGCGAAGGTCGCCCGCCCGATGGCCGGGTTGTGCCAGAGGAACCCGTACCCGGCGCTGGAGACTACGAACGGCACACTGGCCTGGGAGTTGCGGTGCGCCAGTTCGAACGTGGCGCCCTTCAGGTCTAGCAGGTGTTGCTGGTACTGCCCCATCCCGGCGAGGTGCTCAGCCGGGTCCGCCTCGAAAGCGGCAGTGAGCGCGTGCGCGTCGCCGCCGGGCAGGGGCCGAAAGGTCCGCGCCCGCAGGTCGAGCGAGCCGCCGCGGCCCAGTTCCCGGAACAGTAGCCGGTCCTCGGCGTCGTAGAAGGCCAGCGCGCATTGGAACACCTCGTACCCGACCGGTTCGTGAAACCAGCTGGAGGTCTCAAGCTCCACCCGGATCGCGCCGTTACGTAACGAGGCGCCGCTTGCGCGCAGCTCCACATGGACGTCGGTGTGCGAGGCCGGGTCCGGCGGCAGCAGTGCCCAGTCCGCATCGGCGACGTCGCCCATCACTGTGGCCCGCACCCGGACGCTGTCCCGTCCCCACGGTTCGACGACGACGCTCTCCCCTCCCCCGCGCCAGGTGAGTGTATGGCCGTGGACGTAGATCGGGCTGTCGGTCGGATCGATCACCGGGTCTCCTTCGACTCGCGTGGTACAGGTGAGCTGTGCTGGTCAGTCGGTCGGCAGGAAGACCCGCATCGTCGAAGGGCCGCGTTCGGCCCACCGGTGGTATGGCACCAGCGTCAGTTCGAGGTCGTCCCCGGCGTCCCCGGGCGCCAGCATGAGGGGATCATCAGGCGGGGATTCGGCCCCGACCGGGTGGAACGGCAGCGCGCTCCTATCGCGACCGGGCAGGCTGACGGCGCGCGCACGGACACTCGCGCCATCCCCGACGGGGCGGATCTCGCCGGACAAGCGCACCCGAACCTGCTCTAGCGCGATCCCCTCCGGCAGGTCCACGGACTCCAGGCAGAGCACCAGCGGGCCGCGCTCGATGGCTACTGTGCCCCGCACAGCGTCCACCCGCGGGTCGGAACGGGTCAGCCGGGGCGACACAGGGATCGCCAGGGTGACCACGTCCTCGGCGGAAAGCATGCCAGGAACGGTGGCCCACCCCGGTGCGACCGGATCCGGGCCACCGTACGTACCCACCAGTGTTGCGCCGTCGGCCCAGTCCGGGACCCGCAGCCGCAGCGTGAGCTGCACTGAGGCGGGCACGTCCACCACCTCGACCCGCACTGTGCCCTCATCCGGGTAGGCAGTATCGACGCGCAGCACCACCGTCTGGCCGTCGTCAAGGCTGATCCGCAGGTCACCGGCTGCGTACTGGGAGAGCGTCACCAGCGCCTGGCCTCCCGACTGTTCGACGGTCGCGGCATAGGTGTGCCAGGACGCCAGGGTGCGTGCGACGTTCGTGGGACAGCAGGAGACGTCGAACCACGGAGCACGCACTCCGCCTTCGGCACGCGGGTTGACCGCGTCCGGCCGCACCTCGGTGCCCGGCTCGCGCTGTTGCAGCGGGTTGGCGTAGAAGAACGCCTGGCCGTCGGACCGTGGCGAGGCGGCGACGACGTTGAAGAACGTGCGCTCGGCCAGGTCGGCATACCGGACGTCGTCGGTAGTGAGCAGCAGCCGCCAGGACAACATGACCGAGGCCACCCCGGCGCAAGTTTCGCAGTAAGCGCGATCCGGCGGCAGCTCCCAGTCGTCGCCGAAGGCCTCGTCCTGGTGACGCGAACCCATCCCACCGGTGATATAGGTGCGCCGCTCTACCGTGGCGACCCACTGCCGCTCTATCGCGTCCTGCAGCACCCGGTCACCGGTGGTGACCGCGACGTCCATGGCGCCCGCGGCGAGGTAGAGCGCCCGTACCGCGTGCCCGCGCAGCACCTGAGCCTGCCGCACCGGGACGTCGTCCTGGAAGTAGGCAGACCCGCGCAGCGGAATCAACGGCAGGGTGCCGTGCCCGCGGCGATCCACGAACAGCTGGGCCTGCTCAATGTAGCGAGGTTCGCCCAGGGCCCGGCCCAGTTCGACCAGACCTGCCTCGATCCCGGGATGCCCGCAGATGCTGACGCGCCCCTCGGGACCGAACTCCCGGCAGACGTGATCGGCAGCACGACGCGCCACATCTACGAGGCGGTCCGGGCCATGGGTGCGGATCCGTGCGACCGCCGCTTGGAACAGATGGCCCAGGCAGTACAGCTCGTGCCCGGCCGAGAGATCGGTGTAGCGCCCGGGCCGGCCAGGGTGCCCATAGCAGGTGCTCAGATAGCCGTCCCCGTCCTGCGCGGCGGCGACCCGATCGACGAGTGACTCCCACATCGACTCCATGGCCGGATCACCGGTGCGGCCCACCTCCCAGGCGATTGCCTCGAGGAGCTTGTACACCTCCGAGTCCGAGAACGACCAGCCGGGCCGGTCTGCCCCGGTCCCTCCGCTCGCGGCCCGGTCGAAGTTCGCCAACCAGCCGAGCCGCTCCATCCAGTCGTGGCAGTGCTGCAGGGTGGCGCGAGCATTGGTCCGCTGACGTGTGCCCCAGAACCCGCCCTCGAGGTGGAACTCTCCGATACCGAGCCCGCGTCGCCGGCCCGGAGGGTCGACCGGGCGAGCGCGGTGGCGGCGGAAGGTCTGGTCGGTCACTACTGTTCCCCTTCGTCAGTCCTTGACAGCACCGGCGGTCACGCCGGCGGCTACGTATCGCTGAGCAACGACCAGCAGGATCGCCGCGGGGATGGAGGCGACGACGGCAGTCGCCATGATCGCGTTCCATTGCGTGGTGTTGTTGCCGATGTAGTTGTAGATGCTCAGCGTGATCGGGATGAAGTCGCTGTTGCGACTCAAGGTCGAAGCAAAGATGAAGTCTGACCAAGCCCACAGGAACGCGAAGAGGGACACGGTGAGGACCGAATTCCGGCTCACTGGGAGCACGATCGAACGGAAGGTGCGCCACGTGCCGGCACCGTCCACGCGGGCGGCCTGGAGCAACTCCCGGGGGATGCCCGACATGAACGCGGTGAACAGCAGCACTCCGAACGGCACCGCGATCGTGGAGTCGGCGATGATCAGCCCGCCGACGGTGTTCAACAGCCCGAGGTTGTTGTAGACGGCGTAGAAGCCCATCGCCATCACCACCGCCGGAATCATCTGCGCCACAAGCAGGAGGAAGTTCAGCGTGCTTCCGCCGCGCAGGTGCAACAGTGCCAGCGCGTACCCGGCGGGAGCGGCGATCAGGACGGTCAGCAGCACGCAGCCGAGCCCGACGAACAGCGACGTTCCCAGCGCCGGCAACTGCTGATCCACGACCGCCAGGTAGCCCTCAAACGTTGGGTCCCAGGGGAACACGTGTGGCGGGTCTGCCCGCAGGTCATTGGTGCGGGTGAAGGAGACGTTCAGCATCCAGTACGCGGGGAAGAGCATGATGGCCGTGAACAGCAGGCCGAGCGCCGTCTTCCACCAGGCCTTCGGGAGTCGTCGGCGGCGGGTCATGACACCTCCTGTCGCCGTTGGAGCTGGAGGTGGATAAACCCGAACACCAGCGCGATCACGATGAGCAGGCTGCCCACTGCTGCCGCGGGAGAGAAGTCAGGCTGTCCGGTACCGAACGCCTCGCGGTAGGACCAGATTGCGAGCGTCGTCGAGGTGTCCCCCGGGCCCCCGGTGGTCATCACCCAGATCACATCCACGACCTTGAGCGTGTAGATCAGTCCGAGCAGCAGGGTGATGGCGGAGACGGCCCGTAGCAACGGCAGCGTGATGCTGCGGAAGCGGCGCCACGCCCCCGCACCGTCCAGTGCCGCGGCCTCGTACATGTCGTCCGGGATGTTCTGCAGCCCGGAGTAGAGGATCACGAGATTGAACGGGATACCCAGCCAGATGTTGGCGATCGTCACCGACAACAGGGACGCACCCGGTGAGGTGAGCCAGTTCACCGGGTCGAATCCGAAGGCGGTCAGTACCGAGTTCACGATGCCGTTGTCGCTGTTCAGCATCCACGCCCAGGTGGAGGCGGAGACGATCAGCGGCAGCAGCCACGGCACCAGAAACAGGGCGCGGAGCAGGCCTGAGAGGCGAAAGTTGGCCCGGAAGAACACCGCCAGGCCCAGCCCGAGGGTGAACTGGACGAGAATAGACCCGAAGGTGAACAGCGCCGTGTTTGCCAGTGCAGTCGGGAACGTGGAGGACTGGACGACCTCGACGTAGTTCCGCCACCCGACGAACTCGGCGTCGCCCTGCACGAACGCACGGACGGTGTAGTCGTGTATCGACAGATCGATGTTTCGCCACAGCGGGTAGGCATAGAACAGCACCAGGTAGACCAGCAGCGGTGCGGCGAACGCCACAGCGGACCACTGGCTCGGGTTCAGTGTGCTTCGGCGGCGCGATCCTCCGTGCCCGGTGGTACCCACCGCTCCCTGCTCACCGCTGCCGCGGCGTGCCGTGGGAGAAATACTCGTCATGATCTTCCCCTCCCGACCGGTGCGCCCCGGCGCACCGGTCGGAACCGGAGTGGTCGGGAACTAGCTGGTCGCGGCCTCGGCGTCCGAGTGGGCGGTCTCCAGCGCTTCCTCCGGTGTGGACACCCCGGAGAGCGCGTTCTGCACTGCGGTCCACAACGCCTCGGAGATCAGCGGATAGTCGGTGCCGAGGCCATCGCTGGTGCGCCCCTTGGCGCTGCGCACGGCCTCGACCCATGGCTCGAGCTCCGGGTTCTGCTCCAGGAGCTGCTCCTGGCCCTCGGCCGTCGGCGGAATGTAATAGGCGAACGTGGTCGCGGTTTCCACGAATCCCTCGGGGGTGGTCATGCACTCCACGATCTGGCGAGTCACGTCATAGCGGGCAGTGTCCGACTGCACCGGGGC
Source organism: Candidatus Ruania gallistercoris (assembly GCA_019116305.1). Lineage (GTDB taxonomy): Bacteria > Actinomycetota > Actinomycetes > Actinomycetales > Beutenbergiaceae > Ruania > Ruania gallistercoris. The sequence goes on along the minus strand of DXBY01000030.1, from coordinate 11,275 downwards.
GACGATGAACTCACCGCCGGTGGGTGCGGGGGCTACTCCACCGTCCCTGGCCGGCAATTGGATGATCCCGGTCTCGAAGTCGGCCTCAGCCGCACTGTTCACCTGCCAGGTGCCGTTCTCGGCGAACCCGAAGTCACCGGTGAGAAACTCCTCCCAGGTGGTGTTCTGCGAGTTGTTGATGACCGAGTTGGGCGCGTAGCCCTCATCGAGCCATCCCTTCCACAGCTCGAGTGCGGCGACCGCCTCCGGAGACGAAAGGTCCTGCAGGTCAGCGCCTGCGCCCCAGAACCAGGGCAAAAACTGGAAGGTGCCTTCCTCGGTACCGATCGCGGCGAAGGTGATGCCCTTGTCTCCGGCAGCGGTGATCTGCTCCAACGCGGCAGTCAGCGACTCCCAGTCCGTCACCGACGCCGGGTCCACACCCGCGTTCTCCAGCACCTCGGCGTTGTAGTAGAGGGACAGCGTGTTCGCGCCGATCGGGATGCCATAAGCCTCGCCGTCCACCACACCGGCGTCGAGCAGGTTCTGGTCGATCGAGGAGGTGTCCAACCCGAACTCCTCGACGGTGGTCAGCATCCCGGTGTCGGCCAGCGTCGACACGGCGGGATTGTCGATGAGGATGACATCCGGAGACGTACCTTCCTGCGCGGACAGGAGCGCCTGGTTGGTCAGCGCCGTGGTGTCGTACGCGGTCCGCTCGATGGTCACGCCTGCTTCCTCACCGCAGGCCTGGACTCGAGCCTCCCAGTCGGAGGAGCCGTCATGCTGGGGATAGGGATCCCACCACGTATAGGTTCCACCGGCCCCCGATTCACCACCAGTGCCACTTCCGGCCGACGAACACGCACCAAGTACGGCCAGGCTGACGGCTGCCAGGGCGGCCGTGGGGACGAGAACGCGAGATCTGCGCTTGAGCTGTTGCATGGTTCCTCCTTGAACTATGGGCGACGAAGGGATCGAGCTGCCGACACGGCTTCAAGCCATCGGGCTGTCGAACCGGTTCGCTCGGTGTGATGGCAAGAGTCCGAATCGTTCGGACGTGGTATCAGACCTCCGGTGGGGACGCGGTACTACCGCGGTCGACCAATTCGGGCGAGACGAACCGCACCACGTGCGGCTCGTCGTGTCCCACCTCGCCCTCGATCCGGCGAACGAGCTCGCGTACGGCCATCCGACCCAGTCTGTCGGGGGCGCTCTCGATCGAGGAGTACGGGAGGGAGAACGTGCGGGCGAACTCGTCGGAGTAGCGCCCGATCACGGACAGGTTTGCGGGCGCACGGACACCGCGTTCGTGCAGAACCGTGGGCAGCGCCGCCGCTGCGGCCTCGTTGTTGATGAGCAGCCCGGTCGCCTGCGGGTGGGCATCGAGCAGCGCGTTCAGCTCGTGTCCAACTTCGGGCTGTCTTGACGGCGCGAACGCCGCGTGCAGCTCCACACCGGATCGCCGCGCAGCATCGACGGCAGCATTCTGAAGGCGCCAGACGTAGGCGCCACCTCGGTCGACGACGTGCTCGGGTTGGGAGACCAGCACTAGTTCTCGGTGCCCGAGGCGGCGAAGGTGCTCGACCATGAGGCGCCCCGCCTCTTCGAAATCGAGGTCGAAAACGTCAACTCCGGTGCAGTTCTCCGGCAGCCCGACCAACGCTCCTGGTTGCGGCGCACTGCGCAAGATCGGTAGGCGGTCATCATGCTCGGCGACATTCAGTAGGACGATGCCATCGACCATGCGGGAGTCGGTCATCCGTCGCAGCGCGTTGCGCCCGTCCTCCTCGGTGGCGAGGAGAATGTCGTAGCCGAGCTCACGTGCCGTGTTTGAGATGCCCAGCATGTACTGCAGCATCGCGGGAGCGAACTCGTCCTCGAGGAACTGCGCCAGCAATCCGATGACGTGGGTCTGCGAGGTGGCAAGCGCGCGCGCACCCGCGTTCGGCGTGTAGCCGAGTTCGCGGACGGCTGCCTCCACGCGCCGGCGCACCTCAAGAGAGACCGAGCGCTTGCCGGACAACGCGTATGAGGCAGTGCTCCGCGAAACCCGCGCCGTCGAGGCGACGTCACCGATGGTGACCATGGCGCCCTCCCGTCGTCGATCTGGCGAACCGGTTCGACAGTAGCGGTCGAAGGATACCTCGCGCAACCCCAAGGTGTTCCGCGCGATCTCACGGGAGCGGTTACTTCCCTAGTGAACCGGTTCGAGCAGCGTGGGTGACATCGCCGTCGCCGAACCGGCTTCTCGCGACGAGAATGTCACCCACGGGAGGGACGGGCCCCGCCTACCAGGGCAGCGTCTCCGGCACCGGCTCCCCACCGCACACGTGCTGGTCGCAGAACGCGAGCACGGTCTCGTTCCAGGTGCGCGCGTTGGCCGGGGTGAGCACCCAGTGGTTCTCGCTGGTCAGCTGCAGGAACCGGTGCGGCATCGTGTCCGGTTCGCCGTCCCAGCCGGAGACCAGATCCCACCACATCCGCAGCGCCTCGCTGATCGGCACCCGATAGTCGCGGTTGCCATGGGTGATCAGCACGGGCGTGCGGATCTCACCAGCAGCGTGGTGCGGGGAGTAGGCCCGGTACCAGTCGGCGTTCTCGTCCTCGTGGCCGTGCACCCGCATCTTTCCCGCGGCGGCGTCGGTGGTGCGGTGCTGCTGGTCCAGCGCCCACAGCCCGGCGTGGGTGACGATCGCATCGAACCGGTCGGTGTGCCCGGCGATCCAGTTCGCCATGAACCCGCCGAAGGACGCTCCCAGCATCGCGGTGCGCCGTTCGTCCAGCTCGGCGCGGGCCAGCTCCTGGTCGAACAGGGTCTCGCACTCGCGGTAGACCACGTCCGGGCGGCGCGGCCAGCCGCGGTTCAGCCCGGCGTGGCCGTACCCGGTGGACATCGCCGGATCCGGCAGCAGCACGGCGTACCCGCGCGCCACCGCCAGCCACGGGCACCAGCGCCAGCTCCACGCGTTGTAGGAGCCGTGCGGGCCACCGTGGATCCAGAGCATCACCGGCGCCGGGGCGTCGGCGCTCGAACCGGTCGGCACGCACAGCCACCCACCCACGGCCACACCGTCGACCTCGGTGTCCACCCACTCCAGCGTGCCCGGCAACGCGTCAACCGCGCCCGGCGCCAGCAGCTCACTCACGCTGCTGCTCTCGATCCGCACCGGCCGCGCCGGGGAACCCACATCACTACGGAGGGCGAGCACCTGATCCCCACACGCGGACAGCGACGAGTACACGCCGCCGTCGGCAATCGTGGCGACCTGCCCGGTGACCGGATCCACCTCAAGGATCGCCCCGGAGGAGTGCAGGTCCCCGGTGACCAGCAGCGTGCCGGCCTCGGTCCAGACGTACTCGCTGACGGTGAGGTCGCCGACGTCCACGCTGACCTTCGCGCCGCCGCCGACCGGGTGGATCTCCAGGAAGGAGTAGCTGGTGTCCGTGGGGCTGCCGGTGGTGCTGCGGATGACGGCGATCCGGCTGCCGTCCCGGGAGAACGTCGGGCCGGAGTACTGGGTGGCCTCCTCGGCCGCGAGGAAGGTGGTCCGCTCCCCCGTGGCGGCCTCGATCAGCACCAGGGAGGTGCGGGTCTCGCCGCCGCGGACCCGCTCGGTCCAGGTGGTCGCGACCGTGCGTCCGTCCGGGGAGAGGTCCGCGCTGGCATTGCGCAGCTCCACCGTGCCGACGGCGGAGGTCACCTCACGCAGGTCGCCGTCGGGGGCGATGAGCACCAGTCGGGTGCTGAGGTCTCCTACCTCATGGTCCCAGAACCGTACCGGCATCCCCGTGTGCCAGATGGTGCTGCGGCCGGCGTCCTTGCGGGCCTTGCGGGCCTCGGCGTCGGTCTCGATCGTGCCGCCGGGCAACACGGTGGTGGTGGCCAGGATGGTGCCGTCGTCGGCGACGCCGGCCAACGTGAGGCCGCCGGGGGCCGTGGCCACCAGACTGGCCTCGCCGGTGGCCGGCAGGCGCCAGATCGCCGTGGTCTCCTCGTCCTCACCCTGCGGATCGGGCCGGGCGGAGGTGAACAGCAGGCTGCCATCCGGGGCGAACCGCGGACCTGACTCCCCCTTCGCGGAGAAGGTGAGCCGGCGCGCGGGCTGCTCCCCGGCCGGGTCGAGCTCCCAGAGTGCGGAGATGAGCTTCGAGCCGTGCTCGTCGGACTCGGCGATCGCTGCAACCGCGCGGCCGTCCGGTCCGGCGGCGACGGTGGTCAGCCGCGGCAGGCGGAGGAAGGCGTCGATGTCGGTGAAGTCGGAGAAGTCTGCGGGCCCGCTGGGCGTCGTGGTGGTTTCCGGCACGCCTCGCACACTACCGGCGGCCGCGCTCGGTGCGGTCGCCGTGGATGATGGCCGAGTCGCGGGTGGGCGGCGATCAGTGCGGGCGGACGGTGATGACCTCGCACGTGATCGGCGCTCCGGACCGCTCGATCCGCGCATCTGCCGTGAGCAGTCCGGTCTGGTGGCGTTCGGCGGCAGCCACATAGACCGCATCGGCAAAGCGCAGCGGCGCCTGCGCCAGCACCCAGGCGCGGTGCACATCGCTCCACGGAGTGGCCTCGATATCGATCTCGAAGGCTGCCGCGTCAGCCAGAGCGCGTGGCAGGTCGTCATCCGTCACTGGGTGCCCTGGTCGGTTCGCCGCCGCGCGGAGTCCGGAGAGCAGCTCGACGGCGAAGTGCCCGGGGGCGATCAGCGGCTCCGCGGCCGGCTGCTGAGCCAGTGACTGCCGAGCAGCGTCGCCCCGCGGCCCGGAATCGGCGACTGCATCGATGATCACTGAGGCATCGACGATCACGGAGCGATCCGGTCAGCAAGCTCCTCGGCCGTGCCGGCGTCTTCTGCTGCGATCGCGTCCAGCACCGCCTCTCGGTCAACATCGGGGACCGCCGGCCTGTCCCGCAGCCGGGTCTCAGTACGGGCGATGGCGTCCCGACGCCGCAAGAATCTCGCCTGCGCTCGAACCGTCTCCTGGAGGTAGTGCTGCAGCGACACGCCCTGCGCAGCCGCCGCTCCGCGGATCCGGTCCAAGTCCTCGGCCGGAACGTTTCGGATCAGGACGTCAGACATACCCGCATGATAGCAAATCTGATAGCGCAGCTGCTATCGTGCGGGGAAGCTCCTGTGTCACGCCTCGGCCAGCGCGGCGAGCAGCTCAGCCGCCGGGCGGGGGTGCACCAGCCAGCGCAGGTGGCTCGAGGTGAGGGTGTGCACCTGGTACGGGTTGTCCGGGGTGAGCGCGTTGCCCTCGCGGATCATCCGGTCCTGCATCGCCGGCGGGCAACTGGCGTCCTCGCTGAGCCGGATGTAGGTCTTCGGGATCGTGCCCCAGGCGTCGGCGTGGGCACGGTCCGCAGGGCCGCCGAGGTCCAGGTTCTCGTCCGGCTGGAAGGTGTTCAGGAAGGTGAGGAACTCCGCGTCGGTCCCGTCGGCGAGGAAGGCGTGCTTGAAACTCGCGAGCGCGCCGGGATCGGCGGTGCGGAAGTTGCACCGCAGGGCGCCGAGCTCGGCCGGATTGCCGACCAGGACATCGCCGAGGCTCGCGGCCTCGGCCATCTCCGGCTCGGCGTGGTAGGCGCCGACGTCCAGGTCCACCGGAGCCCAGGCGGAGACGTACACGATCCGGTCGATCAGGTCCGGGCGGGCATTGGCGGCAGCGGTGATGGTGATTCCGCCGCGGCTGTGGCCCACCAGGATCACCGGGCCGTGCGCCTTGGCGCGTTCGAGCACTTCGATGACGTGGGCGGCGTTGTCGGCGAGGGTGACGCCGGCGATGCTGCTCGGGATCGCGGCCAGCTGCTCCAGGTCCTGCGGCGCCTGGTAGTGCGCGGAGTAGGTGGCTTTGAAGCCGTGACCGGGCAGATCGACGGCGAGCGAGCGGTGGCCGTGCAGTGCCAGCTCGGCCTGCAGCGGAGCGAAGGAGAAGGAGTTGGCGAAGGCGCCATGGATGAGAACGAAGGTGGGAGACATCGGTGCGAGTATCGATGCTCTCCCCGCCGGCTGCATCCTTATATCTGCGCGCTCCAACCCGACCAGCGAGCGGCGCGGCAGGAATGTCTCCCGCCGGTTCGTGGTTCGGCCCGGGTATGGAGCTCCAGGTGATCTTGCCCGACGAGTCCCCGGCGATGCCGGCCCGCACGCTGGTGGACCTGGCGCGCGCTGCCGAACACCTGGGGTACACCACGGCGTGGCTGCCGGAGCACGTGTTGCCGCCGGCCGAGTACGGGCCGACGTTCGGTGGCGTGTACGAGCCCTTAGTGACGATCGGGCACCTGAGCGCGGTCACCGAGAAGCTGCGATTCGGCACCTCCGTGCTGGTGGCGCCGCTGCGCAACCCGTTCGTGCTGGCCAAGCAGGTGGCGACGCTGCACGAGCTCTCCGGCGGGCGGATGATCCTAGGGCTCGGCGTGGGCTGGAGCACTGCGGAGTTCGAGGCTGTGGGTACGGAGTTCACTCGCCGGGGTGCGGTCACCGATGATGTGCTGGCGCTGCTGCGGCATCTGTTCGACGGCGGTGGGGCGCCCTACCGCGGCCGGCGGTTCGGCTACGAGCAGGGCGTGTTCGCCCCCGTCCCGGCTGGGCAGCCGCCGATCATGATCGGTGGCAACAGCGACGCCGCCCTGCGCCGGGCCGCCCGGTACGGCGACATCTGGCAGGGTTTGCCGAGCAGCCCCGCGGAGTTCACCGAGCGGTCGACGGCGTTGGCCGGCCTGGCCGGGGATCGCACCGTGGTTCCGGCGCTCCGGATCGGCTGGGACGGCGATCAGACACCGGAGCAGATCGCTGGCGCCGTCCTCGCCTACCGGGAGGCCGGCGCGGCGCAGGTGGCGGTGCACTTCGGGGACTGGGAGGGCACCCTGGACCGGATGGAGGCGCTGGCCGCGACGTTGGCCGGGCGATGACTGGCGACAGGAACGACGCCCTCAGCTCGCCGTTGAGGCTGGACCCTGGCGGCTACACCGGCATCACCACCACGACATTGCCCACCTTGCGGCCGGTATCGACATAGGCATACGCCTCGCGCAGTTCCGCGAACTCGAACGTCCGGTCCACCACCGGGCGGTAGGCGCCGCCCGCCATGAGCCCACGCAGGTGCGCTGCGAGGGCGGCATTGCCGCGGGGAAAGGGGAATCGCACATGGCGTCGGCCCAGCACCCGGGCCAGGGGTCCAATGGCGGCCAGCAGGAGGTTCTGCCCGCCCCGGCCCAGGTCGGAGGAGATGAAACAGCCGCCAGGTCGGAGCACCCGGCGCGCGGCACTGAAGGAGAAGTGCCCGGTCGCGTCGATGGCCACGTCGAATCCGCCGTCGACCGTGGGCACACCGCCACCACCGGGCAGCTCGACCACCGCTACGGCACCGAGCTCGCTCAGTAGCTCCGGGCGGCCCGAGGGAAGCCGGTCGCACACCGCCGTCACCTCGGCCCGCTCCGCGTGCAGCAGCTGCACGAGCGCTGTGCCGATACCGCCGGTCGCCCCATGCACGAGCACCCGATCGCCCGCACCCACACCGGCCACCCGCAGACAGGCATGGGCGTAGTGCGCCCCTTCCATTCCCGGAGCCGCATCGCGCAGCTCCCACCCCTCGGGAACCTCGGCGACCAGCCCCTCCACGGGTACGGCCACCAGCTCGGCATGGGCACCGGGCCGGCCGTCGACGAACCCGAACACCCGGTCCCCGACCGCAAAGGACCCGGCCCCCTCCCCCAGCGCGACGACCACACCGGCGAACTCCGAGCCCAGTACCGTGACCCGCGGCCGCGGCCACCCGCAGACGAGGCGGTTGATCCACGGATACCCCGACCGATACGCACCATCGGTTCGGTTCACCGTGGCGGCGTGCACCCGCACCAGGATCTCGCCACTGCCCGGCTCCGGGTCAGGGACGTCGTCGAAGTGGATGACGCCGGGGGCGCCGTACCGGGTCCGGAGCGCTGCTCGCACACGCACAGTATGACGGCAGCACTGCCCCGTGCACCGGCGAATCCGCCATCGGGCCAGCACCCTCGCGCCGGGCGGTCTCGGCGCCCCCGGCGCGATTCGAACGCGCGACCTACCGCTTAGGAGGCGGTTGCTCTATCCCCTGAGCTACGGGGGCCCGGGGTGCAGCCTATCGCTGGTTGCCCCAACCATCAGAACCCATAGCCAGCTGGCAGGCCACCCGCCCACTGTGGGAGTCTCCTGAGGTGACCAGCAGCTGGGCGGCCCGGGTGATCGATGCCGATGCCGAGCGCGTGTTCGCGGCGATCACCACGCTGGAGTTCCACCGCCACCTCATCCCGTTCACCCAGGTGGAGGCGCCGCCACCGCCGGTCCAGCGCGGCGACCGGATCGTGGCCACCTCGATCGGCTTCTTCCGGGACACCATGCTGGTCACCGCTGCCCGCCGGCCGACGGGCGATCGCCGCGGCGTCGTCACCTTCGCCAAGGCCGGTCCGGTGCTGTTCGGCCAGGCGCGGATCGCCGTCACGCCGCTCGGTGCGAGCACCTGCCGGGTGGACTGGACCGAGGACGTGCACCTGGGCCCACTGCTGCGCCCCGCCCAGCCGCTCCTCGACCGGGTGCTCGCCACGATGACCCGGCGCGCGCTGCGCCTGTTCGACCTCCACCTGCGCACCGGTCCACCCGCACGAAGGTGACCTGATGGTTGCGATCCGGCGAAATCGCAACCTTAAGGCCACCCTCGTGCTCCAGCTGCCAGACCTCCACCATCGGGAGTCTCACTATGCGAGACTAGCGGCATCGACCCATCCTCGACCCGGAGGTGCCCACAGTGACCGCTCTCGCCGCCAACTACGCTCCCCTGGACCTGGAGATCACCGCCGCAGAGGGCTGCTGGGTCACCGATACCGACGGCCGGCGCTACCTGGACTGCCTGGCCGGCTACTCGGCGCTGAACTTCGGCCACCGGCACCCGGACCTCGTCGCCGCCGCGCACCGGCAGCTGGACCGCCTCACGCTCACCTCCCGCGCGCTTGGGCACGATCTGCTCGAGCCATTCGCCGAGGCGATCACCGCGCTCACCCGCACCGAGATGTTCCTGCCGATGAACACCGGCGCCGAAGCGGTGGAGACCGCGATCAAGGCGGCCCGCAAATGGGGGTACGAGGTCAAGGGCGTCCCCGCCGACCAGGCCACCATCGTGGTCGCCGACGGCGCCTTCCACGGCCGCACCACCACGATCGTCTCGATGTCCACCGACCCCGACGCCCGCACCGGCTTCGGCCCCTACGCCCCGGGGTTCCGGGTAGTGCCCTACGACGACCCCGCCGCAGTGGCCGAGGCGATCGACGAAACGACGGTGGCCGTGCTGGTCGAGCCAGTGCAGGGCGAGTCCGGGGTGATCATCCCGGCCGCCGGCTACCTGCCCGAGCTGCGCCGGCTGACCACTGAGGCCGGCGCGCTGCTGCTGCTCGATGAGATCCAGTCCGGACTGGGCCGCACCGGCGCCACGCTCACCCAGGACCTGGCCGGGGTGGAGGCGGATCTGACCATGCTCGGCAAGGCGCTCGGTGGCGGCATCCTGCCCTCCTCCGGGGTGGTCGGCCGTGCCGACGTACTCGGCGTGCTCACCCCCGGCACGCACGGGTCCACGTTCGGCGGCAACCCGCTGGCCTGCGCTGTGGGTCTGGCCGTGACCGAGCTGCTGGCCACTGATGAGTTCCAGGAGCGCGCCCGCACGCTGCACCCGATCCTGGCCGGACGCGCCGGCGAGCTCGCCGAGGAGGGACTGCTGCAGGACGTGCGCTGCCTCGGGCTCTGGCTCGGGGTGGACCTGGCCCACCGCACCGGCCGGGAGGTCAGTGAGCGGATGGCCGCCCGCGGTGTGATCGCCAAGGAGACCCACGGCAACACGCTCCGCCTCGCCCCGCCGCTGACCATCACCGAGGCCGAGCTGCACCAGGTGATGGACGCCCTCGCCGAGGCAGTGCAGTAGAACCGCCGACGGCGCAGGTCGCCGGGGCGAGCGGCGGGCACCTCCCGCTGAGCTGTCACACTTCCGGGCTAACCGGTGTCTCCATGGGTGACCGACCAGAAGAGATGAGAGAACCCATGCGAAACCGAACCAACCCGAGCCAGACGTGGAACGCCGTCGTGATCGGCGCCGGCTACGCCGGGGTGCTGGCGGCCAACCGCCTCACCCAGCGCAACGACGTCACCGTCACCCTGATCAACCCACGCCGCACGTTCGTGGAACGGATCCGACTGCACCAGTACGTCGGCGGCTCCCACCCCGCTGTCCATGACCTGAGGGAGGTGCTCGCCGATCCGGTGCACGTGGTGGTGGATACCGCCACCCGGATCGATGCCGCGGCTCGCCGGGTGGAGCTGGCCGGCGGTGACAGCGTCGACTACGACTACCTGGTCTACGCCGTCGGCAGCCGCAGTGCCACACCCGCGGTGCCGGGCGCGGAGCATGCCTACCCGATCGGCACGCTGGAGGAGGCCCAGCGGCTGCAGCTCGCCCTGGGCGAGCTGGACCACTCCGCGCCGGTGACCGTCGTCGGTGGCGGGCTGACCGGGATCGAGACCGCCGCTGAGCTCGCCGAGACCGGCCGGCGGGTGCGGCTGGTCACCGGCGGGGTGCTCGCCGCCACGCTGCACGACCGCGGTCGGAGCTCCACCACCCGACGGCTGGCCGCTCTCGGTGTGCAACTGCTGGACGGCCCCACCTCCCGCGTGCACACCGTGCAGCCGGACGCTGTGCTGCTGGCCGACGGGCGCCGCCTGGACAGTGCCGTGACCATCTGGACGGCGGGGTTCAGCGTTCCGGCCCTGGCCGGGGACAGCGGCCTGTCCACCGACGCCCTCGGCCGGCTGCGCACCGACGAGAGCTGGGTGAGTCTGGACGATGAGCGGATCGTGGCCACCGGGGATGCAGCGGCACCCTCGGACCTGCTGGTGCGGATGAGCTGCCAGGCCGCGGTGCAATCCGGTCCGCAGGCCGCCGAGACCGTGCTCGCCCTGATCGCCAGGCAGCACCCGAACCGGCTCAGCCTGGCCTTCGTCAGCCAGTGCGTGAGCCTGGGCCGGGGCGCCGGTCTGCTGCAGCTGACCCACCTGGACGACACGGCGCGACGCACTCATCTGGCCGGCCGGCCCGGGGCGGCGATCAAGGAGCTGATCTGCTCCGGTATCATCTGGCAGCTCAAGCTCGAGGCCCGCTTCCCGGGCCGGTTCACCATGCGGCTGACCGACCCGGCGCGCCGGCGCGCGCTCGCCGCCGCACCCCGAGGAGGCATCAGTGCGCGAACCGGCAACTGAGCGGGCCACGCAGGTGTTCGTGGCACACC
>DXBY01000211.1 GCA_019116305.1 Candidatus Ruania gallistercoris | reverse complement strand
CAGTCCGGATGGAACTGCAGGGTGACCGCACGCCGGAAGGGCGCTTCGCCTGGTTCGAACCCGCCACTGGCCATCCTGATCCTCCGCCCGACCGCGATCAGTGCTCGTCATCATGCCAGTCGGGCCCGGTGGGCGATCAGTCCAGGCAGAACTCGTTGCCCTCCGGGTCGAGCATCACGATGAACCCGCCACTCATCGGCGGATCCGGCTCGAACCGCTTCACCCGCGTGGCGCCGTGGCCCACCAAGCGAGTGCACTCGGCCTCCAGCACTGCCATCCGTTCCTCACCCTCGAGGCCGGGAGCGGAACGCAGGTCCAGGTGCACGCGGTTCTTCGCGGTCTTGCCCTCGGCCACCTGCTGGAAGAAGATCCGTGGCCCGACGCCGTCCGGATCCTCCAGCGCCGAACTGGATCGGCGTTCGGACTCGGGCATACCGATCGAGGCGAGGAACTCGTTCCAGACGCTGAACGGGTCGGTGCCCTCGGGTATCTCGTAGCCCGGGGGAGCGGGGTGCACGTAGCCGGTGAGTGCCTCTCGCCAGAAGTAGGACAGCGAGACGGGGTCATGGGCGTCGAACGTGACTTGGAACGTCGTGCTCATCGGGTGCCTCCGTGAGTGTGCAGGTACAGGTCGCGCAGCAGGCAGACCTCGGACATGTGGTGGATCAGCTCCCGGTGGATGTGCAGCACCAGCACCGCCATCGCCGCCTCCGGGTACGGCTCCGCCTCGCCCACTGGTACCGCCAGCCCCTCAGCTCCGAGCGAGCGCACGCCGTCCAGCCAGATGTCGAGCTGAGTGTTGAACTGCTCCAGTGCCTCAGCGGCGGTACCCGCGTACGCCCAGGATTGGTAGGAGGCCTCGGGCGCTCCGAAGTGTGCTGCGTTCCGGGCGGCGAGCACGCCGACGATCACGTGGCCGAGCCGCCAGGCGATCGTGGTGAACGGAGCCGGGTCTGGTTCCGGGATCGCGAAGTCGATGGTGAAGTCGCCCGACCCGGCTTGCACCGGGGCAGTGGACCTTCCTCGAGGGTGCACGTTCCAGGCGCCGGGCACGGGGGAGTAGAAGTACTCCTCGTCGGTCAGCCCGGCCAGCCGCCGCTCCCACAGGGCGCTGCGGTGAAAGGTGATCTGTTCGACTAGCTCGTGGTTCCAGTCCACAGGTGCGGTGTTCATGGCACCACTGTGCCCGGGCATGCGGACAGGGACGGTCCGCTAGCTGGTGCCGGTCAGGTCGTGGAGGTGCCGCGGGCGTACCGGTACTCCTCCAGGAACTCGGCGATCCGCCCGATCGCCTCCTCGAGCATCTCCACATCCGGCAGGGTGACCAGCCGGAAGTGGTCCGGACTGGGCCAGTTGAAGCCGGTGCCGTGGGTGACCAGGATGTGCTTGGCGCGCAGCAGGTCGATCACGAACTGTTGATCGTCGGCGATCGGGTAGATCTCCGGGTCCAGCCGGGGGAAGCAGTACAGGGCTCCGCTGGGCCGCACCGAGGTGACCCCCGGGATCTCGTTCAGCAGGCGGTCGGCAAGCATCGCCTGTTCGTAGAACCGCCCGCCCGGGCCGACGAACTCCTCGATCGACTGGTACCCGCCGAGGGCGGTCTGGATCGCGTGCTGGGCCGGCACGTTGGAGCACATCCGCATGTTCGCCATCAGGGTCAGTCCCTCGATGAAGTCCGCGGCACGCTCCTTCGGCCCGGAGATCATCAGCCAACCGGCGCGGTATCCGCACACCCGGTAGGCCTTGGACAGGCCGCTGAAGGTCAGGCAGAGGACGTCGTCACCCGCGTAGGTGGCGGTGTGGTGGTGTTCGGCGCCGTTGAACAGGATCTTTTCGTAGATCTCGTCGCTGAACAGCACCAGGTCGTGCCGGCGGGCGATGTCCACCAGGGCCTTGACGGTCTCCTCGGAGTAGACCGCGCCGGTGGGGTTGTTCGGGTTGATGATCACCAGCGCGTGGGTGTTCTCGGTGATCTTCGCCTCGATGTCGGCCAGGTCCGGCATCCAGCCGTTCGACTCGTCGCACAGGTAGTGCACCGGCGTACCCCCGGATAGGGAGACGGCACCTGTCCACAGCGGGTAGTCCGGTGCGGGCACGAGAATCTCGTTCCCGTCGTCCACGAAGGTCTGCAGCACCATCGAGATCAGTTCGGAGACCCCGTTGCCGATGAAGACGTCCTCCACGTGCGCATCCTGCAGACCGTGGGACTGGTAGTACTGCGCCACAGCGGTGCGGGCGGAGAAGATCCCCCGGGAGTCGGAGTAGCCCTGTGCCTCAGGCAGATGGTGGATCACATCGGCCTGGATCGCCTGCGGCGCCTCGAACCCGAACGGGGCGGGGTTGCCGATGTTCAGCTTGAGGATCCGGTGCCCGAGGGCTTCCAGGCGCTGGGCTTCGACCAGGATCGGTCCACGCACGTCGTAACGGACGTTCTTCAGCTTCTTGCTCTGCTTGATGGTGCGCACACCCCATTTTCGCAGTCACTGGGCCCGGAGCTCACCTGGTGGGTCGGTGTGGCGTGACGGCACTGCACGGCCAAGCGGACAGTCACGGTCCTCCAGTCGTGGCAGAGTGGGTGGATGGAGCCGATCGAGCGCGAGGATCGGGGCACCGCCGAGCGGGTGCTCGCCCTGCTCGGGCTGCTGCAGCGCCGTCAGGTCTGGACCGGACCCGAGCTCGCCACCCGCCTCGGTGTCACCACCCGCACGGTGCGCCGGGACGTGGACCGGCTGCGCGGGCTCGGCTACCAGGTGCAGGCGGGACAGGGCACCGGGGGCGGTTACCGGCTCCGCCCGGGCCAGGAGGTCCCGCCGCTGCTGCTCGAGGACGAGGAGGCGATCGCGGTGACGGTGGCTCTGCTCGCCGGGGCGGGCGCCGGTGTGGCCGGTACCGGCGAAGCCGCCCTGGCCGCGCTGACCAAACTCGACCGGGTGCTGCCGGGCCGGCTGCAGCACGAGGTCCGGGCACTCAGTGAGTCGGTGGAGAGCTTCGCCACGGCCCGGGCGGGTGTGGCCGCGGACTTGCTGATGACCCTCGCTCGCGCCTGCCGGGACGAGGTGGAGGTGGAGTTCGCCTACCGGAGCGAGTCGGGGCCGCCGCTGCGCCGGGTGGAGCCGTACCGGCTGGTCTCCTCCGGCCGGTACTGGTACCTGCTCGGGTATGACCTGGGCCGGGACGACTGGCGCACCTTCCGTCTGGACCGGATGCAGCAGATGAGAACGCGCACCTGGCGCTTCAGACCGCGGCCGGCCCCGCGGGCTGCCGACTACGTGCAGGAGGGGGTGGCCAGCCGGGCCTACCCCCGCCAGGCCCGGTTCCGCGTCCACGCCCCTGCCACCACGGTGCGCGGCCAGATCCCGGCGAGGGCCGCCGTCGTGCTGGAGCAGGGCGAGCAGCAGTGCGAGGTGCGGGCCGGGGCCGACGACCTGGACTTCGTGCTGCTGCACGTGGCCCTGCTCGGGCACGAGTTCGAGGTGGTGGAACCGGCGGATCTGGCCGCACGCGCGGCGCAGCTCGCCGGACGCCTGAGCCGGGCGGGAGCCGCTGGTGCAGGTCCGACACCGGGCTGAGCGCCGGCTGCGGGCACTACTGCTCGTGCTGGGCGAGCTGGAGCAGATGGGTGCCGGCCCTGAGCAGGGCGCGGGAGCGGTCGTCGAGAGCCTGGCCGCGCCGGTCCAACAACACCCGCACGTCGGCGTTCCGGCCGGTGCCGCGCAGCTCGGCGAGGATCGAGCGCAGCTCCGGGATCCGGTAGCCCGCGCGGCGCAGCTGGTCCACGATCCGGGCCTGTTGTACCTCGGCGGGGGAGTAGGACCGAGCGCTCCCGTGCCGGTCCGGTGCCAGCAGCCCTTCGCTCTCCCAGTGCCGCAACGTGGAGGTGCGCAGGTCGAGCGCGGCAGCAAGCTGCCCGATGGTCATCGCATCGTCGGCATGCGGCACACCGATCACCTCTGCCGAGATCGCACCGGCGGCAGCCACGGCACGGCGCAGGGCGGCCCGTTCGGCGTGCAAGGCGGCGTGGACCTCGTCGAGGCGGGCCGGGATCGCCGTCGGATCCGCCTGCAGCTCACGCATCAGGCGCTTGGCCGCGACCGGCCCGAGCGCGGTGCTCAACGCCTGGTACGCCTTGGCAGCGTGCAGGTGCCCGGTGTGGAACCAGCGGTACCCGTTCCCGCTCCGGGTCGACGGCGGAATCACACCGTCGCGCTCCAGGTCCCGCAGGTGCTGGGCCGAGCAGGCGAGGAGCTCGGCCAGCTGTCCGGTACTCAGGTAGGCGTTGAGGGTTACGGGACCCTTCGGCCTCTCCTGTGCTACCCAACCCTCCATAAGCACTTCAATGTAACGCTTGAAGCATGGATATCGAACAGATCGTGGCTGTGGTGGCCGGCAACGACGGGATCCTGGTACTCCGCCCCGGACCGGGGGACCAGACGCCGGAGATCGCCTGGGGCGATGTGTTCGTCTACTTCTCCCCGGACGGCACTGTGCCACCCGGTCAGCCGTTCGCCACGGTGATCACCAAGGACTACCCGTACGAACCCGCCTGGCAGCGGGAGGCCGGAAGCATCCGGGTGAACATCCACGTGGGCGCGCAGGTGTTCACCGACCTGCTCGGCCACCCGCCGGGGGAGGGGAGCGGCCCGGAACCCACCGCCGTCGACGTAGTGATGCCGCACCCCGCCTACGGGGAGCTCGGCTGGATCAGCGTGGTGGACCCGGGTGAGCGGACCGCGAGGCTCGTGGCCGAACAGCTGCAGGCGGCCTATGCCGCCGCGCGCCGCCGGCACGAGCGCCGTCAGGGCTGAGTCGCCGCAGGATCGCACTTTCGACGGTCGCCACCACCCCGGCCGGGGTTCCAGAATGGGGCCATGATGACGCCGACGGTCGCCGCCTCCCGGCTCCGCACTCGTCGCCGCCTCGGGGCAGCCCTCTGGTTGGTCCAACCGCTGTACCTGGTGGTGGAGCTGGTCGCGGCGTCGATGAGCACCGCACCGTACAGCCTGCTGCACCACACGATCAGCGATCTGGGCGCCACGACCTGCACCACGATCGGTTATCCGAGCCAGGACGTGGCAGTGTGCTCGCCGGCGCACCTGGCGGTGAATGCCTCGTTCGTGCTGTTCGGGGTGGCGATGGCCGTTGGCGCCCTGCTGCTTCGACCCTGGCTGCCACGGAGCCGGTGGTCCACTGCAGCTGTCGTGCTCTGGGTGGTGGCGGGGATGTCGTCGATCGGTAGCGGGCTGACGCCGTTGGACCAGCTGCTCGAGCTGCACGCGATGGTCTCGACACCAGGAATCGTCCTCAGTGGCGTCGCCACCGCCCTGACCGGGGCGGCGCTGCTGCGATCCTGGGCCCAGCACTGGTGGTGGCTCGTGCTGGTCGGGGCAATCAATGCCCTCGCAGGGGCGCTGATGGTGGTCCGTCTGGAGGTGCAGTGGGGCGGTCTGATCGAGCGGATCGCGTTGTGGCCCTCGTTCGTGGTCTGTGCCGTGGTGGCCGTCGCGGTGCTGGGGCGCCGCTCAGCGGGAGCTCTGCCCACCGCCTAGTCTGCGGCACTCACTGCCCCACCCTTCCGTCGATGCACTCCCGCAGCAGGTCGGCGTGGCCGCAATGCCGGGCATACTCCTCGATCCGGTGCACCATCAGCTCCCGGACCGCGATCCCGTCCCGCCCGAGCCGTTCGCCCAGGTCGGGGTGTTCCGCGAGGGCCGCGTCGGTACGGGCCTGCTCCTGCTCGAGGGCGGCGTACGCGGTGCGGACGAGCGAGTCCTCGGCCAGGGCGCCGTCAAAGTCACCGTCGGCGTAGACCTTGGCTTCCGGGGCGTCTGTCGTGATCCAGCCACGCCAGCCACGTTCCACCTCCGCCAGGTGTCGCAGCAGCCCGAGCAACGACATCGTCGACGGTGGTACTGACCGGCGGGCCAGCTGCTCCGCCGCCAACCCCGAACACTTCATCAGCAGGGTGGTGCGGTAGTCGCTGAGGTAGTCCTGGTAGGTGGCGAGCTCACCGTCCGGGCTGACACCGTCGGTGTTGCGCGGGTCATCGCCTGGATCAACCCACATGTCCGGATAGATCGTGGCCTGGGTCCATCGTTGCTCCATCGGAGAGATGCTGGGGCCGCAGCCCGGTGCGGTGCAAGGCATTTCTCGCCACCACGCTTAGCGCCGCACCACAGCGTGTGCCTTGCCTACCAAATACAGGTGCGCCCGGGCCCTGCTGTGGTGTCTGATCGGCGTATGACACTGGAGTTGAACACCCCCACACTCGACGAGCTGGGCAGCGTGGTGACCGAGCTGGCGCGGTGGCAGAGCGATGATGCGCCGCTGCAGTTGCACCCGGGCGACATCGGCTGGTTCGGGCGGTTCGGCATGGCCCGCACGGCCGCAGCGGTGCGTACCTGGAGCACGGACGGACAGATCGTGGCCATCGGTCTCCTCGACGGCGCCGACCTGCTCCGGATGACCCTGGCCCCGCAGGCTGACCGGGACCGGGCACTGGCGGAGGCGATCGTCGCCGACATCGTCGATCCTGCCCGCGGAGTGCTACCACCCGGTGCGGCGATCGTCGAGGCACCCACCGGCACTGTGATCAAGGAGGTGCTCACCGGCGCCGGTTGGGCAGATGACGAACCGTGGACTCCGCTGCGCCGGTACTTGACCGGACCGGTGGAGGACCCCGGGTTGCGGATCGAGACGGTCGGCCCGGATCAGGCGTCGGACTGGGCCGACATCGTGCGCTCCGCGTTCGGCTCGACGACCTTCACCGACCAGCGGTGGTACGCCATGTCGAGCGGAGTCGACCACGAGAACGCTCGCAGTCTGCTCGGCTACGACGACCGGGGCGACGCGGTGGCGGCGATCACCGTGTGGTCGGCCGGCCCAGGCCGTCCCGGGCTGATCGAGCCGATGGGCGTGCACACCGATCATCGGGGCCAGGGCTACGGCCGGGCGATCACCGTGGCCGCAGCTCGGACACTGCGTGACCTGGGCTCCTCGTCGGCGGAGGTCTGCACGGAGAGCGCACGCGCCGGTGCCGTGGCCACCTACCGCTCGGCCGGGTTCGTGGCTGATCCTGAACGCACGGACCGACGCCGCACCGCGTGAACGAACCCCCTGCCGTTATCAGACTATGCCGCCTCCGGGGCCTTGTGGCAAGGCCCCCGTATGGGGCGAGAATCCTCGTACTCGACCGGCCGAGGGGGCCGGGACGCTGCGAGGGAAGGGGCAAGCGATGACGGAGACCAACACGACAGCATCCCGGACCGCGGCGCGGCACGTACTGAACCTGAGTGCGGTGAACCGTGAGCACCTGCCGCTGGTGGGGGGCAAAGGTGCTCAGCTGGGTGAGCTCACCCAGCTCGACGGCGTCGCGGTACCGGACGGGTACTGCGTCACGACTGCGGTGTTCCAGCAGGTCGTGGGCCGACAGGTCTGGTTCGAGCAGTACCTCGACGAACTGAGCTCGGTGGACCAGGCCGATCAGGAGCGGCTCGCTGAGCTCAGCGCACAGATTCGCGACGGCGTGCGGCAGGTGGATCTGCCGGCACACCTGGCGGAGGAGCTCACCGCTGAGCTGGGGCGATTCGCCCCCGGGACGGCGTTCGCAGTGCGATCCAGCGCCACCGCCGAGGATCTGCCGTCGGCCTCGTTCGCCGGCCAGCAGGACACCGCGCTGAACGTCGTGGGCGCCGAGGCGGTGCTGGAGCAGATCCGGGAGTGCTGGGCGTCCCTGTTCACCGACCGGGCGGTCACCTACCGGTCTCAGCACCGCATCGACCACCGCGGGGTGCAGATGGCAGTGGTGGTGCAGCAGATGCTCACCGCGCAAGCCTCCGGAGTCCTGTTCACGGCCGACCCGGTGACCTCGAACCGCACTGTGGCCACTGTGGAGGCCGCCTTCGGCCTCGGCGAAGCCTTGGTGTCCGGTCTGGTGAACCCGGATGTCTACCGGGTCACCGGCGGCCAGGTGAGCGAACGGACACTAGGCGGGCAGACCACGGCGAGCTACGCCGTCGAAGGCGGGGGAACTCACGAGGCGACACTCTCCGCCGAGGTGCAGGCACAGCACGTGCTCACCGACCAGCAGCTGCTGCGGCTGGTGGAGCTGGGCCGGCGGCTCGAGGAGCACTTCGGCCGCCCGCAGGACATCGAGTGGTGCCGGGTGGGTGAGGACTTCCACATCGTGCAGAGCCGGCCGATCACCACGCTGTTCCCGATCCCGGAGACCGAAGCACCCGGCAACCGGGTGTACCTTTCGGTGGGCCACCAGCAGATGATGACCGATGCGCTGAAACCGCTCGGGCTCTCGTTCTGGCAGCTGACCACGCCGCGCCCGATGGCGGTGGCTGGGGGCCGGTTGTTCGTCGATGCCACCGAGCGGCTGGTGGACCCGGGCGTCCAGGAGTCGTTCCTGACGGCCATGGGGCAGTCCGATCCGCTGATGCGGGACGCGCTGGAGACCATCCTGGCCAGAGAGGGCTTCCTGCCTGTGGCGGCGGGCGATCCGGTCGAACCGCTTCCGCAGGACGCCTTCCCGCCCATCGATGCCGACCCGGACCTGGTGCACCGACTGATCGAGCGTGCCCAGGCCTCGATCGCCGCCGCCAAGCGGGACATCACCGGGGTGCGCGGCGTGGAACTGTTCGACGTCATCCGAGCGGACCTGCCCGAGTTGCAGGAACGGTTGTTCGATCCGGAGAGCTTGCAGCCGATCATGACCGCGATGACCGCGACCTGGTGGCTGAACGAGAAGCTGGGGGAGTGGCTCGGTCAGGAGAACCCGGCCGACGCGCTCAGCCAGTCTGCGCCGCACAACATCACCGCGCAGATGGGCCTGGACCTGCTGGAGGTGGCCGATGCGGTCCGCCGGTATCCGGAGGTGGTGACCTACCTGCGCGAGACCGAAGCCGAGGACTTCCTCGACCAGCTTCCCGCACTCGCCGGTGGCGAGCAGGCTCGCGCGGCGATCCAGCAGTACCTCGATACCTACGGGATGCGGTGCATCGGCGAGATCGACATCACCCGACCGCGGTGGAGCGAGCAACCCACCGCGTTGTTGCCGGCGATCCTGACGAACGTGGACGCGTTCGAGCCCGGTGAGGCGCAACGCCGGTTCGCCGAAGGTCTGCGGGTGGCCCGGACCAAGGAGCAGGACGTGCTGGAGGAGGTTCTGCGCCTGCCCGACGGCGAGCAGAAGGCTGCCGAGACGAAACGGATGATCGACCGGGTGCGCGCGTTCACCGGCTACCGGGAGTACCCGAAGTACGCGATGATCCGCCGCTACTTCGTCTATAAGCAGGCGCTGCTGCGCGAAGCCCGCGACCTGGTGGACGAGGGTGTGCTGACCGACGCCGAGGACGTCTTTCACCTAACGTTCCAAGAGTTTGTCGACGCGGTCAGCTCACGCCGGGTCGATCTCGATCTGATTCGCCGCCGCGAGGCGGAACACGAGGAGTTCACCGCTCTCACCCCACCGCGGGTACTCACCTCCGACGGCGAAGCAGTGCTGGGGGAGTACGGCCGCACGGATCTACCGCCCGGGACGTTGCCCGGACTCCCGGTCTCCGCCGGGACCGTGGAGGGTCGGGCCCGGGTGGTGCACGACGTGGCAGAGGCGGACCTGGAGCCCGGGGACATCCTGGTGACGGCGTTCACTGACCCGAGCTGGTCACCGTTGTTCGTCGGCATCGCCGGCCTGGTCACCGAGGTGGGTGGGCTGATGACGCATGGTGCTGTCGTGGCTCGGGAGTACGGCCTGACGGCGGTGGTCGGCGTGGAGGGTGCGACCGAGACGATCCGTGACGGTGACCGCATCCGGGTGAACGGCACCGCCGGGTACGTGGAGATCCTGTGCTGACCTGGGAGAGACGGGTGACCCTGAGGGTCGCTCAGCGTGCGGTCGCGATCCGGTCCAACGCGGCGTAGCCCGCGGGCTCCCAGGTCGGTTTTCCACCGGCCCCGCCGAGCCTCCCGTTCTCGCCGATCTGGATCAGCACCAACGCTCGCAGGATGGCCCAGCCGCGGGCACGAATGATGGTCGCCTCGTCGGCCTGGCCGTAGACGTCGAAGAACGCGGCGGCAGCAACCGCAGGCAACAGCAGCCAGGCGGCCGACAGGTCCCACGCGGGGTCGCCCGCGCACAGGTCGCCGAAATCGATCACTCCGGCGAGCTGACCGTCCTGCACCACCACATTGGCCGGGTGCAGGTCGCCGTGCAGCCAGAGCGGTACGCCCGGCCACGCCGTCGCCGCGCCGGCCTCGTCCCACACCACCCGGAGCGCACGCGCCTGCGGAGAGCCGGCGATCAGGTCGAAGAGACCGTCCACCGGACCGGCCTGGTCCAGGGGGAGGCCCCGGGGCGGGTTGACCGGGGCGTCGGCCGGTGCCGGTTGGTGCAGTGTGGCGAGGAAGTCGGCCAGCGCCCGCGCCGAGCCGGGTGCGGTGATCGGCGCACGGTCTGCAGGTTCGCCGTGCACCCAGCGCACCACGGCCCAGGGATGCTCGAACCGTTCGGACGGCGCACCCGAGCGCACCGGCACCGGTGTGGGCAGCGGGAGCCGCTCAGCCAGAACCGGGAGCCAGGCCTGCTCCTTGCGTAACAGCTCTGGGCCCCGTTCCGTACGCGGCAATCGGACGGCCAAGTCCTCGCCGAGGCGCCACTGCTGGTTGTCCCAGCCACCGAGCACTTCACGCAGCTCGAGGCCGGCGAGATCGGGGTGCTGCTCGGCCAGGAGCGCGCGGACCAGCTCGGTCCCATAACTCACGGCGTCTGACATGCGCCCCTCTCGCGGTGGAACGCTCAGCCTAACGCTGTGGCACAGTGGCGGCGTGCCGTCGACCTCCGGAGTGATCCCCTGGGTGACCTGGCTGCGGATCGCCGCCGTCTACGCCGTAGTGCTGATCCACACGGCCGGCCCGACAGCCGCCGGGCCGGGATCGACCACCACCGCCGACGGCTGGGTGGCCCGGGCGCTCGATCTGCCGTTCCTGTGGGCGGTGCCGGTGTTCGTCATGCTCTCCGGCGCGCTGTCTCTGGACCCGAAGCGCTTCCGCGGAAGCGCACACTACCTGCGCAAGCGGTCCGTACGACTGGTCCCGGCCGTCGTGTTCTGGAACCTCGTGTACCTGGTGTCCCTCATCGTCACCGTCGAGGACTGGGGCGAAGGTTGGCGGGATGCTCTCGGTCTGGTGCTGGCCGGGGAAGTGGCGCCGCACCTGTACTTCTTCTGGATCGTGCTCGGGCTCTCTGTGCTCACTCCGGTGCTGGTGCCGTGGCTGGCCGGGATCAGCCGTGCAGGCTGCCTCATCGCTGCTCTCGCGGCCTGGGCCGTGCCGGTGCTGTCCACCTGGCCGCTGCTCCCGGGCGGGGAGCCGTTGGGCGTGCACACTGCGGCGTGGTCCTGGTGGATCCCGTACCTGGGTGCGTATCTGATGGGCTGGGCGCTGCGCGGGGTGATCCTGCCACGCTGGGCCACGGCACCGGCGGCCGCGGGTGCCGTGGCGCTGATGGGGCTGCTGGCCTGGCAGTGGAAGAACCCTGCTGCACCGCAGTGGCTCCACTTGTGGTTCCCGGCGAACTACTACAGCCTCACCGTCGCCGCGCTGTCCTGCCTCGTCCTGCTGCTGGCGCAGCGGCTGGTGCGGCCCGGTGGCATCGGGGGAGTGCTCACCCGGCCTGCGGTGCTGCGCGCGGCGGAGCCGGTGAGCGCGGCCACGCTGGGGATCTTCGCCCTGCACGTGCTGGTGCTCGGCATCGGCACGAGCACTGGAGTTCTCGGCGCGCCGGAGACTGCCTGGCCGATCCTGTTGGTCCGGTTCCTGGCCGTTGCCACGGTCACGACCGCCGTCGTGCTCCTGCTCCGGCGGGTGCCGATCGTGCGGACCGTACTGTGAGAAGCAGTCCGTGTGCCACGCAGCAACGGGGGAGCGGTACCGCGGGTCCGCGGCTAGGCTGATGCCGTGCGAACGCTGACCTTCGCCATGAACGTGAGCCTGGACGGTTACATCGCCGCGCCAGGAGACGATCTCGGCTGGAGCGTCCCGAGCGACGAGCTGTTCCAGTGGTGGTCCGACCGGATCGCCGCCACAGGTCTGGCACTGTACGGACGCAGGCTGTGGGAGACGATGAGCTCGCACTGGCCGACCGCCGACCAACAGCCTGGCGTGACGCCGGCTCACGTCCAGTACGCCCGCCGGTGGCGCGACATGCCCAAAGTGGTGTTCTCCTCACGGCCGGTCACCGTCGACTGGAACGCCCGCCAGGTCACCGGCGATGCCGTCGGCGAGATCACCCGACTCAAGGCCGAGGAGGGCGGCTCGATGGACATCGGCGGCGCCACACTGGCCGCGGCCGCCATGCGCGCCGGCCTGATCGACGAGTACGTGCTGGCCACGGCGCCGGTACTGGTGGGCAGCGGCACACCGTTCTTCACAGCCCTGGACAACTGGGTGAACCTGAACCTCGTGGAGACTCGGACGTTTGCCGAGGGCGTGGTCCTGACCCGGTACGCGGTGCGGCGTTGAACGCCCGTCACGGACGCGGCGTGACCGATCCCTGCGCGAGCGCCTCGTGTCCGCGACATGGTGTACGGTCGGCTCATGCTGCGCATCGGAGCGATCGTCCTCAACGTTGCTGACGCCGGGCGCGCCGGAGAGTTCTGGAGCAAGGCGCTGGGATACGAGCGCGACGACAACCCGGACTTTCTGCTGCCGAAGGACGGCACCGGGCCGCGGGTGCACCTGGACGAGACCGATCGCACGCATCTGGACCTCTGGGCAGCAGACGACGTCGAACAACGTGCCGAAGTCGAGCGTCTGGAAGCACTGGGCGCCACGCGCGTCGAGTGGGACTATCCAGACGACGCGGACTTCGTAGTTCTCGCCGACCCGGACGGCAACCTGTTCTGTGTGATCAACACCAGCGCCTGACCCTCCGCGTATCGCCGATCACCCATCGGCCGGACGCGGATCGTGCGTGGCTCAATCAGGCAGGCGGGCGCCCCAGTTCTCAAGCGCAGTGATGATTGGCTTCAGCTCGTGGCCGAGGTCGGTGAGCTGATAGTTCGATACTGATCCGGCAGCGACTCGCTGGGTGATCCCCACAACGCCGAGCGTCCGAAGTCGCTCCGACAGCAGGTTCGTGGAGATGCCTGGAAGCGACGCCACAATCTCGCTGAACCGGAGCGACCCAGCCGATAGCCGGTCGACGATCAGCAGTGTCCACGGCCGCCCAATCACAGCGACGGCTCGGGTCAGCCGAACGTTCTGGTCCTGCGGTCCGGCGGCGGTCACGGTTCGATCTGTTGGGTCAGGAAGACAGGCAGCCCGTCGGGATCGATCACTGCTACGTCACGCTCGCCCCACGGCTGGTCAGTGGCCTCCTGGATGATCTCGACACCTGCGCTGCGCAGCTCAGCGGCTGCGGCGTCTACGTCATCGCATCGAGAGTAGATCTCGGTTCGGCCGTGACGTGCCGCACCGTGGTCGACCTCATCAACGGTCGTTGGGTGCAGCAACAGCCGGATCCCGTCGATGTCGAACTCCACGCGCCCTGCGGCGGCCCCGGTGGCCTGAAGACCGAGTGCGCGCTCGTAGAACCGCCGCGACTGCTCAGGATTCCCCACGTACACCACGATGGACCGAACGCTTGTCGTCGTCATGGCCAACTCCCCTTTGGTTCACATAATGAAGTGCTTCATATTTTGAAGCGCAGATGCGCCGAGCGTCAAGCCCGCGACGAGACTCACGGAAGATGCCCGCGAAACGTCCTCGGTGCCTCATGTAGGAGTGCCCGCGAAATTGGCCCCAGCTGCGTGAGCCACCAGACGACTCACTGACAGGAACGGGAGTTGGTGAGCTGGGAGTTGCGCGCCCGGGGCCGATGTCCACGCACGCATGTCGGCCCGGGCAGAAACACTGTCTACGCTGACGGGCGGGAGTAGTCGCACCTAGTTCTGCTCCCGCTCGCCACACGCCGATAATGTACATTATGTCATCTCATAGACGATGTATCGCAGCGCATCCGATGAATCACCTTCGATCCCCCAGCGGGATGCCAGCGCCCCGCCGTTCACCAGGCTCGGAGAGACTGGCGCCGGTGGTGGAACACCCGCCGGTCGCGTAGGTCAGATTTGGTTATCCGGAATTAGGCCCCGTCCGTTCAGATGTCGTGGTGTGGGCCGCGATGGCGCGGACCTTCCTTCTAGCGCCATGTGCGGCGCGCTTCGGGGCCCTCGGGTGCGGCGACGATGTGGAGTGCCCACCTTCGTGGTCGTGCTCCTCTCGGCCGACGAGCTGATCGATACGAGCATCGATCCGGCCTGGTGGGCGAAGGGCCCAGGTACGCAGTCCCAACTGAGCGGATCCCGCGGTCACGCTCCGACCTGGACGATGTCACGTCGAACCAGGCGGTTACGAATACGACTGAACTTGATACGCAGGGGGGCCAGTACCGCCCACGCGTCGCACCTGGCGGAGGTGCGAGCCACTCCAATCTCATATCCGAAACGCCTGCGGAATCATACTGGGCTGGCTAGGCTGGAATCACGGCTGGTTACATCGAGATCCACCGGGGGAGAAAAACATGAACCGGATAATGCACGCAATCGTCGCCATCGGCAGCGCATGCCTTATATCGACGGCTACCGCTGGCCCCGGTCTCGCCATTGCAAACGAGCGCGCAGATTGGCCACCCTCGCCCGATGATGTAGTGGCCATCGTAGGCGGCGAAGCTGTGACGTGGAACGATCTGCAACTTGCCGGAGTGGAATTGCGCGGACCCGAAGGCGACGGTTCGGACGGAGCTGAACCCTACCTGCTCGACCCGGCCGACTCTTTAGCATGCAACGTTCTCGGAGTCGAGAGTCACGAAGTGGCACGAATACACGACGCGGCTCCTTACAGCGGAAGCGTGCCATTCTCAGGTGGACGAGTAAGTCTCCAGTGCGGGGATAGCAGATTCGGCTATGTTCACATCCGGGACCGCCATGAGTCCGATTGGATGAACAAGATCCTGTCGGTGGGTGTGCCTCCTGACCAAACTGGATACTGGGACGACTTTATGTGGTTTGCGACTATCAATGCGGTAGAGGCACCAGAGCTTATTCGAGCTCGTACAGCGAATCAGTCACTCTGCTATACGACGCCAATCATCATCATGCTCCCTGGCGGTATGCCATCTGAGCCTTTCTATCCAACGATTAGCGTATCCCCCGAGAATCGAAGCGTAATCACCGCGATTCCGGGTGGCGGCTGTGGGGTTCTATGAGGGATCGACAAGGCGAGGAGCATCTGTATATAGGAACCTACCCATCTGCTAGGCTACAAGCAGACTATGGTGGGGTATTCCCTGTTATAGACGAGTTGGCCGATCCACTGCCGATAGCCGACTCGGATTTGAGGGAGGCATTGATAGCATGGGGGCTGAATTTCGAATCAGCATATGACTTTCGGTCAGGCTGGCGTGACAAACGGTCTCTCGAGGCGCATTTTAGGGAGGCGCAGCGTCTTCTTCCGCTTCTCTACAGAGAATTTCCTGGGCGGATTGTTTACCATGATGTGTGGGAGATTCACTATCGCACCTGCTAGCTCCATGTACGCCAGCTCAGCCACTCTCCGGTAGGAGAATCCGACGATCCGTCGCGTCGGTGTCGAACACCCCCACCAGCAACCAGGGATCCGTGCCTCGTTCGCCGACAGTACGTTCGCCCTCTCAGCGGCGCTACTCAGTCGTCTGCGAGACCAGTTGAGGCCGCAGCGCAGCCTGGCCACCCCACCCGTCCGGGTCCGGGATGGCTGGCGCCGGCTCGTCACCCATCCACTGCTGCGCCGAGTGGTCACCGCGCAGATGCTGCTGAGCCTGGTCCTCACTGGATCCTTCTTCACCGTTCTTGCCCTGTTGTCTGCCCAGGGTCAGCAGGTCGGAGCGGGCGTCGTCACAGCGTTCACCGGCGTCGCCCTCCTGTGCGGTAGCGCTCTCGCGCCTCGGTTAGGCCCGGACAACGCCAATGAGAGCCATCCGTCTCCAAGCGGCGCTCTGGGCACCGGCACTGGTCTTGGTAGCCCTCTCCCCCGGTCTGACTTCGGCTGCCGTCGCATTGACGCTGATGTGGGTGATGGCACCTTTAGTCCGCGTCAGTATCGAAAGCTGGATCGCCGATCACATTCCCACCGGCGAGCGAGGCCGTCTCCAAGCGAAGCGCGGTGTCGCCAACGCTGTAGCCAGCCCGCTGGGACCCGTGCTCTGTGGGGCGCTGATCACCGGCTACGGCTTTCCCACCACCCTGGGCCTCCTCGCCATGACCGCCGCCGTTGCCGGCCTCGCAACCATTTCGGGACCGGACCGAAAGACCTAGGGCGCAGAGAAGCTCACATCGGCGGCGGACGGGACAAAGCAGGGTTGATCTCCGAGCGCCCACTCAGCCGCCCTGGCGGCGAGCCGGGCAGGCACGGATGGCGTGGACGGGCCCTGCTCCGGCACGTCATAGGTGGCGTGTGAGTCGTGGGCGATCACCACTCCGAAGCCACGCGCAAGTGCGCCACGAGCCGTGGCCGCGACGCACATCTCAGAGAGCACGCCCGCAATCGAGCACGTGAGCACCCCACGTCCTCGTAGGAGCGCTTCGAGGTGGGTCCCCACGAACGCGTCATCCTCGGTCTTACGGAT
>DXBY01000210.1 GCA_019116305.1 Candidatus Ruania gallistercoris | reverse complement strand
GGGGTGACCAGCACCGGGTCCACAGCCAGCTCCCCAGCCTCGGCGGGCACCGACTCGGCCACGGTGAGGCGGTCCAACCCGGCCGGGGTGACGTCCCGGGAGACGACCTTGGCGCGGATCGCTGCCCGGTCGCACCCTGCCGGAGCCGTCAGCCCAGCGGGCAACGGCGCGTCGTAGACCACGAACACCTGCCCCCCGGGTTCCACGGTGCTTCCGGTGCCGAACCGGCCGGCCAGGTCGAGCAGCTGCCGCGGACGCCCGTACTCGGTGGCCACGGTCCGGCGCCGGGAATGGAACACCTCGAGCACGTCCCGGGTATCCGCGACTCCGCGGTCGCTGCGCAACCGGGCGAAGTGCTCGCGCCAGTACGGTTCGTCCTCCTGCCGGTGGTACTCCAGCGCCGCGGCCAGCAGCGGCCCCAGCGGTGCGGGCACCTGCCGGCGCAGTTGTTCGGCGAGCAGCCGCCGTTCCTGCTGCTCCGGAGACTCCTCGATCTCTCCGGTCCAGGCATCGCCGAGCCGGGCCTCCGTTCCCGTCATCGCCGCGATGACCGACGCCGACGGCTCCGCAGGCGCTGGTGAGTGGTCCGCTGCCTCCGCCCCGGCCCGGCCGCCGCTCGCGGCCACAGCCGCCGAGCCGGCTCGTGCCGCAGCCCGCTCCGCCAGCGCCGCCTCCCGCTGGGTCAGTAGCCAGTCCCGCAGCCGGAGCGTGGAGAGGCAGTCGTACCGGTTGTACTCGGCGAGCTCAGCCAGTCGCGCCTCGAACCCGACCAGGTCACCGCTGTCCCGCACCTGCCGAGCCTGGGAGTAGGCGAGCACCGAGTCTCCACCGGAGGTCACGCCGTCGGTATTGCGCAGCTCGCTGCCCATGTACAACGGCTCGAGCTTCTTGATCGAGTACGAGCGCTGCGAGACCCGCACCGAGTGCTTCACCGTGGCGTACAGGTCGATGAACACCCCGTCGGCGATCAGCGCCTCGACCTCGTCCACACCCACCTGGTGCCGTTCGGCCAGCCGACGCAGGGTGGCGGTCTCGTACGCGGCGTAGTGGTACACGTGCAGGTTCGGGTACTGCTCCCGCCGCCGGTGCAGGTAGTCGAGGAAGTCCCGGAGCGCTCGGCCCTCAGCGGCTCGATCGTGCGCCCAGAACGTGACGTAGTCCTGCTCACCATCGGCCTGCAGCACCCCGAACAGGTACTCGATCCCCCAGACTGTGCGGTCGGAGTCCACCCAGAGCGGATCGCCCTCGAAGTCGAAGAACACGTCCCCAGGGTCGGGCGCCGGTAACACCTCCAGGGCGCTGAGCCCGTGCACCTCGGCGAACACCTGCGGCACCGCCCCGGTTGCCTCCGCCTCCTCCTGCCGCAGCTGCAGCCGCGCCTGGGCCTGCAGCCGGTGCCACATCCTCGGATGCACCTTCGGTACCGGTCGCGGTGCGGCGGCGAGCTCGTCGATCGTGGTGATCCCGGCCGCCCGCAGCGCCTCCCGATGCGAGGCGCGCAGCCCCCAGACGAGTTTGACGTCCCGGTGCGCCGCCACCGCCTCCTGGCAGTAGTCGCACCACAGGCACGCCTGGTAACGGTCATCCCCCCAACCCACCGGACCCTCGGCGGCGCGATGGGCGTCCAGCAGCTCCTGGACGTAGCTGCGGTGCTCCCGGTAGACCGCCACGCTGTCCGCAGTGTCCTGACGTGCGATCGTGCCGTCGCCCAGGTGCAGCAGGGTCTGCGGGGCGACCGCG
Source organism: Candidatus Ruania gallistercoris (assembly GCA_019116305.1). Classification (GTDB taxonomy): domain Bacteria; phylum Actinomycetota; class Actinomycetes; order Actinomycetales; family Beutenbergiaceae; genus Ruania; species Ruania gallistercoris. The sequence goes on along the minus strand of DXBY01000210.1, from coordinate 35,883 downwards.
ATCCCGGCGGCGATCAGCTGGTCGGCGTAGGCCGCGAGCTGGAGCACGGCCCCCGGCTTCACCGAGCGGGCCAGCTTGGTGTCCACGACGGCGTAGCTCACCTGCCCCGATGCGCTCACCTCTCGCACGAGGAAGTCCGAACGACCGTGGAACCTGCCGTCGAAGAAGCCACCCTGGAAGACCACGTCGGCACCGGTACGTAGCGCCGCCACAGTACGCTCGGCGTGCTCGCGCAGCGCTGCCGCGGTGTAGGCCTGCGGAACGGCGATCTCCACCACACCGGAGCCGAACTGCCGGCGGTACTCGGCCAGCACCAGGGCCTCGTGCTCGTCCCCGAGCCGGGCGGAGTAGTCCCGCATCGCGTTCTCGACCTGCAGCCGTGGGCGGCGGCCGAGCTTCTCGTCCAGCTTGCTGAGCAGCGCGAACTCGCAGTCCCGGGCCAGGGTCAGGTCGCTAGCGCTGTAGACCAGCGTGTCGTCCTGCAGGAACACGGGTTCTCCTTGTGCTGTGCTGCTCGAGCGGTCGCCGCTCGGCGAGCCGGCGTGCGGCTTCCGCTGGTGAGGCTATCGGTGCCCGCCGACATCGCAGCACCACATCCGCCACGGAGACTGCTCGAGAGCTCGGCGGGGGCACCTCAGTACCGCGACAGCCGGTGAGCACCTCGCCGAGAGCGCCGAGCTCCTCGGCGGAGACGCCGAGCCCATAGGCGCTCTTCACCAGCACCTGTTGCACGACGTACCCACAGTGGAAGCCGGCATTCGGCGGAAGCCAGGAGGCGGCGTCGTCGGCCTGCTTGTCCTGGTTCACCTGACCATCGACCGGAATCAGGTTGGCCGGATCGTTCGCGAACAGCCGGGCCAGCTCCGCTGACCAGTCGGCGGCACCCTTGCGCCACGCGTCCGCCAACGCCACCACATGGTCGATCTGCACGGCGGCACTGGTCTGCGTCCCGCGGCGGAACTCCACCAGGTGGCCGGTGTACGGGTCGACCAGCCGACCGCTGACCACCACACAGTCGACCGCCGGGTCGAGCCGGGTGTCGGTGAGCCAGGCGCGGAGCACATCGTTGCGGGTGTCGCAGCCGTTCTGATCCACATCCGCCCACGGCCGACCGAAGAACTCCCGGTCGTACTCGGTCAGCGGCAACGGGCTCACCACCGGCAGCCCAGGCAGCGCCGTGCGCGCTCGCTCCAGGCTCGCCGCCGGTACCGGCCATGGCGGTGGGGACCGAATGTGCTGCCACCACTGCGGCACGAGCAGGACGACGGCGAGCAGCAGCGCCCCGACCACCACCGCAGTGGTGGCCCGACGAAGAGGGTGCCGCTCGCGCATGAGGAGATCCTCACCCAGCGCCGGGCCGGCGACTCCGGCTGCCGGGGGCGGGTTGTGGACAACGTGGCGAGAGCGGTGGCCGAGGACGGGTGCGAGCAGTGGTGATCGACGGGTGATTTTTGGCTCACCCGGCGGGTGATGCGGGGGTGAGAGGGACGCCGTCGGTGCGTTGAGCGAGAAGTGGTGGCTACCCGCGGTACTGGATACAAACCGCGCGGTAGCACCGTTCGGTGCCAGACGTGTCGCGAGTATCCGACGGAGTTTCCCGGAGAAGGGACCGTTTCTCGGCTGTGATCTGCCCCACGAGCTGGGGGCAGACGAAACCGCCATTCCTGTGTCACCGTAGGGGCTGCGGCGAGATTTCCTTGGGCTGGCGACTCCCCCGCGCCAGATTTTCTGCCTTGGTTCGCGTCGCTTGCGGCGCCGTCGATCACTCGGCGGCGCCGCTCCTCGTTCGCCCGGCTCATCCCACCGCGACCGTGGTCTGGAAGACTAGGAGCATGCCACCCGACGCTCCTGTGGACTCACCGCGCCCGCCCGAGATCCGGCGGTGGCGGCGCTACCTGGCCGAGGAGCGCGCCGAGGCCGCGGTGTACACCGAGCTCGCCGCCCGCCGTGATGGTGAGGAGCGGGCGATCCTGCTCGCGCTCGCCCAGGCCGAGGGGCGGCACGCCGCGCACTGGGAGACCCTGCTCGGCAGCCACATCGGCCGGCCCCGCAGGCCGGCACTGCGCTCCCGGTTGCTGATCGCGCTCGCCCGCCGGTTCGGGTCGGTGTTCGTGCTCGCGCTCGCCCAGCGCGCGGAGTCCCGCTCGGACTATGCCGAGGACGAGCACGCCACCGCCTCGATGGCCGCGGACGAACAGATCCACGAGGAGGTGGTGCGCTCGCTCGCCGTCCGTGGCCGGGCGCGGATTTCCGGCACGTTCCGGGCAGCGGTGTTCGGGATGAACGACGGGCTGGTCTCCAACCTCGCGCTGGTGCTGGGCATCGGCGCCTCCGGTGTGGGGACCGGCACTGTGCTGCTCACCGGCCTGGCCGGTCTGCTCGCCGGTGCGCTGTCCATGGGCGCAGGCGAGTTCGTCTCGGTCCGGTCCCAGCGCGAGCTGCTCGAAGCGTCCGCACCGAGCCCGACGGCGCACCAGGCCGTGGGCGATCTGGACGTGAACGCGAACGAGCTGGCGTTGGTCTACCGGGCGCGGGGGATGTCGGCCGAAGAGGCCCAGGCCCGGGCCGAGGAGCGGCTCGCCACGCACAACCCCGCAGTGGTGCCCAGCCGCGGTACCACGCACTCGTTGGAGGAGATCGGCTCACCCTGGCAGGCAGCCGTGTCCAGCTTCGGCTTCTTCTCCTCCGGGGCGATCATCCCGGTCCTGCCCTATCTGGTCGGCCTGACCGGGTGGGCCGCCGTGGGGCTCGCCGCCGGACTGGTGGGGGTGGCGCTGATGATCACCGGCGCGATCGTCGGCATCCTCTCCGGAGCGGCCCCGCTGCCGCGGGCACTGCGCCAACTGGCGATCGGCTGGGGCGCTGCGGCCGCTACCTATCTGCTCGGCCTGGCCTTCGGGACCACCCTCGCCTGACGGGCACCGGCGCAGGCCGACGCGCGCCGGTTCACCCAGCGCTCACGGGTGCGGCCAGCGCGCCCCCAATGCCCACGGACCCAGTCACCGGGGCACCGGATCACCCGCGGTGCACCGCTGCCACCGGGGATGGGATCCTGGAGTCATGACGGATCAGCGGACTGGAGAACGTCGGGTCGGAGTCAACGAGGGCTCCAGGGCCTGGGCCGAGGAAGCTGTTGCGGTGCTCACCGAGGTGGCCAGCCACTACCAGGGCGTCATCACCTATGCCGAGCTGGCCGAGGAGGTCCAGACCCGCACCCGGCTGCGCACCGGCTCACCGCTGCGGAACTGGATCGGCGGCGTGCTGGCCACAGTGGTCGCTCGCTGCCACGCCGAGGGCCTGCCGCCGCTGACCTCACTGGTGGTGCACGGCCGGGGGAAGGAGGGCGGCACCGAGGACAGCACGGCCGCCGCCCGGTTCACCTGTTACCGGCGGTTCGCCGATGACATCCCCGCCGAAGTCCTCGCCGCCGTGGTGGCCGCCGAACAGGCCGAGGCGGAAGCGGCTGCCGACGCCGCCCGGGAACGGCGGAGCCGGCCGGCCACTCGCAGCGCCCAACCCCGCGAGCGCCGCCGGCCCGTTCCCGAGGAGGCGCCCAAGGTCTGCCCGTCCTGCTTCATGCAGCTGCCCGCCTCCGGCATCTGCGACGACTGCGGCTGAGGCATCCGCGCAGTGGATCAGGAGGTCTCCAGTGCGCGGCGCACCTGTGGCGCCAGGTCGAACCCGTCCGCGCCGGAGAGCTCCGGCGCCGGGGTGAACTGACGCTCCTCCCCAGGCTCCACCGTGGGCACCGGTGTGCCGTGTGCGAGCACCTGTTCCCCGGGGGTCAGTTCCCGGATCGCGATCGCCGCCACCCGGCTGGGGTACTCCCGCGCGAACTCCCGATAGAGCTGCGGGTCGTGCTGGCCGTCATCACCCACCAGCACCCAGCGGATGTGCGGGAACTCGGCAGCGAGCCGGCGCAATGCCACCCGCTTGTGCTCCTGCCCGGAACGGAACCAGCCGGTGTTCGTGGGCCCCCAGTCGGTGAGCAGCATCGGACCTGCGGGGAAGGAGTGGCTGCGCAGGAACTGCACCAGGGTGGGCATCACGTTCCAGGCCCCGGTGGACAGGTAGAACAACGGTGCCTCGGGATGGTCGGTGAGGATCCGGCTGTACATGCTGGCCATCCCGGGCACCACGTGCCGGGCGGTGCCGTGGCGCACGAACGTGTTCCACAGCGCCACCAGCGGCCGGGGCACCAGAGTCACCAGGGTGGTGTCGTCGATGTCGGAGACGATGCCCAACCGCGCCTCGGCGGAGACGATCCGGACCCGGGCCGCGATCGGGGCGGCGGCCTTGGCCCGGATCTGCACGTCGTGCCAGCCGGGCGGCAGGCCGTGGTCGCCCACCATCAGGTCGAGGTAGCCGCTGCGGTCGGTGACCGTGCGGTGCTCGGTCTCACCTACGCGAACGGTCACCGGGAGGTAGGAGACCGGTGCGCTGACGTAGGAGCGCCAGCCCCGGCGGGCGATCAGGTCCTCCTGCAGCGGGCCCTCAGCCCCCGCGTGCTGCCTGCTCTGCTGGCGGCTGAGCACCACCCGGCCGAGCACGCGGACGGAGTCGGCATTGCCGTAGCCGATATAGCTGATCGTCCGCGGGCGCCAGCCGCGCCTCCGCAGGAAGGGGATGAGGCGGCGGTGAAATCCGTCCTCGACCCGGGCGGCTACGTGCGTCGCTGACATGCCTTCAGGCTAGGCGAGTCGACCCCGTGCGTGCACAGCGCGAGGATCGGGCCGACAGAAAACCGCCCAGACATGGGTTGAGGCCGGAGCAGGGGGTACACCGGCCTCAACCAACTGCGCGCCCTTGCGCAGGACTGACCCCATCGTGGCCCAGATCACCAGAGAGGTCAGCCCCCGCCCCCTCATTTCCGGGCAACGATTAGGTCACGATTTGTTCATCGACCGAACATCAGCGGAATTCTGCGGCTACTGCAGGCCCGCCTCGCGTGCGAGGATCGCGGCCTGCACCCGGGAGCTGCAGTCCAGCTTGGCCAGCACCCGGGAGACGTGCGTCTTGGTGGTGGCCTCGGTGATCACCAGGGTGGTGGCGATCTCCTGGTTCGAGCAGCCGCGGGCGATCAGCGCGAGCACATCGCGCTCGCGCTCGGTCAGGGTCGCCGGCAGGGCCGGGGCGCCGACCCGGTCAGCGCTGTCGGCGGAGGTCGCGCTCTCGACGGCGCCCGGTCGGGAGGAGGCGAAAGCGGCCAGCAGCCGCCGGGTCACCTCGGGTGCCACCACACCGTCACCGGTGGCGACCCGGTGCACCGCCGCGATCAGGTCCGCAGCGCCGGTGGACTTCAGCAGGAACCCGGCCGCTCCGGCGCGCAATGTGGCGAACACGTACTCGTCCAGGTCGAAGGTGGTCAGCACCAGCACCTGCGCCAGCTCCTCGGCGACGATCTGCGTGGTCGCCTCCACCCCGTTCAGCCGCGGCATCTGGATGTCCATCAGCACCACGTCCGGCCGGAGCGCGCGGGCGTTGGTCACCGCCGCTTCGCCGTCACCGGCCTCACCCACCACCTCGATGCTCGCAGCGGACTCCAGGATCAGCCGCAGCCCGGCACGCACGGCGGCGTGGTCCTCGGCCAGCAGGACGCGCACGGTCATCGCTCAGACTCCTGTCTGTTCGGGGTGGTGATCGGCAGGCGGGCCCGCACCAGCCAGCCACCTGCGTGGGGTCCGGCGTCCAGGTCACCGCCCACGGCTCGGGCACGTTCGGCCATGATCGTCAGACCCAGCCCCGAGCTCTGCTGCCGGACCGGATCCAGGTGAGCTCCGCCGTCGGCGGTGGCCAGTGCCTGCGCGACGGCGTTGCGCACCTCGATCTGCATCGTGCCTGCCGTGGTGGTCACTGTGACGGCCACCGGCCGGCCGCCGTGCTTGGTGGCATTGGTCAGCGACTCCTGCAGGATCCGGTAGGCGGCCTGATCCACCTCGGTGCTCAGCTCGGCAAGGTCCGGGCACTCGATCGTGCCGCCGTGGTCGGTCACCAGGCGCTCGCGGGCTGCGGCGTCGCTGAACCGGGAAGGTGCGCGTTGCGGGGTGGTGCCGCGCAGCAGCTCGATCATCGCGCGCATCTCGGTGAGCGCGTCCAGGCTGAATGCGCGGATCGTGCTCAGTGTCTCCGCGTCGGCAGGTGCCGGTTCGCGGACCAGGGCCGCCTCGGTGCGCAGCGCGATCGCGGACAGGTGCCCGGCGATCGCGTCGTGCAGGTCGCGGGCCATCTGCTCGCGCTCGCCGGCCAGCACCTCCTCCTGGCGCATCTCGGCGAGCCGGAGCTGGTCCTGGGCGCGCATCTCCGCCAGCTCGGTGAGCTCACGCTGCTGGCGGACCGAGCGCCCCCACCACAACGGGGTACCAAGTACGGCGAAGGACTGCAGACCGAGGAACACTGCTCCGCGCGGACCCCCGAGCAGGCCCCAGCCGAGGGCAGCGAGCACGGTCACCGCGACCGCGACCGACCCGATCAGCCGTCGTAGTGCAGTGGCCGAGCCGAGGAGTGCCACGGTGAAGATCAGGTCGACGAGCACCAGCATCACGCCGATGCTGCCGCCGATCAGCACGTCGGCGGCGAAGACCACGGCACCGGCGATCAGAGCGGCGACCGGGGCGTCGATCTTGACCACCATCAGGGCGCAGCCGATCACCAGCAGGGCGACATGCCACCACAGCGGTGGGTTGAACCAGTTCGCATCGCTGGTGATCATCGTGCCGAAGCCGAGGAGCAGCACCAGCAGGCCAACGCTGAGGACCGTCACGGCGTCGGCCACGGCACGGCGGCGCGGGGTCGCGCGCAGCGTGCGCCAGAGAGCGGCCAGGCGGTGCATGGCCCCATTCTCGCCGGTCCGCACGCGCGGTGGAATGCGACGAAAGGCGGATGAGCACCACGCTGGTGCCCATCCGCCCCGGCATGCATCGGAGGTGAGCGCGGCGGTCGGAGGTCGTCGCGCCACCCCTCAGACCGCCGCAGCGACCTCCGATGCGGTCGCGCTCACCCGGCGTCAGTACACGTAGTCCTCACCGGTGGCGCGCACGGTGATGTCACTGATGTTCACGCCCCACGGCTGGTTGATCACGTAGACGACGTTCTGCGCGAGCTCCTCGGGGGTGACGGTCCAGTACTGCACGCTGTTCGGGTCCGTCTGCTCCGCCGGGAGCGTCCCCTCGGCCCAGGCCGCGGCCGTGCTGGGATAGGAGGTGTAGTTGTGCCCGGTCAGGCCCAGGATGGCCTCCTCATTCACCACCGCGCTGGCCAAGTTTGTCCCCGGGATCCCGGTGGGCTTGAGCGTGGTGACCTTGATCTTGCCCTGGGCCTCCACCCGCAACGAGTCGGAGATGACCTTCACCGCTGCCTTGGTGGCGCTGTAGACGCCGGAGCCGGGGATACCGTAGTTGCCGTAGATCGAGGAGATGTTCACCACCTGGCCCTCGCCCTGGGCGATCATCTGGTCGTAGACGGCGGTGATGCCGTTCACCACACCCTTGATGTTGATGTCGATCGACTTGTGCCAGCTCTGCCAGGCCTCCTTGTGGTCGGCGAAGTAGGCCAGCGGCATGATGCCGGCGTTGTTCAGCATCGCGTCGATGCGGCCGAACTTCTCGACGGCGAATGCGGCCACGGCATCCATCTGCGCCTTGTCGGTCACGTCGGCGACCTGGTACTCGGCGGTCTGGCCCTTGGCGCGGATGCCGTCGACCACGGTCTTGAGGTTCTCCTCGTTGATGTCGGCGCCGATCACCTTCGCACCGAGCTCCGCGGTCATCTGCGCTACGAGCTTGCCGAAGCCGCTGCCCGCACCGGTGATGATGATGACCTTGCCGTCAACGTAGTTCGTCATGATCTCTGCTCCTCCCAGGTAGATACGTATGCATCTACTTGGGAGAAGGCTGATGAACCTTCAATTATTCCTGCTGGGTCGTTGCGCACCGGCTCGGCGCCGCCATCGGAGGTGAGTGCGGCGATCGGAGGTACGCGCGGCGATCGGAGGTACGCGCGGGTCACCTCAGACCGCCGCAGCTACCTCCGATGGAGCAGAAGGCGTGCAGTGCCGGGTCGCGGTCTCAGGCGGTTGCCGGCGGGATCGGGAAGTTCGCCCTGAAGATGTTCTCCGGGTCGTAGCGCCGCTTCAGCTCGCGCAGCCGCGGCAGGTTCGCTCCGAACGCCTCGGGCAGCCGCTCCGGACGGGTGTCGGTGTCGAAGGACAGGTAGAGCCCGTCGGAGTGCGCGGCCATCTCCGCATCCCAGACCGCATCGATCCGGGCCTGGTTCGCCGACATCGCGGTGAGCAGGAAGTTCTGCCGGCGGTGCGGGTACGCCGTGGCATCGGTTGCCAGATCGTTCGCTGCCCCGCCGGTGGCGCGGATCTGCAGGAAGTAGGCCGCGGGCGAGGCCGCCACCTGCGCGAACGCGCTGCTCACCTCGACATCCAGGTGCTCCACCAGCGTGGAGCGCACCGCCGGGTCTCCGCCGCCGCTGTGCTGACGTTCGGCCGCCTGCAGCACCTGCGCGTACGGCAGCAGATATGCCCGGTGGTCCAGCAGGTCGCCGGCCCCGGCGAGCTGTTCCAGCATCGGCACCGCGGCCTCGGTGTCGTCGGTGGCCAGCACGCTCATCAGCTGGGCCACCGGCCCTTGGCCGCCGCGGTTCGCCGACAGGATGAGGAAACTGGTCAGCTCCCGCGGCGAGGCCTCCACCAGCTCGCCCCAACGCTGCAGCAGCCCAGCGGTGTCGGTGGCGTCGAAGACCATCTGGGAGAACACCACCCGGCGCAACGGCATCGCCGCTACCTCCACCGCGGTGACCACGCCGAAGTTCCCGCCGGCGCCGCGCAGCGCCCAGAGCAGGTCCGGGTTCTCCTCAGCCGAGGCTCGCACCACGCTGCCGTCGGCGAGCACCACGTCCGCGGCGAGCACGTGGTCGATGGTCAGGCCGTACTGCCGTCCGAGCAGGCCCACTCCGCCGGTGGTGGCCAGCCCGCCGACGCCCACCCCGCCGTAGTCCCCGGAGGAGATCGCCAGCTCGTGCTCGGTGAGCGTGCGGGCGACCTTCTCCCAGGTGGCGCCCGCACCCAGGCGCACCCTGCGTTGGCCGGCGTCGAGCAGTCTCACCTCGTCCAGGGCGCGTAGGTCGAGCACGATCCCGCCGTCATTCGTGGACCGGCCGCTGATCCCGTGCCCACCGGATCGCACCCCGAGCGGCACGTCCTGCGCTCGCGCATAGCCGAGCGCCTCCACCACTTCCGCCGTGCTGCGCGGCAGCAGCACCAGGCCGGGAGAGCCGGACCGCAGGTAGTTGTGCCGCACCGTGGCATAGCCCCGGTCACCCGGTTCGACGGCGGTCGCAGCCAACGATGCCGGCACCGCCTCGTAGTCGATCCCCGGCCGGCGCAGTTCCAAGGCGGCTCGACCTCGCCGGGTGTGCGCCGCCGTCGTGCCTCGGGAGCGCCGCTCGGCGACGACCGCCTCCCGCACCGCCGGTGCGATCTCCTCGCCGAAGACCTGGATCGTGCTCGGGTCGTCCCCAGCGAGGATGAAGGTGCCGATCCCGTCCTCGAGCGCGAACGCGGTGAGCTCGTCCACCCACTGTGGCACCGGTCCCTGTAGCTGCCCGCCGGATACCTCGGTGATGGCGCCGCCGATGTTCAGTAGCCGCCGCACCTGGGCGGGGTGCCGACCGGCTTCTTCGGCGGCTTCGTCGATGATCGCGTTCCCGCGGGCGAGTTCGCCGTCCTTCAGGTACCCGAGCGAGGGCAGCCAGCCGTCCGCCTCCCGGCCGGTCAGCCGGAGCATCCGCGGCTTGTAGGCGCCGAGCCAGATCGGCACGTCGTGAGCGGGTGCGGGCCCGCGTTTGGCGCCGGAGACCTGGTAGTGCTCGCCGGCCAGCCGCAGTGGGCGGCGCTCGGCGGCGTCCCAGATCCCGCGGATGATCCCCAGCGCCTCGATGAGCGCCTCGACTGCTTCCCCGGGGGCGCGCCGTGGCCCGCCCATCGCCTCGATCGCGTCCCAGAAGCCGCCGGTGCCAAGGCCCAGCGCGACGCGTCCGGAGGAGAGCCGGTCCAGGGAGGCCACCGACCGGGCCAGTACTGCGGGCTGACGCAGCGGCAGGTTCAGCACGTTCCCGGCGATCGTCACCTTCTCGGTCTGCGCGGCGACCCAGCTGATCAGCGTCCAGGTGTCCAGGAAAGCCGGTTGGTATGGGTGGTCCTGGAAGGTGACCAGGTCCAGCCCGACCGCCTCGGTGAGCTGGGCAAGCTGGACCGGGACGTGTGGGTCGGCGTTCTGCGGGGTGAGGAAGGTGCCGAACTGGAGGTCGTGGCCGTAGTCGGTCATCGCAACCTGGCCGGGACATGCGTGGCGAAGGCGTTCATGCCAGCAGAACCGCACCCGCCCGGCAGGCATTCCCGGCCGCGAACTGGCCGCTGCCCCCCGGGGCCGGTCGTAGCATCGAGTCCGGTGGTGACCCGTTCGACCGCTGCCCGTGGCTGCGCACCTGAGCCCGGCTCTGCGCGCTGGCCGGGCAGGTCGGCGGTCATATCGAGGCGAGGAGCAGACGATGACCGAGGCCGACCTGACCCGCGAGCGGGAGCTGACCGAACCGGTCTCGCTGACCCTGCCCAGGGGCGACTTCAACCCCGCCGCCGCCGGCTGGGCACGCCAGCCGATCGTGGACACCACCGGCATCGGGCGCGGCTGGGGCCGGAACAAGCGCTGGGAGTACTGGGGCGTGATCACGCCCACCCACCTGATCGGCCTGACCATCTCGCACATCGACTATGCGGCGGTGCACGAGCTCTGGGTGCTCGACCGGGCCTCGGAGCAGACGTGGAGCCAGAGCGCCACGGTGATCCCGCCGCGTGGGGTGCAGCTGCCGGCGGTGGTCGAGGGCGGGTCCTCGCGGGGGGGGCGAAGGATCTCGCCCTGGCCATCGATGAGGTCGACGGCGGAACTCGCCTGCGCGCGATCGCGCCCGGTGTGCGCCTGGATCTGCGGGCACAGTTGCCGCCCGGGCACGAACGGCTCGCCGTGGTGGTGCCGTGGAGCAGGACCCGGTTCCAGTACACGGTCAAGGACGTGGCACGGCCGGTGACCGGGCGGATCTGGCTGGACGGGGTGGAGCACCGCGTGCCGGAGGGGTCCTGGGCGGTGCTCGACCATGGTCGCGGGCGGTGGCCGCACGACATCAAGTGGAACTGGGGCGCCGGGTCCGGGGGTGACGGCGGCCGCGTGACCGGGCTGCAGGTCGGCGGGAAGTGGACCGCAGGCACCGGGTCCACGGAGAACGCCGTCCTGGTGGACGGTCGGCTGCACAAGCTGCACGGTGAGCTGGACTGGGACTACGACCTCGCCGACTGGCGCCGGCCGTGGCGGATCGGCGGTGCCGGCCTGGAGGCTGAGTTCGTGCCCTTCTACAACAAGCGCTCGCGGACCGACTTCGTGGTGCTCTCCTCCCGCACCGACCAGTGCTTCGGCCACTGGTCCGGGCAGGTCGCCCTCGACGGCGGTGAGGTGGTGACCTTCGCCGGACTGGTCGGGTGGGCCGAGGAGGTGCACAACCGGTGGTGACCAGCCAGCACTGACCGGGCACAGTTGTTCGGCGGCCAACTGAGCAGCCGCCAGCCCACCGCACGAACCGTCGGCACGGCAGGGTGTGCCGCGCGCACACCCACCACTTCTGACGGTCCGGGAGCGTGGGTCACCGGGGGCGAAGGGTCGGCGCAGCGAGGCTAAAACTCGAACGGTCGGTCGGGATTAGCGTTTCGTGCGCGCCCTCAATACGCTTTCCCCATGGCCGACGACGTCACTGCCTCCTCCTCCGATGCAACTGCACCGTCTGAACCGGTGGAGTCCCCGCCTGCTGAGCCGGCTCCTGTGTTGGGTGCTGAATCCGTTGCCACGGATGACTCTGACGGCGCTGCTGCGCAGACGGGCGCTGAGGTCACCGGTGCCGCTTCCATTGGAGCCCCCGGGCGCGATGTGACCGAGGCCGGCGGGGGCGCTTCCGCGGAAGCGCCTCAGGACCCGGAGGTCTCCGACGCGGGCGCCGCTTCCACTGAAGGGTCGGATGGGGAGGCGGGCGCCGCGTCCGTCGAGCCCGAGCCCACCGCTCCCGCGGAAGCGCCCGAAGCCGCCGCCGAGCCGGAGCCGGACCCGGAGCCCACCCCGGCGAAGCCGGCCACCCCGGACTGGCCGATCGGCCTGACCGTGATGGGCTACGGGGGCGACTACAACCCGGAACAGTGGCCGATGCACGTCCGCCTCGAAGACATCGAGCTGATGCGAGAGGCCGGGGTGAACCTCGTCAGCCTGGCGATCTTCGCCTGGGCGAGTATCGAACCCCGTGAGGGCCGGTACGAGTGGGCCTGGTTGGACAACATCATGGACCGGCTCGCCGCCGCCGGGATCCAGGTCGCGCTGGCCACGGCGACCGCCTCCCCGCCGCCGTGGCTGACGATGAAGAACCCCGAGGTCCTGCCGCGCACTGCGGACGGCGTGGTGCTCAGTCAGGGCGGCCGGCAGTCCTACGCCCCTTCCTCCACTGTGTACCGGGACTACGCCGTGAAGATGGCCAAGGCGATGGCCGAACGCTACGCCGACCACCCGGCGCTGGCCCTCTGGCACATCGACAACGAGATCGGCTGCCACACTCCGCACGACTTCTCCGAGTCCGCCACCCGTGCCTTCCGCACCTGGCTGCGCCGCAAGTACCGCACCGTCGACCGGCTGAACGAGGCCTGGGGCACTGCCTTCTGGTCCCAACGCTATGGCGCCTTCAAGGATGTGCTTCCCCCGCTGACGGCGCCCACCTATTCCAACCCGACTCAGCAGCTGGACTTCGCCCGGTTCTCCTCGGACACGATGCTGGACTATTACCGCAAGCTGCGGGACGCGGTCCGCCCGATCACGCCCAGAGTGCCGTCCACCACCAACTTCATGGTGTCCCTGAACACCAAGTGGATGGACTACTTCCGCTGGGCCGAGGAGGTGGATGTGGTGGCCACCGACCACTACACCATCGCGGCCGACCCGGAACGGGAGATCGATCTGGCGCTGGCGGCGGACATGACCCGTGGCGTCGCCCGGGGCAAGCGCTGGATCCTGATGGAACACTCCACCGGTGCGGTGAACTGGCAACCGCACAACCGCGCCAAGGGACCCGGGGAGATGATCCGCAACTCGTTGTCCCACGTGGCCCGCGGTGCGGACTCGGTGATGTTCTTCCAGCTCCGTGCCTCTAAGGCCGGTGCGGAGAAGTTCCACTCCGCGCTGATTCCGCACGCCGGCCGGGACTCGGCCATCTGGCGGGAGTCAGTGCGCCTCGGCGAGGTGCTCAGTTCGCTCACCCCGGTGGTCGGCTCGCAGCTGCGCGCCCAGGTCGCCCTCGTCTTCGACTACCACGCTTGGTGGGCCACCGAGCTGGACTCCCACCCGAGCGAGGACGTCAGCTATGGCGACCGGATCCGCGCGCTCTACCGTGAGCTCTGGTACCGGGGCGTGGCCGTGGACGTGGTGCACCCCAGCGGCGACCTCACCGGCTACGACCTGGTGCTGGTGCCCACGCTGTACCTGGTCAAGGATGCGGACGCGGAGAACATCGCGGCCGCGGCCGAGGCCGGTGCCACTGTGGCGATCACCTACTTCTCCGGGATCGTGGACGAGAACGATCAGGTGCGTCTGGGCGGCTACCCGGGTGCCTTCCGTGACCTCCTCGGAGTGCGCAGCGACGAGTTCTTCCCGATGCTCGCCGGAGAGACGGTCAGTCTCGACGACGGTAGCGGCGCCGATGTGTGGACCGAGCGGATCGAGGTGACGACCGCCGAGGTGCGGCGCAGCTTTGCCGACGGGCCACTGCCCGGCGGGCCGGCGATCACCCGGAACCCGGTGGGCCAGGGTGCCGCCTGGTACGTGGCCACCCGGCAGGACGAAGCCGGGACCGCCGCCCTGCTGGAGGAGCTGCTCGCCGAGGCCGGGGTGCAGCCGGTGGCCCAGGTACCGCGCGGAGTGGAGGTCACCCGGCGGGTCGCCGAGGACGGCACCGGCTTCCTGTTCCTGCTCAACCACACCGCCGAGCAGGTGCAGGTGGAGGCCAAGGGCACGGACCTGGTCGCCGGCAGCGAGGTGCGCGGGCAGATCACGATCGCTGCCGGAGCCGTGGCGGTGGTGCAGGAGCAGCCGGCTCAGTAGCCGCGGTTGCGGGGATCGCCCTGATCGCGCGGGTCCGGCGGGACCCCGGTGTCCCGGCGCTCGACCGTGTGGTGGGTGCGTGCCCGTTGCGCGTTGATCACCAGCGCGAGGATGATCGTGAGCACGCCGGCGGCCATGCAGATGTAACCGACGACGGTCAGGTCCACCACGTCCCAGCTGTCCCGCACCGCGAAGCTGAGGATCGCCCCGACGACGATCAGGAAGATTCCGCCACCGACACCCATCGCAACGACCGTCCTCTCTCCAGGGCACCGTTCGCTGCCCTCGCCGATCATCCTTCTAGGTGTGCAGGCTCCGCGCATCCCGAGCGTGTGCCGGCACCGACCCGGCTGACAAGGTCGCGTCGAAACGGGCACCGGTGACCGATGTTGCGTGACCTTGTTCGCGGGCTCAAAGTTGAGAAAGATTCTCAATCGCATTACTGTCGCGTTCGTGCAGTCCAGATCCGTGACGTCCCCCGGTGCCGGGACGATGCGCTCCGGACGCGGCCCGGCTCTCGGTCCGGCGGTAGCGGTCGGCATCCTGCTCCTCGTGGCCACCGTGGTGCTCGCCACCTCGCTCGGTCCGGTGCGCACGTCTGCCGGCACGGTGTTCCTGGTCCTGCTCGAACCGCTGCGCACCGCGCTGGAGGCGACCGGGATCGACCTCCCGCGGCCCGACCCTGGGCACAGCAGCCTGGTCGCCACCGTGCGACTGCCGCGGGTGCTGCTCGCTGCGGTCACCGGTGCGGCACTGGCGGGAGCCGGGGCCGTGATGCAGGCGGTGTTCCGCAATCCGCTCGCCGAACCGGGTATCACCGGGGTCTCGGCCGGAGCCGCCTGTGCCGCGGTGCTGCTGATCGTCACCGGGATCACCCAGCAGGCGCCCTGGACCCTCCCGCTGGGCGCATTCGCCGGTGCCCTCCTCGCGGTCACGCTCGTGCAGGCTGTGGCAGGTCTCACCCGACCCGGGTCTGCCGGGACCCTGCTGCTGGTGGGCATCGCCCTGAACGCTCTCCTCGGTGCGGTGATCGCAGCAGCGATCGCGAATGCGAACGACGCCGCCGACATCCAGCGCGCCACGTTCTGGCTGAACGGTGATCTGACCGCGGCCACCTGGCAGGACGTCTCGGTGATCGTGATCCCGGTGCTGGCCGGTATGGCCGCACTGCTCTGCCTGACCCGGGAGCTGAACCTGATGGTGCTCTCCGAGGAGGCAGCCGCAGCGACGGGGGTGAACACCACGGCCGTGCGCCAGGTGGCACTCGGGTTGGCTGCCCTGATCACCGCCGCCTGCGTCAGCGTGACCGGGGTGATCTCCTTCGTCGGCCTGGTGGTTCCGCACCTGGTGCGGCTGCTGATCGGCCCGGACCATCGCCGACTGCTGCCGATGAGCATCGGACTGGGGGCGGTGTTCCTCGTCCTGGCGGACCTCGGCGCCCGGCTGCTGTTCTCCCCGGTGGTGCTGCAGACCGGGGTGGTCACGGCGTTCATCGGCGCACCGGTCCTGCTGCTGCTGGTGATGCGTCGATCGGCGGCGGTGCCCCGGTGAGCCTGGACCTGGAACCCGCGCGCGCCGCCGAGGCAGCCGCGCCGGTGCTGCGCGCCCGCAACATCCACGTGCGCCTCGGTGGCAGTCCGGTGCTGCACGGGGTCGACCTGGACGTACGGGCCGGGCAGGTGCACGGGCTGATCGGACCGAACGGAGCAGGAAAGTCCACGCTGCTGCGCACGCTGGCCCGGCTGATCCGACCCGATCAAGGCTCCGTGTGCTCCGCTGCCGGGGATATCGCCGCCCTGTCCGCCCGAGAACGCGCCCGGTCCGTGGGCTTCCTACCGCAGGACACCGGGGTCGACCAGGACTTCACCGTGCGGGACGTCGTCTGGATGGGCCGGTTCGCGCACCTGCGCCGGTGGCACGCCCCCACGAGCGCGGACGCCAGAGCCGTGGCCCGGGCCCTGCACCGTACCGGAACAGCGCACCTGGCGGCGCGTTCGGCCAGGACGCTCTCCGGCGGGCAGCGCCAGCTCGTGCTGATCGCCAAACAGCTCGCTCAGGCGCCCACGGTGCAGCTCCTCGACGAGCCGGTCTCCGCACTCGATGTGGCCTACCAGCTACGGGTGCTCGAGCTGGTCCGGTCGCTGGCGCGTGACGGGGTGGCCGTGGTGACCGTGCTGCATGACCTCGATCTGGCCGCCCGCTGTTGTGACACCCTCACCGTGCTCCACCGCGGGCACGTCTACGCCACCGGAGAGCCGACGCAGGTGCTCACGGCCGGATTGATGGCTCAGGTCTACGGTGTGCGCGCCGTGATCGACAGCGATCCGGCCACCGGCAGCCCACGGGTGAGCACGATCGGCGCCTTCGACGGCGAGCACCCGCCGTCCCCGACCACTGACCCCACCCGCTGATCAAGGAGAGCCTGATGACCCACCCAACCCACTCGACCCGCCGGATCCTGGCCGCCGCCCTGGCGCTGCCACTGCTGCTCGCTGCCTGCTCACCCGGCACCGACCAGCCCGGCGCCGGAGCCGAACCACCCAGCCAGGCCGCAGCCGGTGGCGCTGCGGCCGAGGAGTGGCCGCGCACGGTGACTGTGGGCGAGCAGGAGGTGGAGATCGCCGGGCCGGCGCAGCGGGTGGTGGCACTGTCCACCGAGACCGGCGACCTCGCCCTGCACCTGGTCGGCCACCAGCGGGTCGCAGCGGTGGCCACCGGTTCGGTCACCGACGGTGCCGGCAACGAGCTCGCCGAGGCCACCCAGGTCGAGACCGTGCTGCCGCCCGGCACCACCCCTGACCCGGAGCAGATCCTCGCCCTGGAGCCCGATCTGGTGCTGCTCACCAGCCGACACGAGGGTGAGGAGGATGCGGCCGAGATCCTTGCCGCCTCCGGGGTACCGGCGCTGGTGTTCGATGCCGACGACTTCGACAGCCCTGGTGCCGTGGCGGCCTCGGTGCGCACGCTCGGCACCGCCCTCGGCGCAGAGGAGGCGGCCGACCAGGCCGCGCAGCAGCTCGAGACCCAGGTGGCCGAGGTGGAGACCCGGATTGCCGAGGCCGAGCAGTCGCCGCGGGTGCTCACCCTGATGGCCCGCGGCGACCAGGTGATGATCACCGGAATGGGGTCCACCCTGACCACGCTCACCGAGGCCGCAGGCGGTACACCGGTGGCGGCCGAGCAGGGTTGGAACGGCACCGTGCCCGCCGATCCGGAACTCATCCTGGCCAGCGACCCGGAGATCATCCTGGTGGAAGACTTCCGCGGCACCGGGCTGGACCCGTTCACCGAGCTGCTCGACTCCCCGGCCCTGGCTGACGTGCCCGCCATCGCCGAGGACCAGGTGCACCTGGTGCCTTCCCAGCAGGCCTCCGGCAGTGCCGGTCTGCACCTCGCGGACGGGTTGCGCACTGTGGCCGCGCTGGTGCACCCGGACCTGTTCTGATGCTCGCGGACCTGACCACCCGCTCCTGGGTGGTGATCGCTCTGGCCTGGCTGCGCACACTGGCCCTCGCGTGTGCGTTCGTGTCCGCTGGCCACCTCCTGGACGCACTGGTCGTCGGCGAGGAGCTACCGGTCGGGCGGCTGCTGGTGGCGTTCGTCCTGATCGGCGTGGCCGCAGCTGCCGGCGGACTGGCCGCGGCCGAGCCGCCGCGGGTGCAGGCCCAGGAGGAGGTCACCTGGCGTTCCCGGCTGGTCCGGGCGGTGCTCGACGGCGATCCGCACCAGGTCCCGACCGGCACCCTGGTCTCCCGGTTGACCGACGGAGTGGAGCGGGTGGCCGGCTATCGGGCCACCTTCGTGGCGCCGACCTTTGCCGCGTTCACCGCACCGGTGCTGGTCCTGGTCGTGCTCGCGCTCGCGGTCGATCCCGGTCTGGCCGTGCGGCTCGCACTGCTGGTGGCACTGGTCCCGGTCGTGGTGGCCTTCTTCATGCGCGTCTTCCGCCGCCCGAATGCCCGCTACCGGCGAACTGCCGCCGCCGTGGCGGGCCGGTTCCACGAGCTGCTCCGCGCCCTGGGCACGTTCCGCCTGCTCGACGCCACGGCACAGGGCAGATCCGAGCTTGCCCGGGCCTCGGCCACTCTGGAGGACGAGGTCGGGGCCACGCTGCGCCGCAGCCAGCTGATGATCCTGGTCAACGACGCCCTGTTCGCGGTCGTGATGGTCACTGCCGCAGTCGCGATGGCACTCGACGGCTTCGCCGACGGCCGGCTCAGCGCCGGTGACGTGCTGACCACTGTGCTGCTGGCGCTCCTCCTGCACGAGCCGATCGACCGGCTCGGGCGTTCCTTCTACGTGGGGATGGGCGGCCGTGCCGAGCAGCGCGAGCTGCGCCGGCTCCTCGAGGTGCCCCCGCCACCACCGCCGCCGCACGCGGCCGCCGAGGGTGCGCCCGCGCTCACGATCACCGGCCTGAGCGTGGACCGTGGCGGACGGGCCGTGCTGAGGGAGGTGAACGCGAGCGTGCCTGCTGGCGGCATGCTCGCCGTGGTCGGCCCCACCGGGGCAGGGAAGTCCACACTGGCGCTGGCGCTGCAGGGACTGCTGCCGACGCGCAGCGGGCAGATCAGCGTGGCCGGTCGCCCGCAGGGAACCGCCGATCTGCGCGCATTGGTGCGGAGCGTGCGGCAGAGCCCGTACCTGTTCACCGGCACGATCGCCGAGAACCTGCGCCTGGCACGTCCGCAGGCCACCGATGAGGAACTGTGGGACGCCCTGGGCCGGGTCCATCTGCGCACCGAGGTGGCCGCAATGCCGGCAACGGTGCACACACCCGTCGGCGAGGGCGGAACGGCGCTCTCCGGTGGACAGGTCCGCCGGCTCGCCCTGGCCCGGGCGCTGCTCTCGGCCGCACCGGTACTCATCCTGGACGAACCGACGGCCGATCTCGATCGACGCAGCGAACACCTGATCACCCGAGCGCTGACCGAGCTGCGCGGGCAGCGCACCCTGGTGGTGATCGCACACCGTCTGGAGACCACCACGGCCGCCGACGGTGTGCTCGTGCTGGAGAACGGTGCGGTCGCCGACGCGGGGCCACCGGGGGAACTGACCGACCGCTCCGGCTACTACGCCGCGGCCACTGCCACCGAGAGCCTCGGAGTGTCCCGATGACCACCACCCGACAGATCGGCCGGCTGCTCGGCCGTGCCCGGCCCGCTGCCGGTCTGCTCATCGTCTCGGTGGCCGCCCGGACCCTAGGACTGATCGCCGGTGCCGGACTGCTGCTCGCCCCCGCCTGGGCGCTGGGCCTGCTCGTCCAGGGCGTCCCGGACCCGCACGCCCTGGTGCGGGTGAGCGTCCTGACCATGCTGGTGTGCGCCGTCGGCAAGGGCGGGCTGCGGTACCTGGAACAGCTCACCGGCCACATCGCCGCCTTCCGGCTGCTCACCCGGATGCGCCTGGACCTGCACGACGAGCTGGTGCCCCTGGCCCCGGCGATCACCGAGACCCAGGGCTCTGGCGTCCTGATGAGCGCCGCTACCAAGGACATCGACCGGCTCGAGGTGTTCTACGCTCACACGATCGCCCCGGCGATCACCGCAGTGCTGCTGCCGCTCGCGGCCGTGGCGGCCGCCACCACCTGGGCCGGACCGACCGCCGGTGGCATCCTGGCCGCAGGTGTGCTGCTCGGTGGACTGCTCGTGCCACTGTCCGGTGCCCGCCAGGGCCGTCGCGCCGCCGAACGGATCGCCACCGCCCGCACCCGGCTGGCCCAGGAGATCAGCGACGACGTCCGCGGACACGAGGAGATTCGCATCTTCCAGGCCACGGAGCAGCGCACCGCTTGCGCCGAGACCCTCAGCGCCGAGGTCGCCGACAGCGTGAGCTCCACCGGCAGGCTGCTCGGCCGCCGCGCAGCAGTCACCGTGCTGTGGCCGTGGGCCACTGTGCTCACCCTGCTCGCCCTCGTGCCCGCACCCCTGCCGGAGCTGCTCGCCACGATCGCGCTGGTACCGGCCACCGCTCCGGCACTCGCTTCGGTGGAGGCGTTCAGCCGGTCTCTGCCGGCGGCGCTGGCCAGCGACCGACGGCTGCGGGCCCTGACCGACACCCCGCCGGCGGTCACCGAACCGGCCGATCCGGTGCCGCTGGGCGATCCGGCGGGCCGGCTGGACCTGACCGGCGTCACCTTCACCTATCCCTCCCGCACCGCCCCGGCCGTGCAGGCGATCGATCTGCATGCTCCGGCCGGGTCGCTGGTGGCGGTGGTCGGAGTCACCGGCTCGGGCAAGTCCACGCTGACCCGGCTGCTCACCAGAACCTGGGACCCTGATGCGGGCACGGTGCGCCTGGACGGGGTGGACGTGCGGGAGCTGGCGCTGGCGGACCTGCGCCGGCAGGTGGCGGTCGTGGAGCAGCGCCCGGTGCTGCTCTCCGGGACGATCGGAGAGAACCTGCGGCTCGTCCGCCCGCGGGCCACGCGTCCGGAGGTGCGGGCAGCGTGTGCGGCGGCCGGTCTGGACCAGGACCTGGACACCTTCCCCGAGGGCTTGTCCACCCACCTGGGCGAGGACGGGCTGCGGCTCTCCGGCGGGCAGGCCCAGCGGCTGGCCCTCGCTCGCGCCCTGCTGCGCCGGGCCCCGGTGCTGGTGCTGGACGAAGCCACTTCGCACCAGGACGCGCTCAGCCAGGCGTTGATCACCCACCGGCTGAGGGAGGCGGCGGCCGGGACCGTGCTGGTCATCGCCCACCGGCTGGCCACGATCCGCCACGCCGACCGGATCTACGTGCTCGAGGAGGGCCGGGTGGTCGAGTCCGGGAGCTACCCCGAGCTGATCGGCGCCCACGGAGCGTTCAGGCGGCTGGCAGGATCCGCCGTCCTCGACTGATCAGGGCGGGCCCGCCCACCCCGGTGCGCCGGCCTGCCGAGGGGGCTCCGCCGTCACCGGGCGTTATCGCCGGACCAAGGACCGGAGCCCGCGCACGGCTACCGACAGTGGCGCGAGGCCGTCCGCAGCGAGCAGGTCGGCCTCGGTCGGTAGCGACGCGCGCACCCGGGTGAGTGCCCCGCCGGCGCTCTCCGCCCAGGTCGCAAGCCGCTCGGTGGCGGGCAGGTCCGCGTCGGTGACGCGCTGCACGGTGCGGGTCAGGTCGGCCAGCGTGGCGTACAGGTCGTCCCGGGCCGCGGCACGGGCCAGGGCCTCCCAGCGGTCGTCCAGCGGCAGGGCCGCCACCCGGATGAGCAAGTTGTCGACACCGAAGTGGTCCGAGGTCGCGTAGTACAGCGCCGCCACCGAGTGCAGGTTCTCCCCGGTCTCGCGGGAGAGCTCCACCACGTCCAGCAGCCCGAGTGCCGGGATGAGCGTGGCCGCCCGCTCCGCAAGCTCGTGCCCCAGGCCGGCCTCCACCAGCTCATCGGCGTGGGTGGCGCAGCGTTCGCGCTCCGCGCCCTGCAGGAACTGCGGCAGCTGGCCCACCAGGTGGCGCACCGGGTCGGCGAACGCCGCCACCTCCCGGGCCACCTCCACGCCGTCCGGGCGGTGCAGCACGAACCAGCGCGAGCACCGGTCCAGCAGGCGCCGGAAGTCCAGGTACAGCGTGGTCTGCACGGCGGCCGGCACCTTGTTGTCCAGGGCCTCCACCGCTTCGGTGTAGGTGGCGAGGTCGAAGATCTCCCGACTGGTCACGAACGCCCGGGCGACCTGTTCGCTGGAGGCGCCGGTCTCGTCGCTGGCGCGGTAGGCGAAGGTGATCCCGCCGCGGTTGACCATCGAGTTCACCACCGCATTGACGATGATCTCCCGGCGCAGCGGGTGCTGCTCGATCTGCTCGGCGAACCGCTCGCCGAGGACGTCCGGGAAGTACCGCATCAGGGTGGCGTGGAACCACTCGCCGTCGGCGATCTCGGTGCTCTCCAGGTCGGCCTTCAGCGCCAGCTTGGCGTAGGCCACCAGCACCGCGAACTCCGGCTGGGTCAGTCCTTCCCCGGCTGCGTCCCGGTCGGCGATCTCGGCATCGGAGGGCAGGAACTCCAGCTCCCGGTCCAGCTCACCGCGTTCCTCCAGCCAGTGGATCAGCCGGTGATGCACGCCGAGCATCGCGTGCGCCTGGGCGCGGGAGTTGCCCAGCAGCACGTTCTGCACGTAGTTGTCCCGCAGCACCTGCGCGGCCACCTCATCGGTCATCGAGACCAGCAGCTCGTTCCGCTCGTCCAGACTCAGAGCACCGTCGGCGATCAACGAGGTGAACAGGATCTTCAGGTTCACCTCCCGGTCGGAGGACGCGACGCCGGCGGAGTTGTCGATCGCGTCTGTGTTGATCTTCACGCCGCGCTGGGCCGCCTCGATCCGGCCGAGTTGGCTCGCGCCAAGGTTGCCGCCCTCGACCACCACCTGGCAGCGCAGCTGGGCGCCGTCCACCCGGATCGGGTCGTTCGCACGGTCGCCGATCTCGTCGTGGGTCTCGGCGGAGGCCTTGATGTAGGTGCCGATCCCGCCGTTGTAGAGCAGGTCCACCGGCGCTTGCAGGCAGGCGTGGATCAGCTCGGCGGGGCTGAGTTCGGTGACTGCCTCGTCCAGGCCGAGCGCCTCGCGTACCAGGACCGAGATCGGCACCGACTTCGCCGTGCGGGCGTATACCCCTCCGCCCTCGCTGATCAGCGAGGTGTCGTAGTCGGCCCAGGTGGACCGGGGCAGGTCGAACATCCTGCGACGTTCAACGTAGGAGGTCGCCGCATCCGGGGACGGGTCGAGGAACACGTGCCGGTGGTCGAATGCGGCCACCAGGCGGATGTGCTCCGACAGCAGCATGCCGTTGCCGAACACGTCCCCGCTCATGTCCCCGATGCCGACCACGGTGAAGTCCTCGGTCTGGCAGTTGCGGCCCAGCTCCCGGAAGTGCCGCTTGGTGGACTCCCAGGCGCCGCGGGCGGTGATGCCCATCTCCTTGTGGTCATAACCGGCCGACCCACCGGAGGCGAAGGCATCCCCGAGCCAGAAGTCATACTCCGCGGAGATGGAGTTGGCCAGGTCGGAGAACGCTGCGGTGCCCTTGTCCGCGGCCACCACCAGGTACGGGTCGTCACCGTCGTGGCGGACCACCCGCTCCGGGGGAACCACCTCCGCGCCGACGCGGTTGTCGGTGAGGTCCAGCATGCCGCGGATGAACGCGGAGTAGGCCGACCTGCCCTCCTCGAGCCAGGCAGCGCGGTCCACCGCCGGATCGGGCAGCTGTTTGGCGACGAACCCGCCTTTGGAACCGGTGGGCACGATCACCGCGTTCTTCACCATCTGCGCCTTCACCAGCCCGAGCACCTCGGTGCGGAAGTCCTCCCGGCGGTCGCTCCAGCGCAGGCCCCCGCGGGCCACCGCGCCGAAGCGCAGGTGGACGCCCTCCACCTGCGGGGAGTACACCCAGATCTCGGCCATCGGCACCGGCGCCGGGATGCCCGGCACCTTGGCGCAGTCGAGCTTCAGGCTCACCTGGGCGTGCTGCTCGCCCCCGACCTCCTGGAAGTAGTTGGTGCGCAGCGTGGCATCGATCACGCCCACGAAGGAGCGCACGATCCGGTCCTGGTCCAGGCTCGCCACCTGCTCCAGGTCGGCGTAGATCGCGCTGCGGATCTCTTCCTGCGCCCGCTCCCGTGCCGCGCGGTCCGTGCCGGCGTCGGGATCGAACCGGGCCCGGAACAGTGCCACGATCCGCGCCGCAGTCTGCGGGTTGGCCACCAGCGCCGACTCCAGGTACTCCACGCTGAACGTCGAGCCCACCTGGCGCAGGTAGCGGGCGATCGTGCGCAGCACCACCACCTCCCGCCAGGACAGCCCGGCGGAGAGCACCAGCTCGCCCAGCGGGTCCGACTCCGCCCGACCCTCCCGTACGGCCAGCAGCGCATCCTCGAAGGCGCGGGCGGCAGCGTCGTCGTCGGGCCAGTCCCGCCCGCCACGCACCAGCAACCCGAAGTCGTAGACGTGCTTGCCGCCGTCGGACTCGTCGGTGATCGTGTACGGCCGCTCGTCCAGCACATCCACACCCAGGTCGGTGAACATCGGCAGCACATCGGTGAGTATCAACGGCGTGGCCCGGTAGATCTTCACCCGCCGCTGGGCGGGGCTGCCGGGCTCGGGCGTGTACAACCGAACCCGGGTCTCGGTTCCGGTCAGGCCCACCAGCAGACCGAGATCGGTGACGGCGGCCTCGGCGTCGAAGTCCTCCTTGTAGGCCTCCGGGAACCCGCGGGCGAACCGCATCCCGGCATCCTCCCCGGGCTGGTCGTGCAGGGCGTCGAGGAGGTCCTCCTCCCAGCTGCGCGTGGCCGCCACCAGTTGTGCCTGGAGCGCATCGCCGTCCACATCGGGGATGGTGGCCTCGCGCGGCAGCCGCAGCACGAAGTGCACCTGCGCCAGCGGGGACTCGCTCACCCGGGTGGTGTGGTCGGTCTGCTCGGCGCCGAAGGTCTCCTCCAGCATCGCCTGGATCCTCAGCCGCACCGCAGTGTTGTAGCGGTCGCGCGGCAGGTAGACCAGCGCCGAGACGAACCGGCCGAACTCGTCCCGCCGGAGGAAGATCCTGGACCGGCGGCGTTCGCCCAGGTGCATCACGTCCTCGGTGATCGAGGCGAGGGTGGCCACA
Source organism: Candidatus Ruania gallistercoris (assembly GCA_019116305.1). Classification (GTDB taxonomy): domain Bacteria; phylum Actinomycetota; class Actinomycetes; order Actinomycetales; family Beutenbergiaceae; genus Ruania; species Ruania gallistercoris. The sequence goes on along the minus strand of DXBY01000210.1, from coordinate 11,122 downwards.
TCTGCCTGGAACAGCTCATCGCGCGGATAGGCCTCGAGGATCTGCAGCAGGTCCTTACCGGAGTGGCTGTGCGAGGAGAAGCCGGAGCGTTCCAGCACCGCCTGCACCTTGTCACTGACGATCGGCAGTCGCAGCACCGACTCGGCGTATGCCGCAGAGGTGAACATCCCCAGGAACCGCCGCTCGCCGGCCACGTTGCCGTCGGCGTCGAAGGTGCGGATGCCGATGTAGTCCAGATACACCGGCCGGTGCACGGTGGCCCGGGAGTTGGCCTTGGTGATCGTCAGCAGATGCGGGTCGCGCGCGCTGCGCCGTGCCTCCGGTCGCAGCCGGGAGAAAATGTTCTCTCCCTCGGGTGCGTGGCGCAGGATGCCCAGCCCGGTGCCCGGGACCGGGCGCAGCACATCGTCACCGTTCTCGGTGTCCAGGCGGTACTCGCGGTAGCCGAGGAAGGTGAAGTTGTCGCGGGCGAGCCAGGTGAGGAACCGTTCGGTGGGTTCGACCTCGGCCCGGTCCACTGTGCTCGGGGCGCCCATGTCGAGCTCGCGGGCGATCTCCTCGCAGCGTTGCCGCATCGGGATCCAGTCGGCGACGGCGTCGCGGACGTTTGCGAGCACCTTCTCCAGCCGTTCGGTCAGCCGGGTCCTGCTCTGTTCGGACATCCGGTCGACGGCGAAGGCCATCCAGGACTCGACGGTTCCGGCCGCTGTGGGTGGCCGTTCCGGGCGGATCTGCTCCAGTGTGCCGTCCTCGCTGCGGCGCACTGCCACCTGAGGGTGGATCACCAGGTCCACCAGGTGCTGGGCTCCGGAGATGGCCGCGGTCACCGAGTCCACCAGGAACGGCATGTCGTCCGTGCACACCTGCACGATGGTGTGCGGTGTGGTCCAGCCGTGCTCGGCGGTCTCCGGGTTGAACACCCGCACCAGGGTCTGGCCGGGTTCGCGGCGGCTGGCCAGCTCCCGCATCGCGGTCACCAGACCGGCCATCACTTCCGCGGACCGTTCCACCAGATCCTCGGTGGCCACGTGTTCCAACAGCCGGGCCGAGAGCTCCGCCTGATCGCTTCCGACGAGGCGTGCGACCGCCCCCATGACTTCTTCCCGCTGCCGCGACGTCGAGGCGTTCATCAACTCACCATCTAGTAGGCGTGACCTGCACACCTGCGAGTGTAGCCACGGCCACCGGCCACGCGCCCACGTCGGCGATCTCAGCGGCTGATCACCGGATCAACCGCTCGGCCAGGGCCGCCGCGCTGTCGATGAAGCGGGTGGCATCGGTGTCGAGCAGGCTGACGACTACCTGGTCGGCGCCGGCGTTGTAGTGCTCGGTCAGTTGAGCCGCGACGGTCTCGGCAGTACCCCAGCTGACGAGGCTGTCGACGAGCCGGTCGTCCAGCTGGTCGATCTCCGCCTCGTTGAAGCCGAGTCGCTCAGCGTTGCTCCGGTAGCCGGGCACTTGCATCAGGAAGGACAGAGGCTCACGGGCCACGGCGCGAGCCCGGGCGGCATCCGTGTCGACCACCGTGTACTGGGTGATGATCAACTGGCGGTCCGGACCAAGGGCTCGGCGTGCCTCGGCGGTGTAGGCGGGGTTGACGAGCAGCGCGATCGCCCCGGCGAAGCGTTGACGCGCCATCGCGAGCTTCTTCGGTCCGAGTGCGGCCAGGAACCGCCGCTGCTGCGGGATCGGATCCGCCGCGCTGTCAAGGCTGTCCAGAAAGGCATCCATCGCACTCATCGGACTCCGGCCCTGCTGTGGGGCGCCGAGCCCGACCACAAACCGACCGGGGTCTGTGCGCTCGATGTCGGCATAGGTCGCCAGCACGGTCGCGTCGTCGTGCAGACCGATGGGGATGATCCCGGTGCCGACCCGGACCGTCTCGGTCGCTCGGATGATGTCGGCTACCGGAGCCAGTGACTGCAACTCGCCCCCGGCCAGCCACACGGTCGAATATCCCATTCGTTCCAGCGCGCGTGCCTGGATCAGGTGGTGGCCATCCTCGGTCAGGGTGAGTCCGATCCCTAGTCCTGCGTGTTCATGGCGTGTCAACGGCGTTCTCCTGGCTGGTTGTTCACGTCTACTTCCGGCGCCGACGACGCTAGGACCTCAACCAATCTTGAGGTCAACCTGAAGTCAGTTGAGCCCGTCACTCCTGTCGTCCCCGCGGCCGCCGACTGACTGTCCGGGACCGGTGCCTGCGAGCCCCGAGCGGTGGTGTCGGCCGGAAGGTCCGAGCGAGAGGGCGATTCAGTCCGACGACGACGCCGATGTCGATGGCCGTGCAGAGTCGACGTCATAAAAGATGCTCGCTCCGCGACTATTGGTGCGTCGGCGATAATGCCATTATCGCCGAAAAGGGCGCCTCTACTTGCGTGAATATCGATCAAATGTCGCAACTATTGGAGGAAGTACGTGGCGAAATGTAGGACTCGGGCCAACGGCGTGCCCGGGCGAGTTGGTTCCTGGGGCGTCCCGCGCTCACCAGGGTGAGGCGACCGTCGGGCGTTGAGGGGCGACCTCTGCGCGGCGGGGTGAGGTGATCGACGGCGAGGTCGCTCTCACTGTGCCGTCCCGATCTGCGGACAGCGAGCTCCGTGGTGACGATGGCGATGATAATCGGCTCGATTGCAGCCCAAACGGCCAATCAGCGATTCATTGGGACGGGGTGAGGCGCTGACCTGCACGTTCGGATAGCACCTCACCCTGGAGCTCACCCTGCCTCACCCCTGGCGTCACCCTGGGGTCACCCCGAACTCACCCCCTAGATGAAGAATTAATCACCCGTGATTTCGACGAGATCTGCTTGTCGCTGATCGTTCCGGGTGGATATATCTATGTCTGCCAGGTTCGCTGGAATGCGAATCGGGGGACCAGAGTGTCGCTTAATTCGAGGGAGAGATCGTGAGGCACGTTTCCAGGCATGCGCGTTCTGTCCGCCGCAGTACGGGCTGGGCAAGCAGCGTTGCCGCGCTCGGCGCGGCGTTGCTGGTGGTCGGCCTGACCAGCCCCGCGTCCTCTGCGGATGCGGCTCCGGAGGACTCGGCGATCCTCGAGCAGGACGCTGGCGGGAGCAACGGTCAGGACGTCGGCGACGCGCAATCTTCGACCATCCAGGACCAGCCGGCCGCGGCAGTGGAGCCGGGCAATGGCGACCAGCCCGCCGCCCCGGCCGGCGAGGGGGACACTGCGGAGGCGGCGAGCACCGAGTCGCCGGAGAACGCCTCGACGAACGATGGCGATGCGGAGCCGAGTGGCAGCGACGAGGCCGAGGCGCCGGTGGAGCCGGCTGAGGAGCTGGCGCTGTCCACGCTGAACATCGAGGTCACCGATGAGGCCGGAACTGCGGTTCCGGGGGTGGGCTTCGAGCTGTGGCAGGAGTCCGGCGCCAGCACCGGCCTGCAGCGCAGCGGCGGCGGGGACATCCGCACGGCGTTCGACTGCGCCACGGCCGGCGACGGCACCTGCACAGCGGGCACGGATGCCTCCGGCGTCGCTCAGCTCGAGCCGGGCACCTACTACTGGGTGCAGACCTCGACCCCGGACGGATACCAGCCTCCGGCGGACGGCGACGAGCCGGCCGGGACCGCGACCATCACCGAGGACGAGGCCGGCACCGAGCTGGAGCCCACCGAGGTGACGCTGGTCGCTGTCGAGGACGAGGGTGACGAGGCTGCGGACGATGAGGTGGTCGACGAGGACACTGCAACCGAGGACACCGCCGGGGAGGCCGGCACCACCAGTGAGCAGTCCGACGCGCCGGCAGCGCTGAGCTCCGAGGACGGCGCGATGACGCCGATGTCGGTGCCGAACCCTACTTCGAATGCCGGCACCGCGGTGATCAACGTCAACGTCGGCGGCCTGCGCACTGGGTCCACCTCGGTCAGCGGCCTCGCGGGCGTGACCCTGCGGCTGCACACCGGCGGCAGCGGCGGTCCGGGCAACCCGGTGAACGAGGACTGGGCCGAGTGCGTGTCCGACAGCGACGGCGACTGCTCGTTCACCGTGCCGGAGACCCAGCCAGAGATCAGTCACCAGGGCCAATGCATCCGCTGGTTCATTGTCTGCTTGGAGTACGAGCGGGTCGTCACCCAGCACGAGGGCGAGAACCGCGACGCCCGCTTCTGGGTGGTCCAGGAGTCGGCACCGACCGGCTGGTACGCCAACGACGACCTCGTCGTCGGTACCGCGACCAACAACTACGACAGCGACTACGTCTTCCGCACCGGGAGCCAGCTGCGCGCCGGTCAGACCTACCAGTCCGGCAGCCACTTCATGGCCACGAGCGGAAACCAGACTTCCAGCGGCATCTGGCAGAACTCCGTCGCGAACCCGCAGCTGCCGCAGACCTGCTCCGACGGCCTGAACGTCGCGCTGATCCTGGACCGGTCCGGCTCGGTCGGCAACGCCGGGGCGATGGGCGATCTGAAGGACTCCGCGAAGTCCTTCGTCGATGCCCTGGTGGGCACGAACTCCTCGGTCGCGCTGTACAGCTTCGCCGGTGGTGCGAGCCGCGAGATGGCCCTCACCCCGGTGGACGGCAATGTCAGCACCTTCCACAGCGTGATCAACGGCTACAGCAGCAATGGCGGCACCAACTGGGACCAGGGCATCTGGCGCGTCGCCAACGACAACGCCGACTACGACCTGGCGATCATGGTGACCGATGGTCTGCCGACCTTCTCCGGACCAAACGAGACCGGCCCGGGCAGCAACACCCGGTTCATCGAGGCAGAGCAGGCAATCTTCTCCGCGAACGCCCTGAAGAACCAGGGCACCCGGGTTCTCGCAGTCGGCGTGGGTGACGGGATCAGCGGCAGCCCGGCGAACCTGGCCGCCGTGTCCGGCCCGACCGGCTACGCCCCCGGCGGCTCAGCGAACAACGCAGACTACTTCCAGGCGAGCTGGTCGGCGCTGCAGCCACTCCTCAGCGAGATCGCCCTAGGCGCCACCTGCCAGGCCACCATCGACGTCACCAAGTTCACCCAGACCTACGGCTCCACCACCTGGGACGAGACCCCGGGGTGGGCGTTCGATGCCGCACAGCAGACCGGTCCGGACTCCTTCGCCAGCATCGGTGACGGCGTCACCGGCTCCGACGGTTCGGTCGAGTTCACCGTGCAGTTCGACACGATGAACGCCACCACCACCGTCCGCCTCACCGAGGTGCCCAGCGAAGCCCAGCAAGACCTCGGCTGGGAGCTGGTTGCCGACCGGGTGCAGTGCACGGTGAACGATTCACCGGTCGACGTCGAGGTGAACGCGTCCGGACTGTCGCTGACCATCACCGACATCGGCGTGAACGACAGCGTCAGCTGTGACTTCTACAACCGGCAGGTGCTCACCCCGGACCTCGAGGTGGTCAAGCAGGGCTGGGACGCCCAGGAGAACGAGATCACCTCGGGCAGCTCCGTGGTCAGCGGCACCGTCGTCACCTGGACCTACGAGGTGACCAACACCGGCGAGACGGTGCTGCACGACATCGTCGTGGTCGATGACCAGGTCGGCACCGCTACCTGCCCAACCACCACGCTGCCGCCAGGTGAGTCGATGACCTGCACCGCCAGCGGCCCCGTGACCGCACTTCCCTGACCGCAAGACCCAGCAGAAAACCCAAGGAAACCCGGCCCAGGCCATACCTGGACCAGCAACCAACCAAGGAGACACCATGCAGAAGAAGACCACCGGCGTCATCGCCGGCATCGCCGGAGCGGCCCTGCTGATGGGCGGCACCACCTTCGCCCTCTGGAGCGACAGCGACACCGTGGACGGTGCCGAGATCACTGCCGGAAACCTGGACGTCGCCGTCCTCGGCGACCCGGGTTCGCAGTGGAGCTGGCAGGACATCTCCGCTGACCGGACGGACAACTCGCACGAGATCGACCTGGCGGACTTCCGGATCATCCCCGGTGACACCATCGAGGGCACCGTGGCGCTGGACGTCGCCCTCGAAGGCGAGAACATGGTCGCCGCTCTGGGCGCCAATCTCGGGGCAGCCAGCGGTGACCTCACCAACCTGGACATCGACGTTGCCGTGACCGACAGCAACGGCGACCCGGTGACGCTCAACTCCGGCGGCACGCTGGTTCTCGCCTCGCAGGACAACGGCAACCCGGACCCGCAGACGCTCACCACCGTGGGTGCCACGCTCGATGACACGGCTGACGTCACGGTCACCGTGACGGTGACCTTCCCGGCGAGCACCGGCGGTCAGGACCACGTGACCGATTCCATCGCTCTCGACGGCGCCACCGTCACCCTCGACCAGGTGCGCTCGGACGCCGACGGCTACATCGGCTGACCCACTCCCGGGTAGGGGCGGTGAACGTCCGCCCCTACCCGGTGACCGCCACCCGACCACCTCGCCCAGCCCACAAGGAGGAGCCATGGCCACCACCGCCGTCGAACCGGAGAGCCGCACCGCCGGAACCGGCGCGCCGCGCACGGTGAGTCTCTGGCGCTCGGTACTGACCGGGGCGTTCAGCGTCCTTGCCGTGGCGATCCTTGCCCTGGCGATCGCGCTGGCCGTGGTGCCGCGGGTGCTCGGCGGTGAGGCGTTGACCGTCCTCACCGGCTCGATGGAACCGACCTACGCCCCCGGCGACGTCGTCGTCTCCGTTCCGCAGGACGACTACGGCGTCGGGGACGTGGTCACCTTCCAACCGGTCTCGAACGACCCGACCCTGATCACCCACCGGATCGTCGGAGTCGAGCTTGGCGGCCCCGAGGGAACGATGTACATCACCCGCGGAGATGCCAACGGCGCCGACGACGACCCGATCCAGGCCGAGCAGATCATGGGCGAGGTGCTCTACGACGTGCCCTACGTGGGCCACCTGAGCACCGCCGTCGGCCAGCACCGATCGGTCCTGGTGGCCCTGCTCGGCGCAGGGCTCGTGGGCTACGGCCTGTACGCCGTAGGCGCGGACCTGATCCGCAAGCGGAACACCCGGCGACCGGAGCGGTCGTCATGAGCACGTATACACAGTACGAGGGGAGAGCAGTGCAATGAGAGCCAGATGGCGGATGCCGCTGCTGGCCGGGACGGCGCTCGTGGCCGGACTGACCGCCGCAGGCGGGACGTTCGCGCTCTGGACCGCCGACAGCGGTCGGGACCCGGTGACCATCACCGCCGGTGACCTGCAGATCGAGGCCGGTGGCGAGGCAGTGTGGACCGAGACGTCCGCGGACGTCGCCGCCGCGCCGCACCCGATCGACCCGGAGACCTTCCTGGTCCGCCAGGGCGACACGATCCGGGTCAGCTATGCCTTCACCACCCACGTGCAGGGGGAGAACATGCTCGGTCAGATCGAGGTCGACTGGGCCGACGCACCTGACCTTCCCAGCGGTGTGACCGGGACTTACACGCTCCAGGACGCCGCAAGCACCGAGCTCGCCACGGCAGATCTCGGCACCGCGGTCACCCTGGACGACGCTGCGCACCAGCTCGCTGCCGACGACGCCGGCCGCACCGACACCTACACCCTGGCCATCGACCTCGACTTCGCCGACCTGGCCGACCGGTTCGGCGCCGACAGCCCCGTGCAGCTCGCCGAGCTGGGCCAGTTCGACGTCGAGCTGCACCAGGTGCGGACAGGGGAGGGATTCCAGTGAGCGAGACCACCACATCCCGGGCGCGATCGGTGGCGGTCGTGGCCACCTCCGCGCTGCTCGGCGGAGCCCTCGGCATCGGCGGCGCCTCGTTCGCGCTGTGGGAGGACGCCGTCAGTTTCGACGGCGAGATCTCCAGCGGCTACGAGTACTTCGCCGCCGGTCGCGGTGAGGCGAACGCCACCACCGTGGCCGACTCCGCGATGACCGCGGCCTCCGACCCGGTCGCCCCACCGACCGGCGACTCGGTCTCGGTGACCGTCGGCGCCGCGGACGCCCAGGTCCTCGTCGACGACCAGGAGCTGGCGATCCCGCTGCGCACCGACTCCCTCAGCCAGGGCAACAAGGGCCTGCACTACACCCTCACCGAACCGGACTGGGGCGAGGGGATCTTCGGCGCCGCGGACGTGCACCTCTTCCCGGTGCCCACCGCCGCGGACTGCACTCTCGACAACGCCCCGGACAACCCGGCAGCCCTGATCTCCACCCCGGTGTCCGCGGACTACTCCGACACCACCACCCCCACCACCGAGTACTGGTGCCTGGTGACCACCCTCAACACCCTGCACGACCAGGGCAGCTACACCAACGAGGTGACCGCCACCGGGACCGACCCGAGCGGCACCGAGGTGAGCGAGACCGACTCCTGGTCGGCCGAGGTCATCTCCGCGATGGACCCTGCCGACGAACCGGACCACGAGATCGCCCTCAGCTACACCACCTTCCGGCCGGGAGAGGAGCCGCAGCCATGAGCATCCCCCTGACCCGTACTGCGAGCACAGCCGCGGCAGCCGCCCTCGCCGCCGGCCTGGTCGGCGCGCTCACCGCACCTGCGGTGGCCGCACCGGCAGCGCCTGCCGCGGACGACTACACCCGCTCGATCCAGCTCTCCTGGGACGGTGTCGGCTACGCCGACGTCACCACCGAGAACTTCCTCGGCACCCCGGTCTCGATCCCCGGCGACACCGCGACCCGCACCTTGCTGGTCCGCAACGACGGCCCCACGGACGGCACCTTGCGTGCCTCGATCGTGGACGTGGGGCTGCTCGACCCGGACGCCCTGGACGTGCACCACCAGCCGGCGCACCTCGCTCCGGCGACCGGGTCGTACTCCGGCGCCGGCGACCAGGGCAACTTCTATGACGACCTGGAGATCGACTGGGCACACGGGCACGGCTCGATGACCCAGCTCGCCGCAGACGAGCAGACCGTGATCCTGCAGGTCCCGCTCGCCAGCGGGGAGCAGGTCCCGGTCACGCTCACCTACGAGCTTCCGGAGCAGGCCACCTCGGGTAACCGGGCGAACGTCGCCGAGCGGCTCGCCTCTCTGGACGTCCTTCTCGAGCTCGGCGGTGAGTTCCCCACGCCGGACACGCCGAACCCGCCCGAACCCACCACTCCGCCCGGCCCCGGCGACCCGGGCGATCCCGGTACCCCGCCGACTGCCAGCCAGGCGCCGACCGGCTCGATGCCGGACACTGGCGCCGACCTCCGCTGGCCGGCACTCGCCGTCGCTGCCCTGCTCGCACTCGGCGCGCTGTTGCGGCGCGCCGCGAAACACCGAGAGGTTGTCCGCGGTCACCACTGATCCTCCCCCGGTCGCGCAGCACGCTGCGTGGGTGGTGACCCCGGCTCGGGACCCGACTACTCTCCCCCGATGGGGTCCCGGTAGGGCCCGTGAACCGATCGGTTCACGGGCCCTACGTCATGCTCTGTCCCGCGTTCGCGATCAGGCGGGAGGATCGGCGGGTAGCTCCCAGACGAGGGACAACCCGGAGTCGACGCCGCTGTAGTCATCCTCCACGGCGAGCAGCTCGGCCATCCGGGCCTGCCAGGCCACGTTCGCCGGATGCTCGCGCAGCGCCGCGCGCATCGCCTGGTAGTCCTCCACCTCCAGCAGGTGGAACAGGTCCAGCCCGTGCCGCCAGATCCGCCAGCTGTGCACCCCGGCCGCGCGCAGCGCCGGGTCCAGCTCGTCCGGGATCCGCGCGTGCACCCGGTCGTACTCGGCTTCCTTGCCCTCCTTGAGCACAGTGTGCAGGGCGATCTGTTCCATCCGGTCCTCCAGTTCTCCTCGGTCCTGCTCGTTCTCCTGCCCGACGGCGGAGCTCACCGGGGCGGGGCCACCTCACCGAGCGCAGTCCACACCTCGGGCGGGACCGTCTCGCCGTAGCGGGCGACGTTCTCGGCCACCTGCTCGGGATCGCTCATCCCGAGCACCACGCTGGCCGTGGCCGGGTGCCGCAGCCCGTGCTGGATCGCCAGGGTGGGCAACGTGGTGCCGTGCCGGCGGGCCAGGTCGGCGATCCGCCGGGCCCGGTCCACTACCTCCGCCGGTGCCGCGGCGTAGTCCAGGGTGGCGTCGTCCGGGACGTCCTCGCGGGCCAGGATGCCGGAGTTGAACACCCCGGCGAGCACCACCGGTCGGCCGGCGGCGGCAGCGACCACCTCGGCGAACCCGTCCTCGCGCAGCAGGGTGTAGCGCCCGGCGAGCATCGCGGTGTCGATGTCGTAGCCGAACGCCGCGGCCACTGTCGCCGGGTCGTTCGTGCCCACCCCCACGGCACCGACCAGGCCCTCGGCGCGCAGCGCAAGCAGCGTATCCAGCCCGTCGGCCAGCGCCCCGGGCACCCCGGAGACGTCCGGATCGTGCAGGTAGGCGATGTCGAGACGGTCCATCCCGAGCCGGGTCAGGCTCTCCTCGATCGAGCGGCGGATCCCGTCGGCGGTGAAGTCCCACACCCGGGTCAGATCGCCGGGCACCTCGAACATGTCATCGTCGCGCGGCAGCGGCGGCACCCGCGGCACCAGCCGCCGGCCCACTTTCGTGGAGAGGGTGAACTCCGCCCGCGGCCGGCGGCTCAGCGCACGGCCGAGCCGCCGTTCGGACAGGCCCAGACCGTAGTGCGGGGCGGTGTCGAAGTATCGGATGCCCGCGTCCCAGGCGGCGTCCACACAGGCATCGGACTGCTCGTCACTGATCGCGACGTACAGGTTGCCCAGGCACGCGGCGCCGAAGCCGACCTCGGTGACGGCCAGATCATCGGTCAGCGCCCGGGTGCGCATCAGACCTCGTCACCGCGAGGAGGTGTGCCGGCTGCAGGCGAGCCGTGCGCCCGCTGCGCAGTACCGGCCAGGATCGCGGCGCGCTCGGTGGCGGTCACTGCGGCCGCACCCGCAGGGCGTCCATCCCCCCGTCGATCGCCAGCGTCACCCCGGTGGTGGAGCCGTTCCGGGGACTGGCCAGGTAGGCGACCGCCTCGGCCACCTCGGCCGGGTCCACCAGACGTCCATGCGGCTGCCGGGCCTGCAGGGCGGCGCGTTCGGCGGCCGGGTCGGGCGCGGAGTCCAGCAGCCGGTTCACCCACGGAGTGTCCGCAGTGCCCGGGCTCACGCAGTTCACCCGGATCCCCTCCCGCACGTGGTCGGCGGCCATCGCGCGGGTCAGCCCCAGCACGGCGCCCTTGGAAGCGGAGTACAGCGCCCGTTGTGGCAGCCCCGCGGTGGCGGC
>DXBY01000209.1 GCA_019116305.1 Candidatus Ruania gallistercoris | reverse complement strand
CGCGTCTGCGGTGTCCCGGCCGATCACCTCGGGCTGCACCGCCGTATCGCCAAGGGCCGTGGCGGTGTCCTTGAGACCGTTGCCGGTCACCGTGCACACCACAGTGGCACCGGCAGGCACGTCCCCGGCCTCGGCCCGGGCGAGCAGTCCCGCCACGCTGGCCGCGGAGGCCGGTTCCACGAACACGCCCACGCTGCGCGCGATCAGCGCCTGCGCGTCGAGGATCTCGGCATCGGTGACCGCATCGATCCGCCCGCCGGAGTCGTCTCGTGCCGCAGCCGCCAGGGACCACGAGGCCGGGTTGCCGATCCGGATCGCTGTGGCGACGGTCTCCGGGTGCTCGATCGGTTCACCCTTGACGAACGGGGCGGCTCCTTCTGCCTGCACGCCCCACATCTGCGGGGTGCGGGTGGTGCGCCGGTCCGCCGCGTACTCGGAGTAGCCCATCCAGTAAGCGGAGATGTTGCCCGCGTTGCCGACCGGCAGCACGTGCAGGTCCGGCGCGTCCCCGAGGGCGTCCACCACCTCGAAGGCGGCGGTCTTCTGCCCCTGCAGCCGGAACGGGTTCACCGAGTTCACCAGGGCGACCGGGTAGGCCTCGGCCAGCTCGCGCACGATCCGCAAGCAGTCGTCGAAGTTGCCGTCCACAGCCAGCAGCTGGGCGCCGTGCACGATCGCCTGGGCGAGCTTCCCGGCTGCGATCTTGCCGTGCGGGAGCACCACGGCGCAGGTGAGCCCGGCGTGGGCGGCGTAGGCGGCTGCCGAGGCCGAGGTGTTCCCGGTGGAGGCGCAGACCACCGCTTCGGTGCCCTCGGCCACCACCTTGCTGATCGCCATCGTCATCCCCCGGTCCTTGAACGAACCGGTGGGGTTGGCGCCCTCCACCTTCAGGTACACCGTGGCACCGGTGGCCGCCGACAGGGCCGGAGCGGGCACCAGCGGCGTCCCGCCCTCCCCCAGGCTCACCACCGGATCCGAGTCCGCGATCGGCAGACGGTCACGGTACTCGGCGATCACACCACGCCAGGGCTGGGCCATCAGTTTCCTTCCACGCGCAGGATCGAGGTGATCCGCTTGATGACCTCGAGGGTATCGAGGTCGACGACGGTGGCGGCCAGTGCCGACTCGCTCGCCTCGTGCGTGACGATCACCAGCTCGGCCACATCGTCCACGTCGAGAGCGCCCTGGCGGACGGTCTCGATGGACACCCCACGTTCGGCCACCAGTGCGGCGACCTCGGCGAGCACGCCCGGCCGGTCCACGACCTCGATCCGGAACTGATAGCGGGTGCGCACCGCCTCCGGCGGCATCGGGGTGAGCTCCGCATAGGCGGACTCCCAGGGTGCCTTACCTCCGTTTACCACGTTCCGGGCGGCAGCGACCACGTCCCCGAGGACGGCACTGGAGGTGGCCACTCCCCCGGCGCCGGCGCCGTAGAACATCAGCGTGCCAGCGGCCTCGGCCTCCACGAACACGGCATTGTACGGGCCGCGCACGCTGGCCAGCGGGTGGTCGGTGGGCACCAGGGCGGGGTGGACCCGTACCGCTGTGCCGGCAGTGCCCTGGTGGCGGCCCACCTCAGCGATGGCGAGCAGCTTGATCACATGCCCGGTCTGCGCGGCGGAGTCGATGTCCGCCGGAGTGATCTCCCGGATGCCCTGGACCGGCACATCGGCCAGGGAGGTGCGGGAGTGGAACGCCAGCGAGGCCAGGATCGCGGCCTTGGCGGCGGCGTCCAGACCCTCCACGTCGGAGGTCGGGTCGGCCTCGGCGTAGCCGAGCTGCTGCGCCTGGGCCAGTGCGGTCTCGAAGTCCAGACCGGAGGCGGTCATCTCGTCCAGGATGTAGTTCGTCGTGCCGTTCATGATGCCGAGGATCCGGGTGATCCGGTCACCGGCGAGCGACTCGCGCAACCCACGCACCACCGGCACGGCACCGGCCACGGCCGCTTCGAAGAACAGGTCGGTACGGGCTGCGTCCGCGGCGGCGTAGAGCTGCGGTCCGTGCTGGGCGAGCAGCGCCTTGTTCGCGGTCACCACACTGGCGCCGGCGGCGATCGCGTCCAGGATCAGCTGCCGAGCCGGTTCGATCCCCCCGAGCAGCTCGATCACCAGATCGGCGCTGCGAACCAGCCCGGGCAGGTCCTCGGTGAGCAGCTCGGTCGGAATCACGGCGTCCCGCGGGGTGGCCGTCGACCGAACGCCGATACCCACCAGGTCCAGACGCGTGCCGGTGCGGGCGTGCAGTTCCTCGGCGTGCTCCACCAGAGAGCGGACCACCTCCGTGCCGACCACCCCGCAGCCGAGCACGGCCACGCGAACCTTCCGGGCACCGTCGTTCATCCTGTCCTTCCCTCTCCAGCCGAGCGCGGACCTTCTGCCCACGCCCGCCCCACAATAGACGCAGCGGTGTGCTGCGCTCCGCGCTGTGCCGCAGAGTGGACGGCGACGCAGTGCTGGCCGGTGCACACGCACCGGGTTCTGCCACCGCGACCGACGCTGAGAGTCGTGCGCATCTCCTTCACCTCTTGCGAACGGCTGTTCTAATTGATACACTAGTTCGATGGAAGGCACGGGAGACTTCATCACCCTCGAGGGCCGGGATGCGGCTCAGTGGGAGGGCGCTGATGTGCTCGAACGCCTCCTGTCCGACACGCTGGCCGAGTTCAGGACGCTCAGCGTTGATGAACGGCTCGCGCGGATGGACCCGCGCGGTGCATTGCTGGAGAAGTTGTTGCACCTGGACCTGGACGAGGTTGACGAAGCGACCCTGGTAGAGGTCATCGCCGCAGGTAACCGGCTGGCCAGCTGTGCCCAGGCGCTGATGTGCGATGCTGCCGGCCGGTTGGCCGAGCGTGAGCTGATGAATCCTGCTGCGCTTGCCGAGCAGGAGAGCGACGCGGAAACCGGAACGACGTCGGCTACTGGTGTGGACAAGGGGTGCACCGCACCCGAAGAGCTGGCACCGCGGCTGGGATGGACCCGCAACCAGTGCCGGGACCTGACCCGTCGTGGTCGAACGATGTGCTCCTCCCTGACCAACACCGGTACTGACCTGCGCACCGGGCGGATCGATACCGCTCGAGCGCACGCGATCATCGACGGGCTACAAGATGTGGCCTGGCAGGTCGCGATGGCAGTCGAAGACCAAGTCCTGCCCAGCGCGCCGGAGCGGACCGCGGGTCAGTTGCGCCGTGACATCGCCCGGGCACTAGTCGCGGTGGATCCGGCTGAGGCCGAGGCCCGCGCGGCGCGACGCCAGTCCCGGCGGCGGGTCAGCCGCCCCCGAGCGCTGGGTGATGAGACCGCTGCGATGACGATCCAGGGCCCGGCCGCCGACGTGCTGGCCCTGGACCAGGCGCTGCACGCTCGGGCCAAGGCCGCAAAAGCCGACGGCGACACCCGCACCATGGACCAGCTGCGCTTCGATACGTTGGCCGCGGTCGGCTCCCACGCCCTCGCCACCGGATACCTAGGCCCCAAAGAGCTGAGTCTGCCCCTGGGCCTGATCAATGGGCGCCACCCAGAGATCCACGTCACCATCCCCCTCACCCACCTCACCCCGCGCACGGGAACAGCGAAAGCCGGTGATGAAGCCGACACCGGCACGAGCACCGGCGATCACGTCGCCGACGAGGCCGGCATCCTGCACCGAATACTGACCACACCACCCCCATCCTCTCCTGGGTGCACCTGCGGAATGAGCAGCTCGAGTGGTCTGGAGGCGCCCTGGTACCTGCCGGGAGAGAGTGTGATCGATACCGGTCCGAGCATCACCAGCGACGCGGTGCCCTACCTGAGCGGGTATGGACCGATCACGCCCGCCACCGCCCGCGCCCTCGCTGCCGGTGGGATCTGGCGCCGGCTGGTGACCGACCCTGTCACCGACCAGCTCCTGGATCTGGGCCATACCCGGTATCGTCCCTCGGCAGCGCTGGCCGACCATGTCCGAGCCCGCGACACCACCTGCGTCCGGCCCGGCTGCAGCACAGCGGCCCGCGAGTGCCAGCTCGACCACACCGAGCCCTGGGACCACACCGACCCGAGTGCCGGTGGGGCGACTGCGCCGGCGAACCTGGGACCGTTGTGCCAGCGGGACCACCAGACCAAGACCCATGGTGACTTCCAGCTCGAACAGAGCGCCCCCGGAGTCTTCGAGTGGACCACTCCCACCGGACACCGCTACCGCCGCGAGCCCGACGGCAGCACCACCGCCCTCAGCCACAACCTCGACGCCCCACCCCCGTTCTGACGATGCTGGCCGCTGACTGGTACTCGAGGCAGGAGAGTCAGCCGAGGTCGAGGGCGAGGATGTCCTCGATCGTCTCCCGGCGCACGATCTCCCGGGGCTCCCCGTCCCCGACCGCCACCACACCGGGGCGCGGCAGCAGGTTGTACTGGCTCGCCATCGACCGACCGTAGGCACCGGTGGCCGGGACGGCGAGCAGGTCCCCGGCCTGCACATCCCCGGGCAGATGCACCTGGTGCACCACGATGTCCCCGCTCTCGCAGTGCTTGCCGACCACCCGGGCGAGCACGTGCTCGGCCGCAGAGTTCCGCACCAGCGCCGCATGATAGTCCGCACCGTAGAGCGCGGGCCGGATGTTGTCGCTCATCCCCCCGTCCACCGAGACGTACCACCGGTGGCCACCCTCGTCGAGCGGCACTGGCTTGACGGTGCCCACCCGGTACAGCGTGAGCATGCTCGGACCGATGATCGCCCGGCCCGGTTCGAAGGAGAACTCCGGCATCGGCGTGCCCAGGCGCTCACACTCCTGCCGACAGGTGCGGGCCAGGGCACCGGCAAGCGTGGCGATGTCGGCCTCCACCTCCCCCGGCAGGTAGGCGATCCCGTACCCGCCGCCGAGGTCCAGCTCACCCAGCAGTGTGCCCGTCTCCTGCGCATGCTCGGCGCGCAGCCGGAGCAGGGCGCGGGCGGCGGCGGCGAACCCGTCCGGGTCGAGGATCTGGGAGCCGATGTGGGAGTGCAGGCCGATCAGTTCGAGATGCTCACGGGCGGTCACCCGGCGCAGCGCCTCGGCTGCGGTGCCACCGGCGAGGGAGAGGCCGAACTTCTGGTCCTCGTGCGCCGTCGCGATGAACTCGTGCCCGCCGGCGTGCACACCGGTGGTCACTCGCACCATCACCGGCGCCTGCACGCCGCGCCGTGCGGCCAGTGCCTCGACCCGGTCGATCTCGTCCAGGGAGTCGATCACGATCCGGCCGACGCCGGCTGCCAGGGCCCGGTCGATCTCCTCGTCGGACTTGTTGTTCCCGTGCAGGCCGATGTCCGCCCCCGGGACACCCGCGGCCAGTGCCGTAGCCAGCTCACCGCCGGTGGCAGTGTCGATGCGCAGTCCCTCGGCGTGCATCCACCGGGCGACGGCGATGGACAGGAACGCCTTCCCGGCGTAGTACACCCGCACCGGCGCAGGAGCGAACGCCTCGGTGAAGGCGCGGCGGTAACGCGCGGCACGCGCCCGGAGTCCGGGGACGTCGAGCAGGTAGGCGGGGGTACCGAAGCGGCCGGCGAGCTCGGTGAGCGGATGCCCGCCCAGGTGCCAGACGCCGTCGACGATGGTGAGGTTCTCCGGCCACAGGCCGGGCTGTTCGGGATGGGTCACAGATGCTCCGGAGC
This sequence comes from Candidatus Ruania gallistercoris, assembly GCA_019116305.1. Lineage (GTDB taxonomy): Bacteria > Actinomycetota > Actinomycetes > Actinomycetales > Beutenbergiaceae > Ruania > Ruania gallistercoris. Next base: position 23,217 of record DXBY01000209.1, on the reverse strand, counting down.
GTGCAGACCGAGCGCGGCCAGCCCGGTGGCCAGCGCCACCGCAGTCGCCTCGGTCACGGCCAGATGGGTGCGGTGCACCGAGGCTACCGGTTCTGAACCCCGAGGTGCGGTACGGGTGCGGCGGTAGAAGTCCTGATAGCAGGCGGCCAGGTCGCGCAGCGCCACGGCGGCACCGGTGCCGCCCGGGCGGTCGAGGGTCAGGCGCACCAGAAGTCGGCGGGTGTGCCATTCGCCGACGACGGCGGTCAGCGTGGAATCCAGCTCCGCACCCGGATCGGAGCGTACGCCGTGCGCGCGCGCTGCTCGGGCTACGTTCCGGCACCTGGCGTGGGCGAAGGCCACCGGGTGCAGCGGGGCCGGCCACGCTGTGCCGGTGGCCCGCCGGGGTGCGGTATCGAGCAGCTGCCGGACGCCGGTGGCCAGGGCCGTGGTGGTCAGGGTGAGGATCAGGTAGCCGGCCTCGGCCCGGGCCTGGGCGACGGCGCCCACGCCCTCGAGGCGGCGGGCGAGCCGGACGGCGAGCTGCCCGGCACCGGCCCCAGCCACCCTGTGGGCGACAGCGGTGGACAGGTCACCCGACCGCCCCCGACGCACCGGCTGCAGGTCGATCACCTCCGGCACGGGGCAGCCGAGCTCGTGCAGGTGCCTGCCGAGAAGCTCGGTCAGCTCCACTGCGTCCCGATCAGAACGGCAGCGAGCCGTAGAAGTCCTGTCCGGTCGCGCCATCCGGTGCATCGATCTGGTAGACCACCGCGGTGTCGTCGTACCAGTAGATGCTGTACACGTCACCCTCGTAGTCGATCCGGGTCCCGAGCCCGTTGCCGTTGTCGGACTGCCACACATCACCGCTGTAGTCCGGGTCGCCGCGCTCGTCCTGCACCCCGGCCACGTAGGTGTCGGCGGCCTCCGGGTCCGGGAACGAGATCGCGGTCATGGTGATCTCCCCCGTATCCGAGGTGTAGGTGGCGGTGTAGGCCTCCATCGCCTCTGCGCTCAGGTCGCTGGCGTCGCTCCAGCCGTCCTGCACGGTCCAGGTGTTCCCGTCGCCGTCCTGCACCTCGCCGGCCTCGGAGCTGAGCAGGTCGTAGAGCTCACCGGCTCCCTCCGGCGGGTCGGCGGTCTCGCCGCTGGCGTCCTCGCTCGGTTCGCCGTCTGCGCTGGCGTCCTCGCTGGGCTCGGTAGGGGCCGTCGGCGTCGGGATGGCATCGTCGCGGCTGTCGATCAGGGCGATCGCCCCCCAGACCAACAGCGCGAGCACCAGCAGGCCGCCGATCACGATCGCGGCGATCTTCCCGGCGTTGCTGCGCCGCCCTCCCGGTGGTGGACCGCCCAGGCCGCCGGGCGCGCTCCCCTCCGGACCGCCCGGGCCACCCGGCTGACCGGCAGCCGCCGCCGGGTAGGGCTGCTGGGCAGCGCTCCCGCCGTAGGGCTGCTGGTCGGAACCCTCCGCCTGCGGACCGGTGCCGTAGGACTGCGCCTGACCGGCCCCGTAGGGCTGCTGCGGTGCGGCCCCGCTCTGGTGTGGGTCGCCGCCGTACTGGTCCGGGGAGGCGTGCCGACCGGGCTCAGCGTCGGGCTGATCAGGCGGATTCTGCGTCACCGTGTTCTCCTCCGGTCGGCCACCTGCAGGGATGTCTCTGGTGAGCCATGGTACGCAGCCGGAGACCGGGATGCCCTCGGGTAGAGCCGATTTCAGCAGCGGGCCCCTCCCCTGATAGGCTCCTCAGCGGCGAAAGCCCCTGTAGCTCAGTGGATAGAGCGTCTGCCTCCGGAGCAGACGGTCGTGGGTTCGAATCCCGCCGGGGGCACCAAATCCCAGGCCGCACTCACCGCCGGCGCAGGCGGTACCACCAGGGCCGAGTCCGGTTCATCGGCCAGCCCAGCCCCGCCGTCTCCGCCAGTTGCGAGTCCGTCAGCTCCCACCCCGGGAACGCCGCGACCACCTGCTCCTCGGACACCCCACCGATCATCGAGCGTAGCCTGGTCGGGCCGAAGGCGAGCATCAGCATCCGAGCACCCGGTGCTGCCCGTTCGGTCACGCTCCGCCCCATGCCGGCCCGCTCCGACGCCTCGAATCCCTGGAAGCAGCCGATGTCCAGGAACAGGTCGAACCGGCCCAAGTCCGCATCGAGAGCGGTGACGTCCCCGACCACGTACCGACCGCCGTCGGGATCGATACGACGCGCCCCCTCGATCGCCGCCGGGACGATGTCCACCCCCACAGCACTCCACCCCCGGCGGACCAGCTCCGGAGTGAACTGCGCTCGCCCGCAGCCCAGATCCAACGCGCGGCCGGGTGGGTCTCCTGCCTCGGCGCGCTCGCGGTCCAGTGCGGCGGCGATACTGCCGGCAGCCGCCTGCCCGTAGCGTTCCCACGGCGTCATCCCCAGGCGGTACATCAACGGATAGCTGGGCATCGTCTCTCTCTACTCCTCGGTCTCGGTCAGCACGGCCGCCAGTGGGCCAGGTATCCGGCTCAGTGCCATCACGGCGCACATCGCCGCGGCATAACGCTCCTTACGCCCGCTGTGCGTGCCGAGGAAGCGGCGCAGCTGTGCGGCCGGGCTCCGCTCACGTTGGGCCGGCTGACGCCGGAACAGCTGCCAGGCGCTTCCCTCGCCCTGCGCCTCGATCACCTCGACCACCGCCTCGGCGCCGAGGGAGCGGATCAGCTCCTCCTCCAGATCTAGGTGGCACACCAGGACCGCCTCGGCCGGGAGCACCGCACGGAAGAACCGTTCCTCACCGGCATCGCACAGTCCGGTCAGCGGGAGGCCGAGCCCCTGCTCACCGAGCAGCTCGGTGTACCGGCGCACGTTCGTGGCACCACCCATCGGGACCACGGCCACCCCTCGTCGGCGCAGCAGGTCGCCGAACCGTGTGGACAGGGCCTTTAGGGCAGCGGCGTCGCTGACACCCTCGACCAGGACCGCACGCCGCACCGTGGTCATCGCCGCGGCCGGTGGCTGGTGTGCATCAGCGGCACGCCAACCCGTCGCGACGCCGGTCTGCGCCAGTTCTCCCACCCCGCCATTCTGCGCCCGACCATGGGAGCAGAGCCAGCACATACCCGGCCGGACCGGCAGGTTGTGCACTCGTCAGGCGGTGCCAGGGACAGATATCGTGCACACGGCCACGCCGGTCGGCGCAGACCCGGTAACCGGCGTGAGGTGAGCCGCTGCCAGACCCCGAGACGCTGAGGACCGACGCGTGACCCAGGACATCTCCGCCACCGAGGGCGACCTTCCCGAGGACGGCGACCCTCCCGAGGGAGAACTGCGTCACGATGCGGAGGCCGCGGACGAGGACGCCCCGGAGGACTCCCGCGAGGACTCCCACTCCCTGCCGAGCCCGGCGGAGCTGCTCAGCTCGATGCGCCTGCGCGCCAGCGCCATCATGCGCGCGGTGCGCGAACCCACCCAGCAGATCGTGGTCACCGATCCGGCCGAGGAGATCTCCCAGCGCCATGCGCGGGCAGTGATCGACCTGTGCCTGCGTGCGGGAGAGGCGATGCTGGCCTCCGGCGGCTCCGCCTCCGATGTGGTGGCCACCACGCTCCGGATCAGCGACTGCTACGGCGTGACCGGCACCCAGGTGGACATCACGTTCACCTCGATCACCATCTCGGTCCGCCGCGGGCTGGACGAGGATCCGATCTCCGTGCTCCGGGTGATCAAGAACCGGTCCACCGACTATTCCCGCCTACAAGGCGTCTACCTGCTCATCGCCGAGATCACCGACGCCGACGAGCCGATGGAGGTCACTGAGGCGTTGCGCCGGCTGCGTGGGATCCTCACCCAGCGCCACCCCTACCGCCGCTGGATAGTCACCCTCGGCAAGGCCATCCTGGCCGGCGGGGTCGTGGTGATGTACGACGCGAGCATCGTCCTGGTCGCGGTGGCGGCCGCAGCTGCTGTCGCCGTCGACCTGATCACCCGGCTGCTGGACCGGTGGGGCGTCGCGGCGTTCTTCACCCAGATGGGTGCCGCCTCGATCACCACCTCGATCGCAGTCTTCATGTACTGGCTGCAGTCCCAGGGCATCGAGTTGCCGGGAGCGAACCGGCCGACGGTGATCGTCATCTCCGGGATCATCATGCTGCTCTCCGGGATCGGCCTGACCTCAGCGGCTCGCGATGCTATCGACGGCTACTACGTGACCGCCTCGGCTCGGGCGATGGAGGTGGTGATGCTCACCCTCGGTCTGGCCGTGGGCATCTCCAGCACGCTCGGGATCGCGTTGCGGCTGGGGGTCCCGATGTATGTGGGCACCTCGCTCGGGCCCGACGGCGGTCTGCTCGCCGGCACTGTCGGGTCCGCCCTGATCGGCATCGGCTTCGCGCTGACCTCCTACATCCGCCTGCGCGTCGTGCCGCTCCTTCCAGTCGTGGCCGGAGTGGTGTTCGCGGTCTACTACCTGCTGCGGCCGTTGACCGACCAGCCGGGGCTGGTGCCCGGACTGGCCGGGGTGGTGGCCGGGGTGCTCGGGTACCTCACCTACCGGTGGTTCAAGGTGCCGGAGTCTGCCATGACGATGGCCGGGCTGATCGGCCTGATCCCCGGGCTCGCGGTCTACCAGGCGCTGTATGCGCTGATGGGCACTGCCGACGGGGTGAGCCGGGCCCTGCCTGCGCTGGTGGCGGCATTCGCCACCGGCTTCGGTCTGGCCGCAGGATCGACGATCGGCGGCTACCTGGCCCGCCGCCTGTTCGGCGAGGACCTGGCCGAACAGAAGGCCTCCCGACGCACCCAGGACAACATCTAGGCGCGAACGGGCCGGCACCTACCGCTACAGTCGGTGCCTGTGAATGCACTCACCGGTCAGCAGTTCGAGCTCCGGCACGGCAGCGCCTACGCCGTCGTGACCGAAGTGGGCGCGCACCTGCGCCTGTTCCAGGTCGACGGCCGGGACGTGGTCGTCCCGTTCGCTGCCAACGAGCTACCTCCAGCCTGCAACGGCGCCGTCCTGGCGCCGTGGCCGAACCGGCTCCGGGACGGGCAGTACAGCTTCGACGGCGTCGACTACCAGCTCCCGTTGACCGAGCCGGCGCGCGGGACTGCACTGCACGGCCTGGTCAGCTGGCTGCGCTGGGGAGTGCGCTCGCACACCGCCTCCGCGGTCGAGCTCGCCGTCGATCTGCCGCCCACCCCCGGCTATCCGTTCCCGCTGACCGTGGCGACCCGGTACGAGCTGAGCCAGGCGGGGTTGGAGGTGACCACCACCGGCACAAACACCGGCGAGACCGACGCACCCTACGGCGTCGGCTTCCACCCCTGGCTCTCCCCCGGCCCGGGCAGCCTCGACGATGCAGTGCTGGAGCTGGACGTGGCGAAGTGGGTGCGTACCGATGACCGTCTGCTGCCGACCGGGGCGGAAGACGTGCCCGAGGAGTTCGACTTCGGCTCCCCACGTCGGCTGGGCGAGACCGCACTGGACGACGCCTTCCTCGGCCCACGATTCGACGCCGACGGCCGTGCCTGGCTGCGCCTGCGCGGCAGCGACGGTCGCACAGTGGCGGTCTGGATGGACTCCTCGCTGACCTGCTGGCAGCTGTGCACCGGCGACCAGGTGCGCGCATCCGCGGCGCGGCGCACCGGACTGGCCGCAGAGCCGATGACCTGCGTGGCGGACGCATTCCGCACCGGGGAGAACCTCATCCGGCTCACCCCCGGGGACCGGCACACCGTGCACTGGGGCCTGCAGCTGAGCTGAGCCGGGACCCGCCTGGGTCGATACTCAGCCGCGGCGGTGCGCCGGGATCAGCCCTCGGCGCACTGCAGAGTCTCGCTGTTCAGCGGTGCTGCGTTGCTGGCCAGCCAGGACTCCGGGTCGATCGTGGTCTGGGCCTCGTCCAGGTGCACCTCGAAGTGCAGGTGCGGTCCGGTGGAGTTCCCGTAGGAGCCGACGGCGCCGATCACCTCACCGGCGCTGACCTGCTGCCCTTCGGAGACGTAGACCCCGTTCGGGTACATGTGCACGTACCAGGTCCAGATCGGCTGGCCGTCGACCTCGTGCTCGATGATCACCAGCATGCTGCTGCGGCCGTCCATACCGTTTCCGGCGTGCACCACGGTCCCATCCGCCACAGAGTGGATCGGGGTTCCGGCGGCTGCTGCCAGGTCCAGACCGGTGTGCTGCCCGTAGCTGCCGAAGATCGGATGGGCGCGCACCCCGTACCGAGAGGTGTAGTGGTAGCTGCCCTCGGACAGCGGCATCATCACCTCCGGAGTGGTGACCACCTCCACCTCGCTGGCGAGCACACCGTTGGCCTCCATCGCAGCGTCGGCACAGGTGCTGCTGCGCTCGTCGCTCCGGCTGCTGGCCACCATCGAGCGCACCGAGGCCAGCGGGTCGGCGGCCAGAGCGGCAGAGGCGTCCGTGGAGAGCTGCGTACCGCCGCTGGAGAAGACGTCCAGTGCACTGGATTCGGCCAGCGGCGTCTCGGTGCTGGAATCGCTCGACGTCGTCGGCAGGGCGGCGCCCGTGAGCGGGACCACTGTGGTCAGCGCGGCGAGCGCGCCGAGCACGGCCAGTCGGGGCAGCCAGCGGCGAGCCGGCGACTTCCGTGCGACAGCGGTCTCAGTGCTCTCCCCGGGGTCGGCCACGATGGCGGCCCAGCTCGCCGGATCTGCAGAGCCGGCGGATGCTGCCGTGCCGGTGCGCTCGTCGTCCTCCGCCACTCGCGCGGCGACCTCCTCGGCAGGAGTGGGGGGCGAGTCCACGGCGTCGACGTCGGCCGGCTCGGGTGTTCCGCCGTCAGCGGGCACAGGTGCGATCGGGGCGCTCGGTGTCGCCTGCTGCTCGGTCTCCCGGTCAGCGGACTGGCGCTTCTGCTCGGCGCGCTCCCGGGCACGGAACTGGCGGCGGGTGAGCGGCGCCGGGCCGGCCGGCCGGGCCGGGGCCTCGCTCACCTGCGGTGCGCCGGCGTCGGACTCACCGCCGGTTGCCGGGTCGGCGGACTGGGCGGCACGGGCCGCCTCACGGAGCTGTCGACGGGTCGGGTAAGCGCCAGCGGACGACTCACGCTGCGAGCTCACACAACCTCCGGGCACAACGATTCAACCGGGCAACGTTCTACTGGGTACTGCTGAGAGGGAAGGATCCGCACCGGGTCGTCGCTCGAGGGACGACCGCGCAGATTACGGAAGCATAACGGACCAGTCAGGCTCGGTCCACCACCCTCCCGTGACACCGGGACGATCGTGCCATGGATCTCTGGGAACGTGCACAACTTCTCCACGACTCGCCGGTCCGCGGACCTCCTCGGGCACATTTCGGGCACAGGACTGCCGGGGCACCAGTGACGAGATCATCGCCCCCGCTGCATCGAGTCCCGCACTTCGCCGACCAGTTCCTCCAGGATGTCCTCGAGGAACACGACGCCCGCGGACTCCCCCGCCGGTCCCTTCACCCCGGCCACATGCGCCCCGGTGCGCTGCATCGCACCGAGGACCGTCTCGATCTCGTCGTCGGCCTGCGCGACCGCGAGCGGGCGCACCCGCCAGGGTGGCACCGGGGCGGCACGCTGGGCCGGCGTCTGCGCGTAGAGCACGTCCTTGACGTGCAGGTAGCCCACGATCGTCACCCCCTCCACCACGGGGAACCGGGAGAAGCCGGTGCGCGCCACAGCATGCTCCACCTCGTCCGGCGTGCAACCGATCGGCAGTGTGGTCAGCGCCGTCCCGGAGACCATCACCGATCCCGCGTCCGCCTCGGAGAACTCGATCGCCCCGGTGAGCAGGCCGAGCTCATCCTGCAGCAGCCCCTCGGCCCGCGACCGCTCCACGATCGCTGCCACCTCTTGGGCGGTGAACGTGGAGGTGACCTCGTCCTTGGGCTCGATGTCCACCATGCGCAGCACCGCGTTGGCCACCCAGTTCAGGAACCGAATCACCGGGGAGAGTACGCGGGAGACCCACACCAGCGGCGGGCCGAACCACAGTGCCGCACGGCCGGGTGCGGCCACGGCGAGATTCTTCGGCACCATCTCCCCGATCACCACGTGCAGGTACACCACGATCGCCAAGGCGATCACCAGTGCGACGGCGTGACTCGCCCCGGCAGGAAGGCCCGCCGCAGTCAGTGGTTCCTGCAGCAGATGGGCGATCGCGGGCTCGGCCACCGCACCCAGCCCCACCGAGCACACGGTCACCCCAAGCTGGGCGCAGGCCAGCATCAGCGAGACGTGCTCCAGTGCCCACAACACTGTGCGGGCCGACCGGGAACCGGCGTCAGCCAACGGTTCCACCTGTGCCCGCCGCACGGACATGATCGCGAACTCCGCACCGACGAAGAACGCGTTCCCGGCCAGCAGCACCACCGCCACCGCCAGGGCGGCCCCGGAGCTCATTCCTCCTCCTCCGGCTGGCTCGTCGGCAGCGCCCGGACCCGGAGCGTCTCCACCCGGCGCAGGTCCATCGTCTCCACCCGCAGCCACACACCGGGCACCTCGACCTCGTCACCGACCTGCGGCATCCGCCCCAGCACGGTCATCACCAGGCCGCCGAGCGTCTCGTACGGTGCCTCGTCCGGTACCCGCAACCCGGTGCGCAGCACCAGCTCGTCCGGGCGGATCGTGCCCGGCACCAACCAGGACTCCTCACCTCCGGCGCGTACGTCCCGGCGGCGCCGGTCGTGCTCGTCGGCCACGTCCCCGACGAGCTCCTCGACCACGTCCTCCAACGTGACCACCCCGGAGGTGCCGCCGAACTCATCGACCACCACCGCCATCTGCAGCCCGTTGCGCAGGCTCACCAGCAGCGGCGCCAGCCGAGCAGTCTCCGGCACCTGCGGCGCCTCGTCCATCAGCGCCCCGACCGGCACTTCCCCGCGCCGGTCGTGCGGCACCCCGATCGCGCGGCGCAGCTGCACGATCCCGACCACCTCGTCCGGCGAAGCCTCGATCACCGGGAACCGGGAGTGCCCGGTGCTGCGCGCGAGCTCCACCAGCTCCGCGGCCATCGCGTCCCGACGCACCGTCCGCATCCGCATCCGGTCGGTCATCACGTCCTGGGCGGTCAGCTCACCGAAACCGATCGAGCGGGTCAGCAGGAGCGCTGTGGAGCGTTCCAGCGTGCCGGCCTTGGCGCTGTGCCGTACCAGGGCGGCGAGCTCGGTGGCGGACCGGCCCCCGCCGAGCTCCTCCCGCGGCTCGACCCCGGCCAGGCGCAGGATCTTGTTCGCCGACCCGTTCAGCACGCTGATCACCGGCCGGAGCGCGGTGGTGAAGGCGTGCTGCGGACCGACCACCACCCGGGCCACCCGCATCGGGTCCGCGATCGCCCAGTTCTTCGGCACCAGCTCCCCGAACAGCATCGAGAAGGTGTTCACGGTCACGAGGCTCGCCAGCACTGCGATCGCCGCCGCAGCAGCCGCCTCGGCCAGGGCGGTGATCGCGAGGGCCTGCGTGAGCAGGTTCGCCAGCGCCGCCTGCATCGTGTACCCGAGCAGCACCGTGGTCAGGGTGATGCCCACCTGCGCCCCGGAGAGCTCCGTGGCCAGCTGGCGCACTGCCCGCTGCACCAACCCCGCGGTGCGGTCGGCTCCGGCACGCTTGTCCACCGCCGCCGGGTCGAGCGCCACCAGAGAGAACTCAGCGGCGACGAACAGGGCCGTGCCGGCAGTGAGCAGCACGCCGAGCGCGACCAGGAGCCAGTCGGTGATCATGACGCCGAGGTGCACCCCGGAGCGCCGGTATGGCCAGACATGTTGCGCCTCAGAGTAGCGACCCTGACCGCGACCGGACAACGAATCGCAGGAGCCCGGTACCACCCCGACCCGGCCCGGGTGTGTCAGGCTTTGCCGCATGAGCCTCTCGCACACTGTCGTCCTGGTCGTCGAGGACGAACCGGAGATCGCCACCCAGATCGCTCGCCGGCTGGAGGCCGAGGGCTGGCAGGCGCACACCGTCGGCGAAGGCACCACGGCGGTGAGCTCGGCCGCCACCTTGCAGCCGGACCTGATCGTGCTCGACGTGATGCTGCCCGGTATCGACGGTCTCGAGGTGTGCCGCCGGATCCAGGCCGATGCCACCAGCGCCGGCCGGCAGGCGCCACCGATCATGATGCTCACCGCACGCGACGACGAGACGGACATGCTGGTGGGCCTGGGCGTCGGCGCCGACGACTACATGACCAAGCCGTTCTCGATGCGCGAGCTCCTCGCCCGGCTGAAGGTGTTGCTGCGACGCGTGGAGCGCACCCAGGCACCGGCACCGGCCACCGGCGAGGCACCGCTGCAGCTCGGGGACCTGACCATCGACAAGGCGGCCCGTCGGGTCACTCGCGCCGGCAGTGAGGCCCACCTGACCCCCACCGAGTTCGACCTGTTGGTCTGCCTGGCCGCCAGCCCGCGCACCGTGCTCTCCCGCGAGCGCCTGCTCGCCGAGGTCTGGGACTGGGCGGACGCTTCCGGCACGCGCACAGTGGATTCTCACATCAAGGCACTGCGCCGCAAGCTCGGTTCGGACCTGATCCGCACAGTGCACGGGGTCGGTTATGCGCTGGAGCCGACCGAGTAGATGCTCCCCCGCCCCGTGCCCGCCGAACAGCGCACCCGATGACCAGGCAGCAGCGCCTGTTCCGGCACGCCCGCAGCGAGACCGGGTGGCAGGAGGCTCGGCACGCGCTGTACCGGGACCTGCGCCCGCTGGACCCGCTGCGCTCGATCAAGATGAAGCTGATCGTGATCATCGGGGCGATGGTGGCGCTGTTCACCCTGGTCACCTGGGCCGGCGACCAGGTGGGGTTCGGCGTGCTGCGCACCTTTCCGGTGGCGCTGGTCTGCTCCCTGGTACTCACCCAGATCCTCGCCCGGGGGATGACCCGGCCGCTGCGGGAAATGACCACGGCGGCGCAGTCGATGGCCCGCGGCGACTACAGCCAACAGGTGCACACGAACAGCCAGGACGAGGTGGGCGAGCTGGCCGCGGCGTTCAACTCGATGGCCCAGGACCTGGACACTCTGGACACCCGGCGCCGGGAGATGGTCGCGAACGTCTCGCACGAGCTGCGTACTCCCGTCGCCGCGCTCCGGGCGCAGCTGGAGAACCTTGCCGACGGCGTCGTCTCCCCCTCCCCGCACGAGCTGGAGTCCGCTCTCGCGCAGGTGGAGCGGCTCTCCCGGCTGATCGCCTATCTGCTCGACCTGTCCCGGCTGGAGGCCGGTGCGGCCGATCTGGACCTCACCGAGATCGAGGTCGGTCCGTTCCTCCAGGAGGCGGCCACCCAGTCCCGGCACGCGGCCAGCGAGACCGGCCACGACCTGGACTGGGACGTGGCCACCACCCCCACGGACCTGCGGGTGGTCGGTGATCCGGAACGGTTGCACCAGGTGGTGGCGAACCTGCTGGCCAATGCGGCCCGGCACTCACCCAGCGGCGGAAAGATCTACCTCAGCGGTCGCTACGAGTCGCTCCCGGACGCCGTCGTGATCGAGGTGCAGGACGAAGGACCAGGGATCCCCGTGCAGGACCGGCAGAAGGTCTTCGAACGGTTCGAGCGGGGGAACACTCCCGCGCAGCGGGGCGGGCAGTCCACCGGCGGCACCGGCCTCGGCCTGGCGATCGCACGGTGGGCGGTTGGTCTGCACGGCGGGACGATCGAGGTGGTCGACCCCACGCGCGGCACCGGTGCGATGATCCAGGTGACCCTCCCGGCCCGCGGACCAAGCGAGCACAGCTGAGCACACCGACACCTCATCAGCGGAAACGTCCCGCCTGACCCGATGTTTGCCCAGGCTTGAACCGGCACCACGAACAGTGCCGGGTTGACCACACAGACAGGCCGAAACACCCGGATCTGCGGCTGTCCGCGCCAGCTGTCACCTAGGCTGGTGGTACGCATCCATCAACGCACAGCACTGGAAGAGGGCGATCCCCGAGTGTCCCAGCAGGCACCCCACGACTCCACATCCGCAGCGGAGACCTTCGGCGGGAACGAGTGGCTCATCGAAGAGCTGTACTCCCAGTACAAGCAGGACAAGAATCTCGTCGATCCCTCCTGGTGGGACTACTTCGAGACCTACTCCCCCGCTGACCTGTCCGGCTCCGAGAACGGTAGTGCCGCCGCCTCGGCGGCCAGCCCCACCCCGGTGGCCCCCACTCCGGTGCGGTCCTCGACCACCGAGGGAAGCGCACCGGCCCAGCAGCCGCCGCAGAGCGGCACCGCGAACGCCGAGGCCGCACCCACCACGGCACCGGAGGCGGAGCCGGCCGACCCGAAGCCGCACACCTCCTCGGCCACCTCCGCCCAGCAGAGCGACACCACCCCAGCGCCGGCACAGGTGCAGGGCGATGTGCCCCCCGAGGCGCCGGTGGCCACGGCGGTGGCCCCGACCGCCGGCTACACCCGGGCTGTCTCCGGTGGCGGCCCGCGGGACGCCGGCGGCGAGGGTGAGGCGACCCGGCTGCGCGGCCCCGCGGCCCGCGTGGTCACCAACATGGAGACCTCCCTGGAGGTCCCCACCGCCACCAGTGTGCGCACCATCCCGGCCAAGCTGATGGTGGACAACCGGATCGTGCTGAACAACCACCTCGCCCGCAGCCGGGGCGGAAAAGTCTCCTTCACCCACCTGATCGGCTTCGCGGTGGTCGAGGCGCTGGGTGACATGCCGGAGATGAACGCCGGCTACCGCAAGGTGGACGGCAAGCCTGGTGTGCTGCGCCCGGCGCACGTGAACTTCGGGCTCGCGATCGACCTGGCCAAGCCGGACGGGACCCGTCAGCTGCTGGTGCCCTCGATCAAGGGTGCCGAGGAGATGGACTTCGCCCAGTTCTGGCACGCCTACGAGGACCTCATCCGCAAGGCCCGCTCCGGCAAGCTCACCGTGGACGACTTCGCCGGGACCACGATCAGCCTGACCAACCCGGGGACCATCGGCACCGTGCACTCGGTGCCCCGACTGATGTCCGGGCAGGGCACGATCATCGGTGTCGGCGCGATGAACTACCCCGCCGAGTACCAGGGGGCGTCGCTGGAGACCGTCTCCCGACTCGGTATCTCCAAGGTGATGACCCTCACTTCCACCTATGACCACCGGATCATCCAGGGCGCCCAGTCGGGTGACTTCCTGCGTATCGTGCACGCCAAGCTGCTCGGTGAGGACGGGTTCTACGACCGCGTGTTCGCCTCGTTGCGGGTGCCGTACGAGCCGGTGCGCTGGACCGTGGACGTCACTCCCTCCGAGGAGGAGGACTTCGGCAAGCCGGCCCGGGTGGCCGAGCTGATCCACGCGTACCGCTCCCGCGGTCACCTGATCGCCGACACCGACCCGCTCGCCTACCGCCAGCCCCGGCACCCGGACCTGGACGTACAGACCCACAAGCTCACGCTCTGGGACCTGGACCGGCTCTTCCCCACCGGCGGCTTCGGCGGCAAGCCGAAGATGCTGCTGCGGGACATCCTCGGTCTGCTGCGCAACTCCTACTGCCGCACCATCGGCGTGGAGTACATGCACCTGCACGACGGCGCGCAGCGCACCTGGCTGCAGCAGCGGCTTGAGTCGGGCTGGTCCAAGCCGGACGGCGACGAGCAGAAGCGCATCCTGCGCACGCTGAACGCTGCCGAGGCGTTCGAGACGTTCCTGCAGACCAAGTACGTGGGGCAGAAGCGGTTCAGCCTGGAAGGTGGCGAGTCGCTCATCCCGCTGCTGGACCGGGTGCTGGACCGCGCCGCCCAGGAAGGGTTGGACGAGGTCGGCATCGGGATGCCGCACCGCGGCCGACTGAACGTGCTGGCGAACCTGGCCGGGAAGTCCTACGGGCAGATCTTCGCCGAGTTCGAGGGCAACCAGGACCCGCGCGCCGTGCAGGGATCCGGGGACGTGAAGTACCACCTCGGCACCGAGGGCACGTTCACCGCGCTGAACGGTGCCACCACGAAGGTGTACCTGGCCGCCAACCCGTCCCACCTGGAGGCGGTCAACGGGGTGCTCGAGGGCGTGGTCCGGGCCAAGCAGGACCGGCTGAACCTCGGTGACACCGGCTACTCGGTGCTCCCGGTGCTGATCCACGGTGACGCCGCGTTCGCCGGTCAAGGGGTGGTCACCGAGACGCTGCAGCTGTCCCAGCTGCGCGGGTACCGCACCGGAGGCACGGTGCACATCCTGATCAACAACCAGGTCGGGTTCACCACCGGCGCTTCCTCCTCCCGGTCCACGATGTATGCCACCGATGTGGCCAAGGGCCTGCAGGTGCCGGTGTTCCACGTCAACGGCGACGACCCGGAGGCGGTCGCCCACGTAGCCGAGCTGGCCTTCGACTACCGGCAGGAGTTCAACCGGGACGTCATCATCGACATGGTGTGCTACCGCCGCCGGGGGCACAACGAGGGCGACGACCCGTCGATGACCCAGCCGGTGATGACCTCGCTGATCGAGAAGAAGCGCAGCGTCCGCAAGCTGTTCACCGAGGCGCTGGTGGGCCGTGGTGACCTCACCGAGGACGAGGCCGAAGAGGCCCTGCAGCACTACAAGGGTGAGCTGGAGCGAGTGTTCACCGAGACCCGGGAGGGCAGTGCCCGCACCGACCACCAGGTGCAGGGGCTCGAGCTCCCGGAGTCCCAGCAGGAGGACGCCGGGGTGATGGTCGGCTGGCAGACCGCCGTGCCGGCCAAGGTGATCGAGCACATCGGTGCGGCGCACACCCGCCCACCGGAGGGCTTCACCGTGCACCCGAAGCTCACCCAGCTGCTGGACAAGCGGGAGCAGATGGCCACCCAGGGCGCGATCGACTGGGCGTTCGGTGAGCTGCTCGCATTCGGTTCGCTGCTGATGGAGGGCCTGCCGGTGCGCCTCGCCGGCCAGGACTCCCGGCGCGGTACGTTCGTGCAACGGCACGCGGTGCTGCATGACCGGCGCAATGGTGCCGAGTGGACCCCGCTGAAGTACCTGTCCGAGGACCAGTCCAAGTTCTGGGTCTACGACTCCTCGCTGAGCGAGTACGCCGCGCTGGCGTTCGAGTACGGCTACTCGGTGGAGCGTCCGGATGCGCTGGTGGCCTGGGAGGCGCAGTTCGGCGACTTCGTCAACGGCGCCCAGACCGTGATCGACGAGTTCATTTCCTCGGCGGAGCAGAAGTGGGCACAGACCTCCTCAGTGGTGCTGCTCCTGCCGCACGGCTACGAGGGTCAGGGACCGGACCACTCCTCCGCCCGCAAGGAGCGCTTCCTGCAGCTCGCCGCCGAGGACAACATGATCGTGACCGAACCGTCCACGCCGGCGAACTACTTCCACCTGTTGCGCCGCCAGGCCTACCAGCGCCCGCGGCGGCCGCTGGTGGTGTTCACGCCGAAGCAGCTGCTCCGGCTGCGGGCGGCGACCTCCTCGGTGGCGGACTTCACCTCGGGCACGTTCCAGCCGGTGATCGGGGACACCCAGGTGGACCCGGCCAAGGTGGACCGCGTGCTGATGTGCAGCGGGCGCGTCTACTACGACCTCCTCGCCGAGCGCACC
Source organism: Candidatus Ruania gallistercoris (assembly GCA_019116305.1). Taxonomy (GTDB): domain Bacteria; phylum Actinomycetota; class Actinomycetes; order Actinomycetales; family Beutenbergiaceae; genus Ruania; species Ruania gallistercoris. The sequence goes on along the minus strand of DXBY01000209.1, from coordinate 7,767 downwards.
AAGCGCGAGGACAACCGCACAGCAATCGTCCGTCTCGAGCAGCTGTACCCGCTCGACGAAGAGGCGATCAAGGCCGAGCTCGGCCGGTACCCGGGTGCGGAGGTGGTCTGGGTGCAGGACGAGCCCGAGAACCAGGGTGCCTGGGGCTACCTGGTCCTGAACCTGGTGTATGCCCTGCGCGACCTGCCCGAGCAGCGGTCCAAGGATCGGCTGCGGGTGGTGTCCCGCCCGAGCATGGCTGCACCGTCAGCCGGCACGGCCAAGAAGCACCAGGCCGAGCAGTCCGTGCTGATCAGCGAGGCCTTCGCCCGGTGAGCGCACCGGTCCCACAGCAGGAATCAGGTCACCAGCGGATCTGCGTGGTCGGGGATGAGCTGGTGGCCGGCGTCGGTGATGCCCGCGGCCTCGGCTGGACCGGCCGGGTGGCAGCGCGCTCGATCAGTGAGCAGCCGGCACAGTGGTACCCGCTGGCGGTGCCTGGGGAGTCCAGCACGGCGCTGTCCGGGCGCTGGGAGTCCGAGTGCAACCGGCGCTTCGGGGCCGGGGACAATCGGCTGGTGGTGGCCCCGGGGGCAGCCGATCTGCTCGAGGGGGTGTCCCTGGCGCGCAGTCGACTGAACCTTGCGAATGTGCTCGACGACGCCACGAACCGGCGGATCCCATGCTTCGTGCTCGGTCCCGCGCCGCGAGGCGATGTCGATCCGGCGGCCCTGGCGGAGCTGTCCACAGCGTTCGCGGACGTGTGTGGCCGGCGCCGGATCCCGTACGTGGAGGCGTTCGCGCCGTTGCGCGATCATGAGCAGTGGCTGGCCGACCTGGCCTCCACCGACGGCACCCATCCGCAGCAGGCCGGCTACGGGCTGCTCGCGTGGCTCGTGCTGCACAACGGCTGGCACGACTGGCTCGGCCTGCCGCAGGACGCCTGACCGGGCCCAGATCGCCGCGAGGGTGGCCTCGATGTCGAGAATCAGCGAATTTCCGACATCGAGGCCACCCTCGCGTGATGGTGCGGCCTAGCCAGTTGCTGGGCCGGCGTCCGCGTCTGCCTCGTCCGGCTCCTCGGGGTGCCGGCGCAGGTGGATGATGGCACCCACCAGCCCACCCCAGACCAGCAGCAACGCGACGATCATCATGATGATGGCTGGCATCGTCATCGGCGGGCTCCCTTCTTCTCCAGGCGCGGACTCTCGGTGTCCTCAAGTCCCAGGCTCTCCACCACACCGGGCTTCCACTTCACGTTCGAGAGCACCACGGCGATCACGAAGATCGCCACACTCATCCCCCAGCCGAACATCTCCACGTACCAGCGGGGCACCTCGCCGTAGCCCTCCTGCACGGTTTCGATCAGCTTGCTGATGAACATGAATCCGAGCACGACCGGGGTCACGAAGGTGAGAAGAATCGTCCAGATCCAGCCCACCTTGAACGAGGAGACGGCGTTCAGGTGGTCGCGCATCACCCGCAGGTGACGCAGACCCCAGCCCAGGGTGATCGTGATGGTCAGACCGGCGCCCACGATCCCGAACTGGTTGGCGAAGTTGTCGACCACGTCGAGCAGGTTCAGTCCTGTGGTGGTCGGGAACAGCAGGAGCGAGACCACGGCCATCAGGCCGCCGACGCCGAGCACCGATGCCGTCCGGCTGAGGCCGAACTTGTCCTCGAAGGCATCGAGGACCACTTCCACGATGCTGACCATGGAGGTGATCCCCGCCAGCACGATCGAAGTGAAGAACAGGACACCGACCAGGGCACCTCCAGGCATCGTGGAGATGATCGCGGGGAAGGCGACGAAGGCCAGTCCCACGCCCTCGGCCACCACCTCGGCGATGGGTACACCGGAGGCCTGCGCCATGAATCCCAACGTGGCGAACACGCCGATCCCGGCGAGCATCTCGAACCCGGAGTTCGCGAACGCCACCACCAGCCCTGGGCCGGTGAGGTTGGTCTTGCGCTTGAGGTGCGCGGCGTAGGTGATCATGATGCCGAAGCCGATCGAGAGGGAGAAGAAGATCTGGCCGTACGCCAGCACCCAGACGTCAGGGCTTCTCAACGCCTCCCAGTTCGGGGTGAAGAGCGCGTTCAGCCCCTCCATCGCGCCGGGCTGGCGCAGCGCCTGGATCACCAGGATCACGAACAGCACCACCAGCACCGGGATGAACACCTGGGACAGTCGCGCGATCCCCTTCTGCATCCCGGCCCGCAGCACCACCAGCGTGAACAGCCACACCACCAGCAGGGGGACGAACACTGCCGGCACGAGGGTCACGCCGATCGTGAACTCCCCGCTCTGGTTCAGGAACTCCCCGCCGAAGAACCCATCCGGGTCCTCACCCCACGCCTGGGTCACCGAGAACCCGACATAGCGCACTGCCCAGGCGATCACCACGGCGTAGTAGACGGCGATCACGAAACAGATGCCCACCTGCCACCACCCGATCACCTCGGTGCCGGGGTGCAGGCGTCGGAAGCTCAACGGAGCCGAACCCCGGTACTTGTGACCGATCGCATACAGCAGGAACAACAGCGGGATTCCTGCGGTCAGCAGTGCCACGAGGTAGGGCACGATGAAGGCGCCACCGCCGCCCTCATAGGCCACGTACGGGAAGCGCCAGATGTTCCCCAGCCCGATCGCTGATCCCATGGCGGCGAAGATGAACGAGCTTCGCCCCTTGAACAGTTGCCGTTCACTCATCTGCGAGCCTCCCACGTCGACGTCTGTCGGCGAACGTCCTCGTCCACGGTCCGGTCCATCCACCGGTGCACCACACCGTAGCCACATCGGCGTCGTTCGTCACGAAACCACGCGGAGGGTGTGCTGAACCGCCGGGGTCCGCATCCCAGCGGAGACTCACTCCCGGGTGAGCACCACCTTCCCGAACGCCTCACCCGAGGCGAGACGAGAGAAGGCGGACCGGACGCCGTCGGCATCGGCAAGGTCGAACTGGGAGTCGATCACCGGACGAACCCCGGTGGTCAGCAGCATCGCAGTCACCTCGTGCAGCTGCGCCAGGGTGCCCATCGTGGTGCCGATCACCCGCAGGCTGCGGAAGAACACCCGGTTCAGGTCGGCCGACGGCGCCGGCCCGCTGGTCGCCCCGGCCACCGCGATCACCCCGCCGGGCCGCAACGAGCGCAGCGAGTGCTTCCAGGTGGCCTCCCCCACGGTCTCCAGGACGGCGTCCACCGGGTCCACCCGGGTGCCGGTGGGAACGGCCTCGTGCGCTCCGAGCAGGTCGACGGCGCGTTCCTGCTTGGTCTCGCTGCGAGAGGTGGCGATCACGTAGCAGCCGGCGGCGCGGGCGAGTTGGATCGCGGCGGCGGCCACTCCCCCGCCGGCACCCTGCACCAGCACCCGTTGACCGGGCCGGACCGCTGCGGCGTCGAACAGCATCCGGTAGGCGGTCAGGTACGCCGTGGGCACACAGGCGGCCTCGGCGAAGCTGAGCTCGGCGGGCTTGGGCACCAGGTTGCGCGCCGGCACCCACACGGTCTCGGCAAACGTGCCCGGGTGCAGCTCGGAGAGCAGAGTGCGCTTCGGGTCCAACGTCTCCTCCCCGGTCCAGGTGGGCGAGGCGATCACCGCGTGCACCAGCACCTCGTTGCCCTCGGCGTCGATACCGGCGGCGTCGGTGCCGAGCACCATCGGCAACCGGTCGGCCGGCAGGCCCACTCCGCGCAGGCTCCACAGGTCGTGATGGTTCAGCGCCGCGGCCCGCACCTGCACCGGTACCCAGCCCGCAGGTGGGTCCGGGGCAGGAACGTCACCGATCTGCAGCCCCTTGAGCGGGTTGTCGGTGTCCTGGCTGGCAGCGTAGACGGCGCGCATCCCTCCACCGTAGGGGCGGGCCGTCCACCCGGCCAGGCGGGCCAGGTTCAGGCGGCGGGCGCCGATGTGGGATCATGGGCGACGGCCAGAATTCGCCTCACCAGCAAGGAGACACCATGAGCAAGCGTGGTCGTAAGCGCAAGGCACGCCGCAGCAGCAACGCCAACCACGGCAAGCGCCCCAACTCCTGATCCGGGCGGGTCCACCTCGACCCGCTGATCCGTCTACGCCGAGCCCACTCCTGGGCTCGGCGTCGTCGTCTCGCCCGGCGGCTCAGACCGAGCGGCTCTGCCGCAGGATGGTCAGCTGGGTGCGCACCCGCATCCGCAGCGCATCCGGGGCCACCTCGGCGCAGGAGCGCTTCAGCACGACGCGCAGCTCGCGCTCCCGGCTCACCTCCTCCAGGCAGGTGGTGCACTCCTCGATGTGGGCACGCAGCCGGCCCAGCTGCACCTGGGACATCTCCGCGTCCAGGTACTCATACAGATGCTCCAGTGCCTCTTCGCACCGGCACCCTTCGGGGCGGATCTCCTCGGTCATACCTTCTCCACCTTCATCCCCAGCGACCGGGCATGGTCGGCCAACAGCTGGCGCAACTGGCCCCGGCCTCGGTGCAACCGGGACATCACGGTGCCGATCGGGGTATCCATGATCTCCGCGATCTCCTTGTAGGCGAAGCCTTCGACGTCGGCCAGATAGACCGCCAGCCGGAAGTCCTCCGGCAGCTGCGCCAACGCCTCCTTCACCTCGGTGTCACCGAGGGCGTCCATCGCCTCCGCCTCCGCCGAGCGCAGCCCGGTGGAGGTGTGCGAAGCGGCCCGGTGGATCTGCCAGTCCTCGATCGAGTCCGAGTCCGACTCCTGCGGGGCACGCTGCTTCTTCCGGTAGGTGTTGATGAACGTGTTCGTCAGGATCCGGTACAGCCAGGCCTTGAGGTTGGTGCCGGGCTTGTACTGGTGAAAAGCGGCATAGGCCTTCGCGAACGTCTCCTGCACCAGGTCCTCGGCGTCTGCCGGATTGCGGGTCATCCGCAGCGCGGCGCCGTAGAGCTGGTCGATATAGGGCATCGCATCGGTCTCGAACCGGCGCTCCCGCTCGATGGCGCTCTCGTCCTGCGGAGCGCGCTCAGTCTGCTCGGTCATCACGTTCGAGCCTAGCCTGGCCTCGCCGGTGCGCATCACGGCATCGCCAGTGGCGGAGACCGGCGGGGTCAGCATGGAGATCGTTGCGGGTCGGCTCTGGCCCGGGCCGCCCAACGGCGGGGTCGCGGTAGCCGACAACGCTGCGGCGCCTCCAGGAACGGTGCACGAGTCAGGGCCGCACACCATGCCGAAAGTCGGGGTGGTGGCGGTGTTGGCACTGGTCTGCGTACTCATCACCTGGCACAACCACACCGGCACCTGTTCCATTCCGACGGCGCAGCGAGCCGGGCACTCAGACCCGCACCGGGCATTCTCGGTCGCCATCGATCCACCATCGAGTTCGCACAGCGGCCCGATCTGCGGTAGCAATGGAACATGGATCCTGTGCGCGCCCTCGCCCGCCCCCTGCTCGCTTCCGTCTTCGTGGTCGACGGCCTGGATGCCCTCCGGCACCCGGAGAAGCACGCCGCGCTGCTGGAGCCCTACGGCCCGGCCCTGGACAAGGCGGCCGAGACCGTCCCCGGCGTGCCGGCCAAACGCACTGTCCTGGTGCGGATCAGCGGCGGCGCGTCCGTGGCCGCCGGCCTGCTGCTCGCGATCGGCAAGGCGCCGCGACTGGCCGCGGCGACCCTCGCCGTCATCGGTCTGGGCAGCACAGTGGTGCGGCACCCGTTCTGGTCCAGGAAGGGCGAAGAACGGCGCGAGGAGCTGAGCGCCTTTCTCACCCGCGGCGCGGTGACGGCGGGAGCGGTGTTCGCCGCCACGGACCGCCGCGGCAAGCCGTCGATGGCCTGGCAGTACCAGAACTGGCGGGAGCACCGGGAGGACCTGGCGCTCGCGAACGAGGAGTTCGAGGCCCAGCTCGAGGAGGTCAAGGCCAAGGCGAAGGAGAAGGTCGCCAAGGCCAAGTCCTGATCCCCCATCGGGACGCCGGTCCGGAGTGCGCTCTGACGCCCTCCTCACCTGACGACTGAGGATGGTGGACGCGGCTAGGCTGGAGTGGTGTCGAACCTCCCCGTCGAGCCCGCCTGGCCCGCTCCCACCGCAACCGGACCGGTGGATGCCACTGTCACCATCCCGGGCTCCAAGTCGCTGACCAACCGCGCCCTGCCCCTGGCCGCTCTGGCCGCCGAACCGACCACGATCCGGGGTGCGCTCAGCTCCCGGGACGCTGATCTGATGATCGCGGCACTGCGCACGCTGGGCACACAGGTCGAGTCCACCGACCAGGGCCGCACGCTGCACCTCACCCCGGGTCCGGTCACCGGCGGCGGGCGGATCGATGCCGGTCTGGCCGGGACGGTGATGCGGTTCGTGCCACCGATCGCCGCCCTGGCTGACGGACCGGTGACCCTCGACGGCGACCCCGCAGCACGCAAGCGCCCGATGGGCCCGGTGCTGCGTGCTCTGGCCGACCTCGGTGTCCAGATCACGACCATGGACCGGGCAGGCGGCGCTGCTGCGCCAGCGACTGGTCCGGTCCCGGACTACCTGCCGGTGGTCATCCGTGGCACCGGTAGCGTCCGCGGCGGTGAGATCGAGGTGGACGCGTCGGCCTCCTCGCAGTTCGTCTCCGCGCTGCTGCTCGCCGCACCCCGGTTCACCGAGGGACTCACGCTGCGCCACGTGGGCGAGGTGCTGCCGAGCAAGCCGCACATCGACATGACCGTGACCTGCCTGCGTGCGCGGGGAGTCACAGTCACCGAACCCGCCGACGGCGTCTGGCAGGTGGCTCCTGGACCGATCGCTGGCGGTGACGTCACCATCGAACCGGACCTGTCCAACGCGGCCCCGTTCCTCGCCGCCGCCCTCGCCGCCGGCGGTACGGTCCGGATACCCGGCTGGCCGGAGCAGAGTACCCAGCCTGGCATGCTGCTCCCGGAGATCCTCACCCGGATGGGTGCCCGGACCGCCATCGAGGACGGCGTGCTCAGCGTCACCGGCAGCGGGGCGATCACCCCGGTGGATCTGGACCTGTCCGCCGCAGGCGAGCTCACCCCGACGATCGCAGCGCTGGCCGCTCTGGCCGACGGCGTCACGCACCTGCGGGGTATCGCTCACCTGCGCGGGCACGAGACGAACCGGCTGGCCGCCCTGGTCACGGAGATCACCCGGCTCGGCGGGCAGGCCGAGGAGCTGCCCGACGGCCTGATGATCCGCGGAGGGGGCCTGCACGGTGCACAGGTCGAGACCTACGCCGACCATCGGATGGCGACGTTCGCCGCCGTGGTCGGCCTGGCGGTGCCCGGCGTCGGTGTGGTGGACGTGGCGACCACAGCCAAGACCATCCCCGACTTCCCTGGTCTGTGGCGCCAGCTGCTCGGCGGCAGCGGGACCTGATGTCCCGGCGGCGGGACTACTCCGAGGCGGACGTACGCGTGCGCCCCAACCGGCGCGGCACCCGCCCCCGCTCCAAGCAGCGACCTGCGCACGCCGACGCGGTGCCGGGACTGGTCACCGCCGTCGACCGGGGCCGCTACCAGGTGCTCACCGAAACCGGAGTGCCGGTCGTGGCGATCACGGCTCGGGAGCTGGGCCGCGGGGCGGTGGTGGTCGGTGACCGGGTGGACGTGGTCGGGGACGTCTCGGGCACGACGGACACCCTGGCCCGGGTGGTGCGGGTGCAGGAACGCACCACCGTGCTGCGCCGCAGCGCTGAAGACAGTGTCTCCACCGAGCGGGTGATCGTGGCCAATGCGGACCAGCTGGTGATCGTCACCGCACTGGCAGATCCGGAGCCGCGACCGCGGATGGTGGACCGCTGCCTGGTGGCCGCCTTCGACGCCGGGATGGACGCCC
>DXBY01000004.1 GCA_019116305.1 Candidatus Ruania gallistercoris | reverse complement strand
CCCGCCGCGGGACGCGCCGGGCGGCCCTGGACCGCTGTGCGGTGTCCGTAGACTGACCTCATGGCGCCCGCACCAGTCCTGCTCGTGCACGGCATCCGCAGCTCGAGCACGATGTGGCGCCCCGTGCAGCCTCTGCTGGACCAGGCCGGCGTCCGCCACGCTCTGCTCGACCTGCCCGGCCACGGCGTCCGGCGCGGTGAGGAGTTCACCATCGCCGCCTGCCGGGAGGCGATCGAGGAGGGGATGGCCGCCCTCGGTGGTGACGCCGTCGTCGCCGGCCTCTCCCTGGGTGGATTCCTCTCCCTGAACTGGGCAGCACACACGGCCAATCCGCCGCTGGCGGTGCTGGCGGCCTCTTGCAGCGTGCAACCCCGCGGTCTGCCGCTGCGGGCCTACCAGGGTGCCGCGCACGTGTTCGCCCAGCTGCCGGACGAGGGGCGGGCGGTGAACGACCTGGCCGCGCGGTGGGTGCTCGGTCCCGATGCCGCCGCCGACCTGAACGAGGATGTCGCGTTCGAGGTGATGGTGCCCGCCCTGCGGGCGATGGCCGCCGTGCACCCGCTGGAGGACCTGGCCCGGATCGAGGTGCCGGTGTGGCTGGTGAACGGCACCTGGGACCACTTCCGGCTGGAGGAGCGCACGTTCCTGCGCGCAGTCCGGTTCGGGCGTCTGGTCCGGATCCCGCGTGCCGGACACATCATCACCGCCCACCAGCCGCAGCTGTTCGCGCGCGTGCTGACCCAGCTTGCCCGACTCGCTGCCGGATAGGCACCGGCCCGGCGCTCTGGTTGCCGGCCCAGGCGTCCGGCCTCATCCCGGGCCGCACCACTGCTCACCCTCACGCCGCCGTTCTCACCCCACCTCACCCTGAGGTCACCCTGACCTCACCCTGCCGACGGCGTCGTGCCGCGCCCCTGTTCACCCGTCTTTCATTCTGTGCTGGCGCCGCGGGACCTGTTTGAGTGATCTGCGAGCCCGGACGCTCGTCCCTGATCGCCGGGCGCGGCTCCATGTACCTGCGAGGAAGGGGTGATGGCGGTGGCACTGGACCTCACTCATGTCCGTGCACACCGGCTGCCCCGCGGAACTGCTCTCCCCGATCCGACTGTTCCCACCCCACTGGCCTCGACGAGATCCGGCGCTCGGTCAAGAATCCGGCCAGATGGTGCATGGAGTCGCGCATACCCATGGGCGGTCGCCGGGGGCGACCTGCTGCTGGTGACGGCGATCGTCACCGCGGTCCTGACCGCTGTGGTGGACCTCGACCTCGCCCTGGCAGGCGGCCTGGCGGCCGGGATCGCCCTCACCCTGCTCCTCGGCGCGGCCCGGAGCTACGATCTGCGCCGCACCGGCTCCGGCGGGCACGAGTACGCGGCGGTCGCCCGGGCCGGCGGGGTGTGGGCCATGCTGCTGATCGGCGCCCTGTACTTCGCCGACGTGCACCTGGCGTCGCTGGTCCTCATCGCAGCGATCGCCGGCAGCATCACCGCTGTGCTGCTCGCCCGCACGCTGGAGCGCGCGCTGGTGCACCGGCGCCGCCGGCGTGGGCAGTGGCAGCGTCGCACTCTGCTGGTCGGCGATCCGGTCCACCTGCAGGCGCTGACCACGCAGCTGCGCGACGACCGCCAGCCTGGGTTGGACGTCGTCGGGCTGTGCGCTGCCGGCCCGGCACCCGGCTGGACCGGAGTACCCGTCCTCGGCGACGTGACACAGGCCGCCGAGGTGGTGACCGAGCACGAGATCGACGTGGTGGTGCTCGCCTCCTCCTGTCTGGACGCGCCCGACCTGCGGCGGTTCTGCTGGCAGGTGGAACACCGCGGCGTCGAGCTGCTGATCGCACCGAACATCGAGGAGGTCGCCACAGCACGGGTCGCGGTCCGGCCGGTCTCCGGCATCCCGATGCTCGCCGTGGCGATCGGGCCGAGCCGGCCGCAGCGTTCGGTCAAGGTGGCCATGGACCGGATGCTCGGTGGGGTGTTGCTGACCGCGGCGCTGCCGGTGCTGGCCATCGCCGCGCTCCTGGTCCGGATCGGTTCGCCCGGATCACCGTTCTATGCCCAGCAGCGGGCCGGCCAGGACGGCACCAGTTTCACCATGTACAAGCTGCGCACGATGTACGTGGATGCCGACCGCCGCCGGGCCGAGCTGCTGGCCCGCAGCGACGGTAACGAGGTCATGTTCAAGATGCGCCACGACCCGCGGATCACCCCGGTGGGTCGGGTGCTGCGGCGGTTCTCCGTGGACGAGCTGCCCCAGCTGTGGAACGTGGTCCGCGGTGACATGTCGCTGGTCGGTCCGCGGCCACCGCTGCACGAGGAGGTGGCCGGTTATGACGCCGACGCACGCCAGCGGCTCCGGGTCAAGCCCGGCCTGACCGGTCTGTGGCAGGTCAGCGGGCGATCCGACCTGGACTGGGCACAGACCGTGCGGCTCGACCTCAACTATGTCGACAACCGGTCCCTCGTGATGGACCTGGGCATCCTGGCCCGCACGTTCCGGGCGGTGTTCGGCGGGCGTGGCGCGTACTGAGCGTTCCCAGCGGTCACCACATCGTGCCGGGAGGAGGGGCAGATCGTGAAGGGCATCATTCTTGCTGGTGGATCGGGCACTCGGCTGCACCCGATCACCACAGCGGTGTCCAAGCAGCTGGTACCGGTCTACGACAAGCCGATGGTGTACTACCCGCTGACCACGTTGATGCTCGCCGGGATCCGGGACATCCTGGTGATCACCACTCCGGAGGATGCCGCGGGCTTCGAGCGGCTGCTCGGGGACGGGTCCCAGTTCGGTATTTCGCTGTCCTTCGCTCGCCAGCCGTCCCCGGACGGTCTGGCGCAGGCATTCACCATCGGGGCGGAGTTCATCGACGGCGATCGGGTCGCCCTGGCGCTGGGGGACAACCTGCTCTACGGTCCGGGCCTGGGCACCCGGCTGCGCCGGTTCGCACACGTCGACGGCGGAGCGGTGTTCGCGTACTGGGTTGCCGACCCGGGGGCGTACGGGGTGGTGGAGTTCGACGCCGCCGGCCGCGCCGTGTCGTTGGAGGAGAAACCGGCACGGCCGAAGAGCAGCTATGCGGTGCCCGGACTGTACTTCTACGACAACGAGGTGGTGGAGATCGCCCGGGGGCTGCAGCCCAGCGCCCGGGGGGAGTATGAGATCACCGATGTGAACCGGCACTACCTGGACCGGGGGAAGCTCCAGGTGGAGGTGCTACCGCGGGGCACGGCGTGGCTCGATACCGGCACCTTCGACCAGATGACGGATGCGGCCGACTACGTGCGCACGATGGAGCGGCGGACGGGTCTGAAGATCGGTGCGCCGGAGGAAGTGGCCTGGCGGCAGGGGTTCCTCACCGAGGAGGAGCTGGTCGAACGGGCCGAGCGGCTCACCAAGTCCGGGTACGGCACCTACCTGCTCGGCCTGCTGGAGCGAGGGCGGACCTGATGCGGATCGTGGTCACCGGCGGCGCCGGCTTCATCGGATCGAACTTCGTCCGGTACCTGCTGGAGGGCACCGAAGCGGAGGTCACCGTGCTCGATGCGCTCACCTACGCCGGCAACCTTGCCTCCTTGGCAGGGCTGGCACCGCAGCGCCTGCACCTGGTCCACGGGGACATCACCGATGCGGGACTGGTGGGGCCCCTGGTGGCCGGAGCGGATGCGGTGGTGCACTTCGCCGCGGAGTCCCACAACGACAACTCGCTGACCGATCCCCGCCCGTTCGTGGACACCAACCTGGTGGGCACCTACGTGCTGCTGGAGGCGGTGCGTGCACACGATGTCCGGTTCCACCACGTCTCCACCGACGAGGTGTACGGCGACCTCGATCTCGATACCCCGGCACGGTTCACCGAGGAGACCCCGTACAACCCGTCGTCCCCGTACTCGGCCACCAAGGCGGGCAGCGACCTGCTGGTGCGCGCCTGGGTGCGCTCCTTCGGGGTGCGGGCAACGATCTCGAACTGCTCGAACAACTACGGCCCCTATCAGCACGTGGAGAAGTTCATCCCGCGGCAGATCACCAACGTGCTGTGCGGGATCCGGCCCAAGCTGTACGGGTCCGGGGCGAACGTGCGGGACTGGATCCATACCGAGGACCACTCCGCTGCGGTGCTGGCGATCCTGGAGCGCGGGCGGATCGGGGAGACCTACCTGATCGGTGCCGACGGTGAGCGCAGCAACCGGGACGTGGTGCAGCTGATCCTGACGCTGATGGGTGAGCCGGTGGATGCCTTCGACCAGGTGGCCGACCGGCCCGGACACGACCTGCGGTACGCCATCGACGCCACGAAGATCCGTACCGAGCTGGGCTGGCGGCCCCAGTTCGCCGGGTTCTCTGACGGGCTGGCAGCCACGATCGCGTGGTACCGGGCCCACCAGGACTGGTGGCGTCCGGCCAAGGACGTCACCGAGACTGTCTACGCGAGCAGGGGGCAGTGAGAGTGGCCGAGCAGGTGCAGGTTACCGGTACCGCGATCGAGGGCCTGCTGCTGGTCGACCTGCCGGTGCACGGGGATGACCGCGGCTGGTTCAAGGAGAACTGGCAGCGGGAGAAGATGACCGCGGCCGGGCTGGCCGACTTCGGGCCGGTGCAGCAGAACATCTCCTTCAACGAGCAGGTGGGCACCACCCGCGGGATCCATGCCGAGCCGTGGGACAAGTTCGTCTCCGTGGCCACCGGCCGGGTCTTCGGCGCTTGGGTGGACCTGCGCACCGGGCCGGGATTCGGCACCGTGGTCACTGCTGAGCTCGACCCGTCCCGGGCAGCGTTCGTCCCCCGCGGGGTGGGCAACGCGTTCCAGACCCTGGCCCCCGGGACTGCCTACAGCTACCTGGTCAACGACCACTGGTCGCCCGAGGCCAGCTACTCGCTGCTGAACCCGGCCGACCCCACGGTGGCGATCGAGTGGCCGGTGCCGCTGGCGGAAGCGCAACTCTCGGCCAAGGACCGCACCCACCCGCTGCTGGACGACGTCGTGCCGGTGGGGCCCCGCAAGGTGCTGGTCGTGGGCGCGGACGGTCAGCTCGGCCGGGCGCTGCGCGAAGTCCTCGGGCAGGTAGCGCACGTGGAGTACGCCACCCGAGCCCAGCTCGACGTCACCGATGCCCTCCTGCCCTCGGCCCGCCGCTGGCGTGACTACGGGGTGATCATCAACGCGGCCGCCGACACTGAGGTGGACGCTGCCCAGACCTCGGAAGGTCGCATGCGTGCCTGGGCGACCAACGCTACGGCGGTGGCACGCCTGGCCGGCGTCGCCACCGAGCACGGCCTCACCCTGGTGCAGGTCTCCACCGATTACGTCTTCGACGGCGCAGCCCGCCGTCCGTACACCGAGGATGCGCCGCTGTGTCCCCTGGGGGTCTACGGGCAGTCCAAGGCCGCCGGTGATCTCGCCACCGCCAGCACGCCCCGGCACTACCTGCTGCGCACCTCCTGGGTGATCGGGGCGGGGCACAACTTCGTGCGCACGATGGCATCCCTGGCGGCCCGCGGTGTGGACCCGCACGTGGTCGTCGACCAGGTCGGCCGGCTCACCTTCGCCACCGACCTGGCTGCCGCGATCGCCCACCTGCTGAGTAGCCGGGCACCCTATGGCACCTACAACCTCACCAGCACCGGCCCGCCCCGGTCCTGGGTCGATATCGCCCGCGCGGTGTTCAGCCAGACCGGACACGATCCGGCCCGGGTGCAGGCGGTGACCACGGCGCAGTACTACGCCGGCAGCACCCGCCCGGTAGCCCCCCGGCCGCCGTACAGCATGCTCGATCTCACCAAGATCACCGCGGCCGGCTATACCCCACCTGATGGTGACAGGGCTCTCGTGGAGTACCTCGATGGCCTCTGACCGGCGCACCACGCAGCTGCTCTCCCGTGCACTGGTCGCGATCGCCCGCGGCGAGCCGCCGGTGATCCGGCCGGCGCTGCGGGCAGCCCCGACGGTGTTCGCCGACGCCGTCCGCTACCACCGGCTCGCGCCGTTGGCGCACGCACTGCTGCGCACCGACGAGCCGGAGCTGGTCGGCCCGCTGCAGCCGGACCGGGACCGGGCGAAAGCGTTGCACCTGCACGCCACCACACTCCTGGGGCACCTCTCCGAGCTGCTCGACGGCATTGCCTGGGTGGTCTTCAAAGGTCCGGTTCTGTCCGAGGTCGCCCATCCGGTGGCCGGCCTGCGCAGTTACAAGGATCTGGACCTGCTGGTCCGCCCGGAGGACCTGCGGGAGGTCAGCGTTCGGCTTCTCGAGGCGGGCTGGACGATCGCCGACTTCGAGGACATGCTGCGCAACCCCGCGGTACCGGGGGAGATGCACTGGCGCAGCCCGTCGGGGATGTTGATGGACCTGCACTGGTCGATGATCAACATGGCCGACCGGCGCCGCCGGCTGACGGTCCCGACCGCCGAGCTGCTCGACCGGCGGCAGCCGGTCTCGCTCGGGTTCGCCTCCGCGGACACGCTCGACCCCGTGGACGGTCTGCTGCACGTGTGCCTGCACGCGGCGCTGACCGGGGCGAACAAGCTGCTCTACCTGGTGGACGCGCAGCGGATGGCCGCACG
>DXBY01000208.1 GCA_019116305.1 Candidatus Ruania gallistercoris | reverse complement strand
TGACCTCGAGGAACTGGTTCTCGGTGTCCTCGGCGTACATCCGCCCGACCACCTGCTCGATCATCGCGTCCACAGCGGTCTGCGCGTGGCCGTGGTGCTCGGCCAGGTCGTCCGGGTGGATCGGCAGCTCGTCGGTCAGGTACTTGGTGAAGATGTCCCGGGCGGCTTCGGCGTCGGGTCGCTCGATCTTGATCTTCACATCCAGCCGGCCGGGGCGCAGGATCGCTGGGTCGATCATGTCCTCCCGGTTCGACGCCCCGATCACGATCACGTTCTCCAGCCGCTCCACGCCGTCGATCTCGGCGAGCAGCTGCGGCACGATCGTGGTCTCCACATCGGAGGACACCCCGGTCCCGCGGGTGCGGAACAGGGACTCCATCTCGTCGAAGAACACCACTACCGGGATCCCCTGGGACGCCTTCTCCCGGGCCCGGGAGAAGATCAGCCGGATGTGCCGCTCGGTCTCCCCCACGTACTTGTTCAGCAGCTCCGGTCCCTTGACGTTCAGGAAGTAGCTGCGCACCGGGTTCTGCTCTCCGGTGGACTGCGCCGCGGTGTCGGCCAGCGAGGTGGCCACCGCCTTGGCGATCAGCGTCTTCCCGCAGCCGGGCGGGCCGTACAGCAGCAGCCCCTTCGGCGGTTTCAGGCCGTGCTCACGAAACAGGTCCGGATGCAGGAACGGCAGCTCCACCGCGTCCCGGATCTGCTCGATCTGCGCGGCGAGGCCACCGATGTCGGCGTAGGCCACATCCGGCACCTCCTCGAGCATCAGGTCCTCGACCTCGGCGCGCGGGATGTGCTCGAACGCGAACGCGGTGCGCGAGTCCACGGTGAGCGCATCACCGACCCGGACGGTGGTCTCCAGCAGCGGGCCGGCGAGCCGGACCACCCGCTCGTCCTCGCCGCGACCGATCACCAGCACCCGGCCCGGGTCGAGCACCTCCTTGACCGTGACCAGCTCACCGACCGGGTCGTAGCCTCCGACGGCTACCACGGTCATCGCCTCGTTCAGCTGGACCTCCTGGCCAGGCCGCAACGACTCGACGGCCACACTGGGCGCTGCGCCCACACGCATCTTCCGTCCGGAGGAGAGCACATCGACCGTCCGGTCGCCGCGATCTGCGAGGAACAGCGCATAGCTGGCCGGTGGTTTGCTCATCTCCTCCAGCTGGGTGCGCATCTCCACCAGCTGGGAGCGCGCCGTGGTCAGTGCGGTGACCAGCCGTTCGTTCTTGGCGGCCAGCTCGATCGCCTGGTCCTGCAGTTCGCGCTCCCGCGCGGACCCATGATTCTCGACCATCTAGGGCTCCCTCCGGGCGAGTACCTTCTACTGTAGGTCAGCCTTACCCGTCGGCGCCGTCCGGTCCGCTGTGTGAACCCTCACGGAGGGATCGAGTGGCCTCGAAGGAGCGTCGCAGCTTGCGCAGCTTCTTGTCCGAGACGGTGCGTTCACCCAGGTCGGCGGCCAGGTCCGACTCCTCGAACTGGGGCGTCTCCTCCGCGTATGCACCAGGGGCAGGCCGGCGACGGCGCAGGGGCGCCCTGGTCTCGGGCGCCATCCTCCGTGTGGTCACCAGGAAGCCGGTGTGGGCGATCATCCGGTGCTCGGGCCGGACGGCCAGACCCTCAAGGTGCCAACCCCGGATCATCGATTCCCAGGCCTGCGGTTCGGTGAACCGGCCGTCGGCCTTCGCGTCCTCGGTGAATCGGGACAGCTGGGTAGCGGTGGCCACGTAGGCCACCAGGACTCCGCCGGGGACCAGGGCGGTCGCGGCGGCATCCAGGTTCTCCCAGGGCGCCAGCATGTCCAGCACGATCCGGTCCACGCTGCCCGGCTCCCGCAGCTGCGCGACCTGGTCCGCGAAGTCCCCCACCTCCAGCTCCCAGGCAGGGTGGTCGCCGCCGAAGAAGTCGGTGACGTTACCGTGGGCGATCTCGGCGAAGTCCTCCCGCCGCTCGATCGACAGCAGTGTGCCGCTCTCACCCACCGCCCGTAGCAGGGAGAGGGTGAGCGCTCCGGAGCCGACACCGGCCTCCACCACTCGTGCACCGGGGTAGATGTCGGCCATGGTGACGATCTGGGCGGCGTCCTTGGGGTAGATCACCGCCGCGCCGCGCGGCATGGACAGCACGTAGTCCGAGAGCAACGGGCGCTGCGCGAGGTACTCGATCCCGGCGGTGGTGGCCACGACGGTGCCTTCGGGGGCGCCGATCAGCTGGTCGTGGTCGAACGAGCCACGGTGGGTGTGGAACACCTGCCCGGGTCGGAGGGTGAGCGTGGTCAACCGACCCTTCGGGTCGGTGAGCTGCACCTTGTCACCGGGGCGCAGCGGGCCCCGGCGCATCGCGGCGCCGGTCGCCTCCGCGGGGGCGGTCTCGGCACCTCCAGCGGTCTCGGTACCGGCAGTGGTCTCGGCTGGGTCGCTGTCGTGAGTGGTCACGACCGGGCAGTGTACGTGCCCGGCTGCTCACCCGCCGAGGTGACGCACCACCTCAGCCACCGGAACCACCCCGACCGGCCCTCGCGCCGGATCGAGCAGCACCACCACTGTCGCTCCCGCCTGCGCCGCCCGCGCCACTCGGGCCACCGCCGCGGGCCCCTGCAGCTCGGTGATCACCGCCACCGCCGGCAGCGCGGCCGCCACCGCGGTCACCGAGGTGCTCGCCCGCACCGGTGCCGGCACCGCATGCCATGCCTCCGCGGAGACCAGGGCGACCGGTCGGGACTGCGAGGTCAGCACGGCCCGCGTACCGCCGCCGGCGGCCAGGGCGTCCAGCTCGGCCACTGTGGCCGAGGCGTCCACCGCCACCACCGGCGCAGCCATCGTGCGCAGGTCCAGTCCGCGGGCGCCGAGCTGCGCCTTGGCGTGCCGGACGGCGGCGTGCGCACCGTTCCAGAGCACCACGCCCACGACCACTGCCCAGATCGCTGTGGTCAGCGAGGGTCGCCGCCCGTCCAGCAGCGGCTGGCCGAGACTGACCACCACCACGGTGATCGCGAGCACCTGTCCGGCCCGCCCGGCCACCAACGTGCCACGCAGCCGGTCCTTGCCCACGGCCCAGACGGCCGCTTCGAGTAGCTTGCCGCCGTCCATCGGCAGCGCCGGCAGCAGGTTGAACACGGCCACGAACGCGTTCGTGTAGGTGAAGGCCAGCACCGCTAACCCGGGCAGCCCCGCGGTCATCGTCCCGGCGGCCCAGCCGATCCCGGCGAGCAGCACGTTCGCCGCCGGACCGGCCACGGACACGATCGCCGAGTCCGCCGGGCTCCGCAGCCCGGTACCGAAGGAGGTATGGCCGCCCCACAGCGTGATCACGTACTCCCGCGCCCGGATCCCCCGTGCTCCGGCCGCCAAGCCATGGGCGAGCTCGTGGGCGAGGACGGAGACGAACAGCAGCAGCGGCACGGTCAGCGCCCAGGCGTAGGCTTCGATGCCCAGACCGAGGCGGCGTTGTAGCCAGGGGCCGATCACCACCACGAGCACGGCGGAGATCAGCAGCCACCCGGCGGTGACCACCACCGGCGCACCGGCGAGCGTGCCGATCTGCCACCCGCGGGTGCGGGGCGCCTCAGCCGGTCGGGAGGAGGTCATAGACCACTCCGGCGGCGATGCGGCGCAGGTCCGCCACGTCCACCTGCTCCAGACTGGCGAGCCGGTTCCGCCCCGGCGCCGCAGGCAGCGGAACCTTCGCCTGCACGGCGAGCACGCGGGTCTCGGCGGCAGTCGCCGAAGCCACCCCGGGCAGAGAGTCCTCGATCGCCACGCAGTCCGCCGGGTCCACACCGAGCGCAGCGGCCGCCCGCAGGTAGGGCTCCGGGTGCGGCTTGCCGTGGTCCACCTCGTCCCCGGTGACCACCACATCGAAGGTGCCGGGCTCGATCGCCTCCAGCACCACGTTCGTCAACGGTCGCCAAGACATGGTCACCAACGCACAGGGCACCCCAGCGGCGCGCACAGCCGCCAGGAGCTCGCGGGCCCCCGGCCGCCACGGCACCCCGTCCGCGCGGATCTGCGCCACCACCCGGTGCATCAGCTCGTGCACGATCTCGTCCACGGTGCCGCGGATCCCGGCCCGGCGCTGCAGCTCGGCGGCGGAAGCCTCCAGGGACATCCCGATCAGATCCACGGCCAGGCTCTCGTCCCAACTGCCGCCGTGCTCGGCGGACAGTCCGACCTCCGCAGCCATCCAGTACGGCTCGGTGTCCACCAGGGTGCCATCCATGTCCCAGAGAACTGCGGCGGGGACAGTGTGGGCAGAGGTCAGGGGCATCACACAAGTCTATGCGGGTGCCCGCGGTGGTGGGCACTGCAGTCCGTGTGCCGCCGCCCGGGGCCGGGGACCGCTACGCCGCCTCCAGGAACCTGTCTCGCCGGCGGGACGTCCCGACCAGGAGGAGCATGATCGTGGCACCGGCCACCCCTGCCATCGTCCAGAACGGTGCCAGCGATCCGTCGCCGCTCAGAATGCCTGCCACGAGCACCCCGAGCGGGCTCATGGTCGACGTGGCGAGCTGCGCCGCGCTAGCGACTCGACCGCGTTCCTCCTCGACCACCGCTTCGGCGACATAGCCCTGGTAGACGGCCCGCATCGACGGGGTCACCATCCAGGTGAGGCACAGCACGATTGCCATCGTCCACACCTGCTGATGCAGGATCATCGTCACGCTCGTGATCAACCACATCGATGCCTGGGCCAGGTAGACGACCCGAGGGTTGAGCCGTGTGCTCAACCCGGCGGCCAGCAGACCGCCGAGAAGTCCACCCAAAGCCTGAGCAGCAACCACGATCCCGGCCCCGATGGTCTCGCCGCGCGTCTCGAAGTAGGCCACGACGGAGAAGAAGTTCATCGTCAGCACGAAGCTGAGCAGGCTGAGGGCCATCAGTGCCACCCTCAGCGACCGGTCCCGCCCGACGATCTGCAGCCCGCGGAGGGCGGTCCGCAGGCGCAGCCGTTCACCGGCCTGCGATGTCCGCCCCCGGCCCGCTCGCACCGTCGAGATGACAGCGCCACTCAGCAGGAACGCCCCGCCATTGGCCAGGAACGGCAGCTCCGGTCGGTACAGGAAGAGGCCGGCGCCAACGATCGGTCCGACCAGTGCAATGGCAAAGTCGCGGGAGTCGTTCACCGAAGCCGCCCGGCGTACCTTGCTGACGCCCACCAGACTAGGCAGCAGCGCCGTCGAGGCGGACAGGTAGGCAGCCGACGAAGCGGCAACAGCCGCTGCCGCAAAGGCGAGGAGCTCGATAGAGAGGGAGCCGGCCATGATCGCGACGCCCAGGGCGAGATAAATCGCGGCATTCGCGAGATCCGCCAGCACCATGATGCGACGCCGGGAGAAGTGATCGGCGAGCGCTCCCGCCGGGAGAGACGCGAGGAACGGGACGCCGTAGGTGATGACGGTGACGAAGCTGGCGCCGAGCGGTGACTCCGCGATTGTCAACGCCAGCAGCGGGAACGAGATGTAGGTGACCTGCGATCCGAAGACCGCAGCCGCCCGTGCCACCCAGTAGCGACGGTAGTCCGGGTTCCGGTGCAGCGGAGGATCTGCCGGGCTGCCCGCAGTCCTGCCACGCGCGCCCGAGTCGACCATCACCGACCACCTTAGCGAGAGGGGAGGTCGCGCTCGCCCGGAACCCCAATCTGCCCGTGTAAGTCCTGTGCAAGTACGCGCCTCTAACGTCAGGCGGCATGACCGAGACCAGCACCCGCACCGATATCGTCACCACGCTACGCACCTCACTCACCTGCCCGGTGCACGGGCCGCAGGACCCGGAGTGGGAGACCGTCCGCCGCGGCTGGAACCTCTACGTCGACCAGCAGCCGGCCGCGATCGTCGAACCCGACACTGTCGCCGATGTGCAGCAGGCGGTCCGCCTCGCCGCGTCGCTGGACGTGCCGGTGACCGCACAGAGCAACGGCCACGGTGCCACTGAGGCGATGAGCGGCACCGTGATGATCCGCGCCCATCGCCTCCGCGACATGCACCTGGACACCCGGGCCCGGCGTGCCCGCGTCGGTGCCGGGGTGAAGTGGACCCACCTGGTGCAGGCGCTGGCCGGCTCCGGCCTCACCGGTACCCCGGGCAGCACCGACGATCTCACCGTGGTGGGCTACCACACCGGCGGCGGACTGCCCTGGTTCGGCCGCTCCTACGGCCCGGCGGCCCGCTGGGTGCGCGCCTGGGAAGTGGTGCGGGCGGACGGGTCCCTGGCCGAAGTGACCGCGCAGAGCGACCCGGACCTGTTCTGGGCCCTCGGCGGCGGGGGCGGCGGCCTCGGCATCATCACCGCGGTGGAGATCGAGCTGCTGCCTGCTCCCCCGCTCACCGGCGGTCAGCTGATGTGGCCCGCCGACCGGGCCGCCGAGGTGCTGCAGGCCTTCGCCGAAGCGACCACCACCGCACCGCCCGAGCTGACCCTGTGGCTCTGGCTGATCACCTTCCCACCCACCGAACCGTTCCCGCCTGAGCTGCACGGCCGCTCGATGATGAACCTGAACGTCACCCACCTCGGCGACCCGGCCGCCGCCGAACGCCTCCTCGCTCCGCTGCGGGCCATCCCCGGGCTGGAGCTGGACACCGTGGCGCCGATGCCGATGAACGAGCTCTCCACTGTGGCGAACGAACCCACCGAACCGCTGCCGGTGCTGGACTGGTCACACTTCGTCGCCGACCTCAGTCCGGATTTCCAGCGCGGCCTACTCGAGGTGAACGCCCCGAGCCCCGACACCCCGATGATCGCCTGCATCCGCCACCTGGGTGCTGCCCTGCACGACGACTCGCCCACCGCCGTCGAACCGATTGCCGAGGAGTACCTGCTGTTCGGCTTCGCTCTCGCCGCCACCCCCGCGGACGCGGACCGGGTGCACGCGCACTGGCGCGTACTCGAGGATCGCCTCGGCCCCCACCTGAGCGAACGCACGCACCTGAACATGCTCGGCCCGGACCCGGACCTGACCCGGGCACTCACCCCCGCCACCCTGGAGCGTCTGCGCCGGGTCAAAGCCGCCGAGGACCCCCACGGGGTGTTCCGCAGCCACCGGCCGATCGTGGCGTAAACCGTTCTGCCCGGTGCTGGGGTCGGCCTCCCTTAGGCTGGTGCGGTGAGTACTTCCCCGCGCCATCGTGGCCCCGCTCCGGAGGACGGCAGCGAGGACCCGGACCAGATTCCACCCGCCATGGTGATCGCCGCGTTCGAGGGCTGGAACGATGCCGGTTCGGCGGCCAGCTCGGCGGTGGAGCAGATCGCCACCGAGTGGGACGCCCGGGAGACCACCAGCCTGGACGTGGACACGTTCCACGACTTTCAGGTGAACCGGCCGGTGGTCGCCACCGATTCCGACGGCAACCGGACCCTCACCTGGCCGGCTACCACGGTCTCGGTGACCGCGTCCCCGAAGCGGGGTCGCCGCGTGGTGCTGGTGCAGGGGGTGGAACCGTCGATGCGCTGGCGCGAGTATTGCCGGCTGGTGCTGGACGCCGTCGAGGAGCTGGGTGCCTCCACGATCGTGTGCGTCGGGGCGCTGCTCGCGGACGTCCCGCACACCCGGCCCATCCCGGTGCAGACCAGCAGCGACGATCCCCGGGTACAGGCCCTGCTGGACGTGGAGTCGAGCGAGTACGAGGGTCCGACGGGAATCACCGGGGTGCTCACTCACCTGGCCTCCGAGCGCGGCCTGCACGCACTGAACGTGTGGGCGGCG
Organism: Candidatus Ruania gallistercoris; assembly: GCA_019116305.1. Taxonomy (GTDB): domain Bacteria; phylum Actinomycetota; class Actinomycetes; order Actinomycetales; family Beutenbergiaceae; genus Ruania; species Ruania gallistercoris. The sequence continues at coordinate 10,017 of DXBY01000208.1, read as the reverse complement.
GTGCCGCACTACGTGGGCCAACCGCCGTCCCCGAAGGCCACACTGGCGCTGCTCACTGCCTTGGAAGAGCTGCTCGGTGAGCCGGTGCCGATGGGTGAGCTCGCCGAGGATGCCAAGGCGTGGCAGGACGGTGTGGACGAGCTCGCCGGTGAGGATCCGGAGGTCGCCGAGTACGTGCGCCAGCTGGAGCAGGCCAAGGATACGGTGGAGCTGCCCGAAGCCAGCGGGGACGCGATCGCGCGGGAGTTCGAGAAGTACCTGCGCCGGCGCGACTCCGGGCACTGACCGCACCGGCCACCGGACCAGGTCAGCTCAGGTCGATCCCGAGCAGGGCGTCGATCGCGGTCACCACCTCGGCGGTGAGGGCACCGGCGGCGGCCGCCCGGTCCACCACCTCCAGGCAGGCCACGGTGTCCAGGTTGTTCGCGAGCGCTTCGCGCATCTCCTGCACGACGGCGGAGCCCGGCTGGCTCTGCCCGGTCGCGGTGGCCGGCAGGGTCGCCGAAGTGTGCGCGCCTCCGGTCTCGGTCTGGCCTCCCGGCGTGGCCTGACCAGCGGCGCTCAGCCACCGGTCCAACCGCCGGGCGGCCTCCGCCAACTCAGTGTCGGTGTACTCCCAGGACTCGCTGAAGTGGTGCGCGAGCAGCACCAGGCGCACCACCCGCGGGTCCGCCCCGTCGGCGAGCAGACCGGAGACGAACACCAGGTTGCCCAGCGACTTGCTCATCTTCTGCCCCTGGTAGGCGACCAGGCCGGTGTGCAGGTAGCCGCGGATCGGCTCGTCGTCCGTGCTGTGCAGGAAGCGCAGGTGGCTGGTACCCATGTCGTGGTGCGGGAAGATCAGGTCCTCCCCGCCCCCCTCGACGGTGACCGGAAGACCGAGGTAGTGCTCGGCCAGGGCGCCGCACTCGATGTGCCAACCGGGCCGGCCGGGGCCGAGGCTGGCGCCGTCCCACCACGGTTCCCCGGCACGGCGCCCGCGCCAGAGCAGCGGGTCCAGCGAGTCCTTCTTGCCCTCCCGGTCCGGGTCGCCGCCGCGTTCGGCGAACAGTCGGGCCATCGTCTCCGGGTCGAGGTTGGAGACCGAGCCGAACCGGTGGTCGGCGCTCAGGTCGGCGTACACGTCCTGGTCCACCCGGTAGGCGGCGCCGGCTGCGACCAGCCGCTCCACAGCGGCCACCACCAGGTCGATCGCTTCGACCACGCCGATGTAGTGCTCCGGCGGGAGCACCCGCAGCGCCTGCATATCGGTGCGGAACAGCTGCACCTGGTCAGCGGCGAGCTCCCTCCAGTCCACCCCGATCTGCTCGGCACGCTCCAGCAGCGGATCGTCCACATCGGTGACGTTCTGCACGTAGCGCACCTGCACGCCCGCATCCCGCCACACCCGGTTCAGGGTGTCGAAGGCCACATAGGTGAACGCATGGCCCAGATGGGTGGAGTCGTACGGAGTGATCCCGCACACGTAGAGGTGCCCGTCGCCGTCGACGACTGGATCGAACCTCCGGCCGGTGGCGGTGTCCTGCAACTGGGGCCGGAGGCCCGGGGTGATCAGGACGGGAAGGTGAGGGTGAGGCCAGGAGTGCACCTGATCAGACTAACCGGCTGCCGGGGGCATCACGCTCAGCGCTCCGGCCAGCAGCAGGATCACCACCACCACGGCCAGGCCGATCCGGTAGTACACGAATGGCTTGTAGGAGTAGGTGGAGACGATCTTCAGGAACGCGATGATCACCACGTAACCCACCACGAACGCGACAGCTGTCGCCAGCACTGTGGGCCAGAAGCCGACCTGGCCGGCGGTCCCGCCGCTCTTGATGAGCTGGTAGAACCCGGAGCCGAGCACCGCAGGGATCGCCAGCAGGAAGGAGTACCGGGCGGCGGCCTCGCGGGTGTAGCCCATCAGCAGCCCGGCGGTGATGGTGCCGCCGGAACGGGAGACACCGGGCACCAGGGCAAGCGACTGCGCGAAACCGTAGAGCCAGGCGTGCTTCCAGGTGAGCTGGGTCAGCGACCGCGTCTTGGCGCCGCGCACGTCCGCGATGCCGAGGATCACGCCGAAGACTGCGAGCAGCAGCGCGGTGAGGTAGAGGTTGCGCAGCGCGTGCTCGATCTGGTCCTGGAACAGCAGTCCGAGCACGACGATCGGGATGGACCCGCAGATCACGAACCAGCCCATCCGGGCGTCCGGGTCGGAGGTCGGGATCTGGTTCTTCCACGGACCGACCGGCAGGGACTTCGCCCAGTGGGAGATGATCCGGGCGATATCTCGGCGGAAGTAGAGCACCACTGCGGCCTCGGTGCCGATCTGGGTGATCGCGGTGAAGGCGGCCCCCGGGTCGGAGCTCATCAGGTCGCCGACGATGCGCAGGTGCGCGCTCGAAGAGATGGGGAGGAACTCGGTCAACCCCTGTACCAGGCCCAGGATGAGGGCTTCCCACAACGTCACGGGGTCCAAGGGTAAACGGCAGGGAGCGGTAACCTCGCACCTATGGATTCACGGCGTGTGGGCGACAGCGGTCTGCGCGTGTCCTCGGTGGGGCTGGGCACGATGACTTGGGGCCGGGACACCGATGCCGGTGACGCCGCCGACCAGCTGCGGGAGTTCCTGGACGCCGGGGGCTCGCTGCTGGACACGGCCGCCACCTACTCCGACGGCGCGGCCGAGGAGGTGATCGGCGAGCTGCTCACCGATCAGGTGCACCGGCAGGATGTGGTGCTGTGCTCGAAGGCGGGCGTGCGCGACGGCCGGGTGGACGCCTCCCGCGGGGCGCTGCTGGATGCGTTGGACTCCTCCCTGGCGCGCCTGGGTACCGACCACCTCGATCTGTGGCTGGTGCAGGCGCCCGACCCCCGCACACCGCTGGCCGAGACCCTCTGGACGATGCAGCACGCCGTCGCGACCGGACGCACCCGGTACGTGGGACTCGCCAACCACCCGGCGTGGCAGCTCGCCCATGCTACGACCGTGCTCTCCGGCGCCGGTGCTCCAGGCCTGGCGGCTGCGCAGATGGAGTACTCGCTGCTGGAGCGGGGTATCGAGCGGGAGGTGCTGCCGGCGGCGGCCTCGCTCGGCGTCGGTGTGCTCGCGTGGTCGGCGCTCGGCCGCGGGGTGCTCACCGGGAAGTACCGGCGTGCAGTCCCGGCCGACTCCCGGGCTGCCTCTCCGCACCTGCGGGGGTTCGTCGAACCGTACCTGACCGACCGTGCCCGCTCCGTGGTGGAGGCGGTGGCGACCGCCGCCGACGGGCTGGGCCGGGCGCCGGTGGAGGTCGCGCTGGCCTGGACCCGGGATGCACCAGGGGTGGCGAGTGCGATCATCGGGGCGCGTAGCCCGGCACAGCTGCGCGGGGCGCTGGCTGCCGACGACCTGGAGCTACCGGAGCAGATCCGCACAGTGCTGGACGAGGTGACCCAGCCAGAGCTCGGTTATCCCGAGCGGCGGTAGCTGGAAAGTGCCGCGCCGCAGACCTCAGCCCCGTCGGCCAGAGACGTCGTCGACCGCGTCCGGGTCGTCGTCGGCATCGTCGACCGCGTCCTCGAGCGCGTCCTCGTCCAGGTCGTCGAAGTCGAAGTCCTCGTCGTCGTCACCGTCGTAGACCACCAGCGGGGTGTCCACTCCGTACTCCTCGTAGACCGCCTCGTCGTAGTTCTCGAACGCCTCGGCGAGGGTATCGGCCGCTGCCAGCACCACCGGAGCCTCATCGTCCTGCACGGACTCCACCGCCTCCAGGTGCTGCTCGAAAGCCTCGATCAATCGGTCCAGCGCGCCACGCGGGTCGGTAGCCATACCGTGACCGTAGCACCCGGACCCGCTGGTGGGGAGAGTCAGATGTCCCGGCACACGGCGCCGGAGCGGCGCGTGTGTTCGACGCACCCAGGCGGGCTGGCTATCGTGCTGCCATGTCGTCTTCCACCACCGCGGTGGCCGCCTCGCAGGCGGCGTACGAATTTCGGGTGCTGAACCTGCCGGCGACCACCAAGCGCAGCGAGCTCCGACAGCTGCTCACCGACGAGGCAGAGTACGGCCGGTGGGAGCTGGCGCGGCACCGCGTCTATCTGGGCGGCGCGCGCAAGGTCTGGCTCCGACGCAAGATCATCCGCGTGCGCAGCACGCTCTGACCGACCCCGTGCGCTGCCTGCTGTGAACGCGGGCAGCACGCCGCTCCATCGGCGCTCAGCAGCTGCGCAGGAATGCCTCCAGCACCCGAACCCCGAACTGCACCGAGTCCACCGGCACCCGCTCGTCCACGCCGTGGAACATCCCGGCGAAGTCGAGGTCCGGAGGCAGCCGCAGCGGTGCGAACCCGTACCCGGTGATCCCCAACCGGGCCAGGGACTTGTTGTCCGTGCCGCCGGAGAGCATGTAGGGCAGCACCACTGCACCGGGGTCCTCGGCATCGAGTGCGGCGACCATCCGGTCCACCAGGTCACCGCCGAAGGGCACCTCGAGGGCGATGTTGCGCTGCACGTCCTCCAGTCGGATCCCGGGCCCGGCGAGCTCGCGGATCGTGTCCACGGTCTGTTCTTCCTCACCGGGTAGGAACCGGACGTCCACCACGGCCTCGGCCGTCGAGGGCACCACGTTCGCCTTGTAGCCGGCGTCCAGCTGGGTCGGGTTGGAGTTCGCGGCCAGGGTCGCGTTCACGAATTTGCTCGCCGAGCCCAACGTTCCTGCGAGCGCTTCGATCGAGACCCGGTCATCCGGGTCGTAGCCGGTCCCGGTGAGCTCGGCCACGCCGTCGAGCAGGGCACGCACAGTGGGTGAGAGGCTCAGCGGCCAGGAGTGCCGGCCGATCCGTGCGATCGCCTCGGCGAGATGGGTCACGGCGTTGTCGGTGCTGATCTGTGAGCCGTGCCCCGCCGTCCCGTCGGCGATCAGCCGGAGCCAGGCGATCCCCTTCTCCGCGGTCTGCAGCAGGTAGGCACGGCGGCCGTTCACCTCCACCGAGTACCCGCCCACCTCGCTGATCGCCTCGGTGGCACCGGCGAACAGCTCCGGCTTGTTCTCCACCGCGTACCCAGCGCCGTAGGTTCCGCCGTGCTCCTCGTCGGCGAAGAAGGCGATCACCAAGTCGCGCGGCGGCTGCCAGCCGGTGCGCTTCATGTCCCGGACCACGGCGAGGATCATCGCATCCATGTCCTTCATGTCCACGGCCCCGCGGCCCCAGATCATGCCGTCCATCTCCTCGCCGCCGAACGGGTCCATCTTCCAGTCGGAGGCTTGCGCCGGGACGACGTCCAGGTGTCCGTGCACCACCAACGCGTCCCGGTCGGGGTCCGTGCCGGGGATGCGCAGCACCACGTTCGCGCGCCGGTCGGCGGACTCGAAGTAGGTCGGCTCGTAGCCGACCTCGGTGAGCAGCTCCATCACGTACTCGGCGGCGGCCCGCTCCCCCGGTCCGGACCCGTCCCCGTAGTTGGAGGAGTCGATCCGGATCAGGTTGCGGCAGATCGCCACTGCATCGAGCTCGGCAGCGGTGGGCATACGGTTCTCGTCGGTCATCAGTCCAGTCCTAGGCGCTTGAGCAGGGGGTCGATCACGGCGTCGCGGCCACGCAGGTCACGATACGAGGCGAGCGGGTCCCGGGTGTGTCCGCGGGAGAGCAGCGCCTGGCGGAACCGGCTCCCGGCGGCTCGGTTCAGTCCGCCGTCATCGCCCTGGGCCGCCTCCTGGCGGAACCACTCGACGGTGTCGGCGTCCAGCACCTCGCTCCAGATGTAGGAGTAGTAGCCGGCGTCGTACCCGCCGCCGAAGGTGTGGTTGAAGTAGGTGGACCGGTAGCGCGGCGGCACGAGCGGGTAGTCCAACCCGATCGCGGCGAGCGCTTCGGCCTCGAACCCGGCGACCGACTCGGCATCGCTGGGGACCTGGTCGGGGGCGAGCTGGTGCCAGGCCTGGTCCAGCATCGCCGCCGCCAGGTACTCGGTGGTGTCGAAGCCCTGCCCATAGCTCTGCGAGGCACGGAGCCGGTCCACAGTCTCGGCGGGCAGCACCTCTCCGGTGCGATGGTGCCGGGCGAAGCTGGAGAGCACCTCAGGGTGCCAGGCCCACATCTCGTTCACCTGGGACGGGTACTCGACGAAGTCTCGTGGCACGTTCGTGCCGGAGACCGACGGGTAGCGGCCGGAGGCGAACAGACCGTGCAGGGCGTGGCCGAACTCGTGGAAGGCGGTGAGCACCTCCTCCCAGGTGAGCAGAGTGGGCTGCCCCGCGGCGGGCCGGGCGATGTTCAGGTTGTTCACCACCACCGGTGCCTGCCCGAGCAGTCCGGACGCATCCACCAGGTTGTGCATCCAGGCACCGCCGCGCTTGCCCTCACGGGCGTAGTAGTCGCCGACGAACAGCCCGAGGCCGGTCCCGTCGGCTTCGAACACCTCCCAGATGCGCACACCGTCGGCGTAGCCGGTCAGGTCCTCGCGCTCGGTGAAGGTCAACCCGTAGAGCCGCCCGGCGGCGTAGAAGACACCGTCGTGGATCACCCGGTCAAGCTCCAGGTAGGGGCGCAGCGCAGCGTCGTCCACGGTGTAGCGCTCTCGGCGCACCCGGTCGGCGTAGTAGGACCAGTCCCAGGCGGCGAGCTCAGCCTCCGGTTCGTCGGCTCTCAACGCACGGGTCAGGTCCGCGCCTTCGGCACGCGCGTTGCGCACGGCGGGCCCGGCCAACCGGGAGAGCATCGCGTTGATCGCCTCACTGGTCTTCGCCGTGCCGCCGCCGGCCACGTAGGCGGCGTGATGGGCATACCCGAGCAGCTGGGCACGCTCGGCCCGCCGGGCGGCCAGCGCCACCAGGATCGCGCGGGTGTCGGTGCCGGGATCGACGCCGGTGCCGCGAGTGGCCGAGGCGGTGAACACCCGCTCCCGCAGCCGCCGATCGGCAGCCTGGGCCACGATCGCCTGGTCGGTGGGCAGGTCGAGGGTGACCAGGTGCCCGCCGATGCCGCGGTCGGCGGCGGCCTGGGCCAGTGCGGAGACGGCGTCCTCAGCCAACCCGAGGAGCATAGTGGGATCGAGGATCTGCACGGCTGCCGCCGCCAACCCGGCCACCACCTGCTGGGCGAACTGGGTCTCCAGGGTGGTGATCTCGCTGTTCAGCGCCCGCAGGCGTTCCTTCTCCGGCTGGTCGAGCCGGATCCCGGCACGGACGAAGTCGGTGAGGTAGCGCTCCAGCACCCACGCGGTCTCCGGCTCGCTCACCCCCTCCTGCAGCTGCACCAGCCGGGAGTAGAGGCGCTCGTCCAGCCAGAAGGTGTCCCGGTGCGCGGCGAGCACCGGTGCGTACTCGGACTCGATCTGGCGCAGCTCATCGGTCCCGACCGAGCTGACCAGGGTGCCGAACGTGGTCTCGACGCGCTGGAGCAGCTGCCCGGAGCGCTCCACCGCGTCCAGGGTGTTCGCCACCGAAGGGGCCTCGGTGCAGGTGGCGATCGCCTCCCACTCGGCCCGCTGTGCGGCCAGTCCAGCGTCCAGCGCCGGGCGAATATGCTCGCTGCGAACAGCAGCGAAGTCGGGCAGGGCGTAGGGCAGGTCCCAGGCCTGGGAGAACGGGTTGTCCGCGGGGAGGGAAGCAGGGGGCATGTCCCCATTCATACCGGAAGTCGGCCGTCCCCAACCGGTACCCGCAAGCACTGCAATGTTGTAGAGTTTGAAGCACGCCGGGATCAGTCCCCGTCCCCCTCGGAGGCGTAGAAGTCCCGGCCAGCAGCGACGGCCGAACGGCCCCCCTCTGAACGGCCGGTCGCGCGGCGGCCCCGATTGCGTTCATCGCGTCGGGGCCGCTTCTTGCCTCCACCGGGCGACTCTGCAGCGGTCCGCAGCCGCGCCTCAGACACCACCCGGGTACCCGTGTTGGCGCCATGCCTCGTAGACCGCGATCGCCGCGGAGTTGGACAGGTTCAGGGAGCGAACAGCCGGACGCATCGGGATCCGCACCTGTGCGGTGATCGCCTCATCGTCCAGGACGTGGGCGGGCAGCCCGGTCGGTTCGGTGCCGAACAGCAGCGCATCGCCCTCGGCGTAGCCGACCTGGCCGAAGTGCTGGTCGGTGTGGGTGGTGAAGGCGTAGATGCGGCCACTGCCGTAAGTCTGCAGATGCTCGACGGCGGAGGGCCAGTCGGGGTGGACCCGCACGTGGGCGAGGTCGTGGTAGTCCAGGCCGGCCCGGCGCAGCTTGGCGTCGCTCAGGTCGAAGCCGAGGGGTTCGACCAGGTGCAGTGTGGTTCCGGTGACCGCGGTCATCCGGATCGCGTTTCCGGTGTTCGGTGGGATGCACGGCTCGTGGAAGACGATGTGGAACACCAGCGCAGAGTACTCCGGCGGTACGCTCAGCGAGATGGATGAGCTGTCGCTGGACCGCATGGCTGCGCTCGAGCACCGGGGCTGGGATGCCCTCTGCGACTCGACCGGTGGCGCGTACTACGGCCGGTTGATGACGGCCGATGCGCTGATGGTGCTGGTGAACGGCGTGGTGCTGGACCGCGACCAGGTGGTCGCGAGCCTGGACGGCGCTCCCGCCTGGGCGGGCTATCAGCTCACCGACCTGCGGCGTATCGACCTGGGCCAGGACGCTGCCGCCCTGACCTACCGGGCTACGGCGCACCGCCACGGTGAGGCCCCTTTCGTGGCACTGATGACCAGCACCTACCGCCTCCTCGAGGGCACTCCGCGCCTCGCGCTGTACCAGCAAACCACGGCGACGCACTGACGTCCTGGCGGCGTCCGCCGTCGCCCGGGGTGAAAGAATTGTGCAGGACCTGTGCGGATTCTGCGAGCACTGGTCAATCGGATAGCGCTATGTTGCTTCGGGTGCCCCGATTGTCCCCGGGCGCTTCCCGACTCGATGAGGAGACCCCTTGATGCGTCGACCACCGTCGTCCGATCGTGTATGGCCGCGTAGAGCCGTGGCCTGTGGGGGCATCGCCGCACTGGCGTTGTCCACCTTCGTCCCCCTGTCCGCAGCCTCCGCCGACGACGACGTGACGGACCTGGGGACCGCATCCGACTACGGGGCGTCCAGCAGTGCGAGCGGCCTGCAGGCCGAGTCTTCCCCCAGCGGCGCCTGGTTCGTGCAGACCAGCGGAACGCCCACGGTCCAGGGCGGATCGCCGTCGGTGAACACCCGCAGTACGAACGCCGCCGTGGACGAAGCCGAGGACCTGGGTCTGGAGGTGGAGGTCCGGGAGACCTACAGCCAACTGTGGACCGGCTTCTCCGCAGAGATGTCCGACCACGATGCCGCGGTGCTCGCCGAGGCCGACTCCGTGCAGGCGGTCTTCCCGGTGATGACGGTGCACCTGCCGCCGGACGCCGGCACCCAGGAGCAGCCGGACATGGTCAGTGCGCTGGCGATGACCGGTGCGGACATCGCGCAGAGCGAGCTCGGTTACACCGGCGAAGGCATCACTGTGGGCATCCTGGACACCGGGGTGGACTACGACCACCCCGATCTGGGCGGGGGCACTTCGTTCCCGACCGAGCGGGTCACTCACGGGCACGACTTCGTCGGCGATGACTACAACGCCGACCCCGCCAGTGCCGACTACCAGCCGGTGCCGGCCCCGGACGGCGACCCGGACGACTGCCAGGGGCACGGGACGCACGTGGCCGGCATCGTCGGCGCCAGCGGTGACCCGGCGGAGAACGAGGTGCGCGGCGTCGCACCCGGGGTGACCTTCGGGGCCTACCGGGTGTTCGGCTGCGCCGGCTCCACCGACACCGACATCATGCTCGCCGCGATGGAGATGGCCCTCGCCGACGGGATGGACGTGCTGAACATGTCCGTCGGGGCCGGGTTCGCCTCCTGGCCGCAGTACCCGACCGCGGTGGCCAGCGACAACCTCACCGACGCCGGGATGGTCGTGGTGGCCTCGATCGGCAACGACGGCGAGCTGGGCACCTGGTCCGCCGGGGCACCGGGCGTGAGCGACTCCGCGATCGGCGTGGCCTCCTACGACAACACCTCGTTCACCACGAACGTGTTCACCACCAGCCCGGACGGCGCCGCCTACCCCTACACCA